>CAZUMH010000071.1:0-18140 GCA_964621645.1 uncultured bacterium
ACAGAAGCCTGAGTTTAACATACATAAGGAGAAGGGCCATGAAAATATTAGTATCCGACGCTTTTGATTCATCTTTGCCGGACCGTCTCAAAGAGTTCGGAGAGGTAACGGATGATACTTCCCGCTTGAAAGAAGCGGATGTGGTTCTCATCCGCAGCAAAACCAAATGTACCAGGGAGTACATCGACAGTGCTCCAAATCTCAAACTGATCATCCGGGGTGGCGTAGGGCTGGACAATGTGGATCTCAATTACGCTAAAGAGAAAGGGATTACGGTACATAACACTCCCGCTGCCTCAGCCGTAGCTGTAGCGGAAATTGCCTTCGCCCATATGCTGGCCGTGCCCAACCATTTGATCGAAGGACATAACACCATGAAAGCCGGCCAGTGGGAAAAAAAGCGCCTTAAACGTACAGAACTGATGGGAAAGACACTTGGGCTGATCGGGATCGGACGCATCGCCACGGAAGTGGCCAAACGAGCCGCCGCCTTCGGCATGAAGGTAATCTCCTATGACAAGTATATAACTAAATCCGAAATGGCAGAGATGAAAAGCCTGGGCCAGGTACTGGCTGAATCCGACTACATCTCTCTGCACACTCCGCTTACCGACGAGACCAAAGGCATGATCAACAAGGAAACCATCGCAAAAATGAAGGACGGTGTCATCGTCATCAACACCGGCCGTGGGAAATGCGTGGTCGAAGAGGACATGGCCGCCGCCCTGGAAAGCGGTAAGGTGGCCACATATGCTACCGATGTATGGTATTCTGATCCCCCCGATCCGGACTGCCCCCTACTGAAGGCGCCCAACGTGCAAATGACGCCTCACCTGGGAGCATCATCCAAGGAAAACCTCCTGCGTATTGGTGACATCATTGTGGACATTCTGAAAGAATTCACATAAAGAGAGGATTAATTATGGAAAAGCGTATCTGGAATTTCAATGCCGGCCCGGCAACGCTGCCGCTGCCGGTTCTTGAGAAAATCAAGGCGGATCTACCGGTATACCGGAACACCGGTATGGCTGTCATGGAGCTCAGCCACCGTTCCAAGGATTACGCGGCCATACATGCCGAAGCCAAATCACTGCTAAAGGAACTTCTTACTATTCCCGATTCTCATCACATCCTCTTTCTACAGGGCGGAGCCAGCACCCAGTTTTTCATGATTCCCATGAACCTGCTCAGCGATGGGCAGACAGCTGACTATGTCAATACGGGATCGTGGTCGAAAAAGGCTATCAAGGAAGCCAAGCTCTTTGGGAAAGTAAACATCGCCGGATCTTCCGAAGATGACAACTTCACCTTCATCCCGGAACTGAAAGACCTCAATTTCAGCGCCGAAGCCAGCTATGTGCATATTACTTCAAACAATACCATCGCCGGAACCCAGTGGCACAGCTTCCCTGATACCGAGAAAACTCCTCTTATTGCGGATATGTCCAGCGATATCCTCTCCCATAAACTAAATGTAAGCAAATTCGGCCTTATCTACGCCGGAGCTCAGAAAAATCTGGGACCGTCTGGAGTGACCGTTGTTATCCTGCGGGATGACGTTCTGGGGATGTGCAAGGAAGGGCTGCCCACCATGTGCATGTATTCTACCCATGTGGAGAAAGATTCGCTCTTTAACACCGGCCCCACCTATTCAATCTATATCCTGCGGGAGGTTCTTGCGCATGTGAAAGCCTCAGGCGGATTGGCAGCGGTTGAAAAGGAGAACCGGGCAAAGGGAGAGCTTCTTTACAGAACCATCGATGCCAATAGTGACTTCTTCCGGTCCCCGATCCGTAAAGACAGCCGCTCTCTCATGAACGTGGTTTTCCGGCTGCCCAGCGAAGAACTGGAACAGCAATTTATCGCCGAGGGTTTGGCTGCAGGATTTGGAGGTTTGAAAGGACATCGTTCCGTGGGTGGCATCCGGGTCTCCATGTACAATGCCATGCCGCTGAAAGGGATCGAGGCACTCACTGCATTTATGCTGGAATTTATGAAAAAAAACGGATAGCAGACCTGAAACGAACATATGGAAAGAGGATCAGACTTCGGCACGTCTGATCCTCTTTTTTTTCGCCGCTCTCGATAGCAGTGACACGGGCTCCGCCGCTGATGGAACACCGGCGAATTCAGAGAAACGCTATTTCGGTTCCACATGATACTTCCCTGATTCCAAGATCTCAGGAATCAACGATCCAAACCAAAACGGCCGGCATTCCTTTTATGAAGGCCGGCCGGAAATTTTAATTCGTCATCCGGTTGGTATATCGAATACGTTTTATATCCATTTAATACTGGTTGTTAAAATCGGATATTATTGAGAAAAAATGAGGTGGAATTTTAAGGATTTTTATCCGAACGTGACAGAGGAGCGTTAAACACTGCTCTCTCTACTTACTCATCAAGTTTATAAATTCCCGGAAGTTCCCGGTATTTTCCGGCATAGTCGAGACCGTATCCCACCAGATAGACATCGGGCACCTGGAATCCCACATAATCAGCTTCCAGGGAAATTCTCCGGCCCGATGGTTTATCCAGCAGAACGGCAATCTTCACATCGTCAGGGTTGTACTGGAGCAGGTGATCCCTGGCGAATTGCAGGGTCAATCCTGTATCGATAATGTCATCAACCAGGAGAACCCTCTTTCCCCTGATATCATGAGTCAGATCCTGTATCAGGGTGATGCTCCCCTTGGATGTCTTCCCGTCTTCGTAAGAGGACAGAGCCAGAAAATCGATGTTGAGTTCCAGGCCTATCAGGTGCAGCTGCCGGCTGAGATCAGCTAATACCATGTAACAGCCGGCCAGCAGGCCCACGACGAAGAGGGATTCTCCATCGGCGTACCGGGAAATATCCCGGCTCATCTCCACCAGTCTTGCCTCAATCGTCTCCGGAGTAAAAAGAAGTTCGATCTCCCGATCTGTTGATTCGTTACCCGTCTGTCTCATGATCATTTATCTCCCAGACAGTAAAGATACCCATCCCTGCTGCCGATATATATCCGGCGGCCGTACACTATCGGGGTGGACTCAAACGAGGCCGGAGCGAATCTATCGAGCTCCTGAAACTCTCCCGCGGCGTTATACTGAAAAAGTCGCAGTCCGCCATAGGAAGCGGCGATCAATTTATCTCCCACCAGAACAGGCGTCGAAATGGAGGGGCCGATATATGTTTTGAAAATTACTTGAGGAATTGGATAGTGGGTTCGGCCGTCCGGGCCTGGTGTCACCGCCTGCCGGGAGTCGATACTGTCATATCTCATGACATAGAGAAATCCGTCGATGGCGCTGCAGGCGGCAAGACGCGGATATCCTTCCGGTCTGGTCATATCATTGACACAGGCGGAGCCGATGACGCCGCCTTGCCAGGTAGCATAATTTCGGTCCCCGGTGGGCAGAAACCAGACAACCGATTCTTTCGGGGGTTTGCTGGGGTCCAGTTTCAACACACCTCCCGGCCCTGGGATGAATTCTTTTTCTACCGGTATAAGCAGACAGCTATCCTCGGTGACGACGGGACTGCCGTCCATATCGGATCCGATGAAGAAATCCCAGATAAGGCTGTCAGCTGCCGGATCATAGCCGTATACATGACCAGAACCGGCAGTGATATATATCATGCCGTTCAACAGACAGGGAGATGATTCAATGACCAGATTGCCACGGTGCAACACCGCATCCTTCCACTGATAAAGCGGCTGCTTTGTAAAAAGTCCGGGCTGGAGAATACCCTCCCGAGTATTGGCCTGTTCCGGGGATGGGTACAATCCAATAAAGACACCATTCTCAAGGCCGACAAAGGCACTGTCTCCCAGAATGAGCGCCGAACCATCCGTATCCCGGCTGATACTTGGCGTGCGCCAGACATTCAGACGCCACAGCTCTTTCCCGGTCCAATAGGAAACAGCCCGGAAGCTCGGGACCAGCGGCGTAAAAAGAAAATTGCCGTATCCCCGCCTGCTCCCCTGCAAGATAACAGCTTCTCTTCTGCTGCTGTCCCTCCGGGACCCGATCCATAATGTCGGCGTGCCTTTTATAACATCATCAAACGAATATTGCCAGACTATGGATCCATCTCTGGCATCTATTTTCTTAAGATTGTGATCAAAGGCCCCTAGCACTAAAAAAAGGAGGCTGTCTTCCCGCACCAGTAACGGCTGTCCGGTCCAGCCGCTGCCGGCCCAAACCCTGTCGCCCAGGCGGGACGATATATTGGTGATCCCTTTTCCCAGAAAACATTTCCAGATCAGACCAAGACTGTCCGGTGCGCAAAGTCCGTAGAAATTCCGCTGGTTCGTTCCGAGGAACGTGGAAATTACAGGATTGATTGTCTGCCCTTGCAGACAGCTGCCGGCTGGCAGAATTACGGGTACCGCGGAAGAAATTAGGAAGGCGAGCCGTAAAACCGTATCTCGATTCCGGGATAAATGAGGAAATGCCGTGAACCGCCGGATTGAATCACCCCGCTTTTTTCTTTGCACCACCTTTGCCCGCCCCCGCCTTTTTAACCGGTGTGGTTTTTTTACCGGGAGAAGTCTTTCCGGCTGGTGCGGCCTTTTTTGCAGCTGGTTTCTTAGGAGCCTGCTGGGCACTCTTTGGGGGTGCTTTTTTCGCAGGGGCGGCGGTTTTTACGGAAGCGGCTTTCGAGGTCTTTTGAGAATTATCCGCATTCTCTTTGCGCGCGACGCGTCCTTCCTCTTTAACCACTTCTATTTCTTTCTCTTTTTTCTTAATGGAACCGTTTATTTCATTTATCTTGTCGATGAAGTAAACAATACTCTCGTCCTTGTTTACATTAACACTTTTACCGTCGCTGACTCGTACATATACTTCCCGGCCCAGTGCTTTATAGGTTTTCTCCAGCATCCTCTGTAAGTTGATAACTTCCAGTTTCAATTTTCCGATGCGGGTGTATTCTTCCGTTATTTCCGCTGCGACATTCACTCCATCCTGTAATGTCTTCTTTATGCCTTTCCATAACGCTGAAGCTGTCATCCCGATGCCTCCTTTTTACCCGGTTAATCTTCCAGTAGTTCCTCTATCGCCCCGACCTTATTGTTACAGGCTTGATAATCCGTATCAGAGGGAAAATACTGCCAGCCTGACGGGAACCGTTCCCTGGGACAGAGTATTGGAAGACGCACTAAATTACGAGTGGTAGGGTTAAAAATCAAGTGGAAATATAGTGAGGGTGATGATGCCTATCCCCTTGCATCCGGGATCATCGTTTCAAGGCACTCATCTCCTCTCAACGGGAGAAGGAGAATTCCACCTCATGACGTTTGCCGGATTCATCAATGAGCCAGACATTCTTGATTTCAATGGAATCCACTTTGCCCTGATCATTTTCGAAGGGTGAGTATTCATTGGGCGGCAATATCGGCCGGTGCATGGTATAGGTGGAGCCCGCCGACAGTTCCTGCCAGGTTTCCAGAGGAAGGCCCAGGTTACCGGTACAGAAAAGAATGCTGTCCGTTACAAAGGTAAAGGCGTGTTCTCTCAGGTAGGGCGGTCCCGCGAAGACAACGATGCCGTGAATTTCCAGAGCCTGTGCTGAAATATTATCATTCAGGATGGAAAGCTGGACGATATTCACCTTGGGGGAGAACATTCCATCGATGTTTAGGTCGGCATTTATGTATTCCGTATCCTGATACTGGATGTTAACGATTTCAACCGGTTTATTCTCATTGCCCGGATTTACCGGATAACGATCACAGGAAACTGTCAAACAACAAAGAAGTGCTGCTCCTGCAATGATCTTCAGTAAAGTAGCTGTCTCGCTTCGAAACAGCCCCTTTTTTTGCACTACTCCCTTAACTTCACGATATCCATTCATCTCTCTTTCCCCCTTTTTCTAGAAGTGTACTGAAAAAACTACCCAGACACTGGTAATTTTTAATCCAAGACGTAGGATACCTGTCATCCTATCAAAAAGACCCAACTACCTTGTAAACAATTTCTTAGAGCGGTTGACAAATAATACTCGTCTTCTTTGTAGCAGAAAAAAGCAAAAGAAATACCACAAGAGGGATTATGAAGATATTGTCACAAGAAAAATCCATAAAAAAACCCGAATTGATAATTCGGGTTTTTAAGCGGGGCCGACGAGATTTGAACTCGCAACTTCCGGCGTGACAGGCCGGTGCTCTAACCAAATTGAACTACGACCCCTGTGAAATTCTGTTTTAGGGCTGTTAATATACTAACAATTTCTCCTATTGTCAATATTTTTCGCCAGTCAGTTTTCATTTAAAATACATCGGAGACTACCGCTTTTATGAACATTCGATTACCGACTAATTGATCTCTTTTTATCTCTCGATGGAAGAGAGAAAAACTCTCATTACGTTTCAGGAAGTCGTTCTGTTTAGTAAAATTCTGTCCCTGTTCATGAACACTGTGGGCGATGGCAGATTCGAACTGCCGACCTCTTGCTTGTAAGGCAAGCGCTCTAAACCAGCTGAGCTAATCGCCCTCACTAAGAAGCGTTATTTTTACGTCTGTGGTGATAAAGAATCGCCACCGGAAAAATTACGCAATAGGCCAGAACCAGTAATATTGGTCCTACAGTAAGGCTCATTGCACTGTTCCATGGTCCCGTTTCCAGTGCCTTGAAACCAACGATCAATACGACCAAGCCGATCACAAAGAGAATGTAGTTCTCCTTTGTGAAAGGAATAATCGTCTCTCTGCCTGATCTTTTCTGTTTCACAGTACGAGCCATTGTAACCTCCTTCAAAGTGGCTTAAATATACGTAATCTTCCTTGTTTTGTCAAGGGAAGAACCCCAGGGTCCGGGTATCGATCATTACCGTGAAAATATGTGTCCAGCCGCTGACATGGACAAGTTAACTACCACCGTTCCGTGCAATCAACTTTTATTATTAATTGATTCGGGATGGTTCTCGCCGATAATAAAAAACCGCCGCCTCAAAGGCGGCGGTTGAAAAAGTAAAATAGCGGATTTATCAGATTATCAAAGCCTCTTCAGTCGTTTTGCTTGTTGCGACTCTCATGGCTGACTTCTCCTTCGGGAGTGATATCGGCAATTGAATACGGATTATCGTCCCTTTGCCCTCCTGATAGGCGCTGTCGAATTTAACCGTCAGAGGATTCAACAGGGACCGCAATAAAAACCGGCCCAAATCAACATGTTTCTCATCGACAGGTCTATTTTTAAATATAGGATCAAGATGATAGAGGACCTGTTCCAAGAAGGTATTCTCTCCACCTGCCATTATTTCGACCATCACATTATTCTCTATCTGACGGGTAGCGACATACATCTCTTTTCTGGATGCAGTGGACATTGTTGCCCGTAACGACATGAATATTGTATTGAAACCCAGAGAGAAATCCCGTCCCAGACCGTATACCTGGGGAAGATTCGGGGAAAACGCTGTTCGGGTCCTGAACTGATCACTTCGTATCATCATGTCAAAATAGACAAGTTCCTGATAAAGAATATCATTGATGTCATATCTTACCGCCGCCATATCCAGATCACGTTCCGCTTTTTTCAATAAGAATTCCAGAGAATTACGGGCTTCTTCCGCTCCGGTACGGACGGCGGTAATCCCTTCACTTTCCTGCGGATGGTTTTTCTGATACCGTTCCAAAATCGTCAATGCTGATTCAACAGGCTCAAAACAAATGCGCTTCACATTACAGAACTGCTGGTTAGACTGAAGCAGATTCATTAGATGAAAAGCCTGGCTTCTTTCGATAAGCTGCTGTCGGTCGATCTCCTTCTGACGTTTGATATTTCGACCTACGTTCAAAATAAGCCGATTCTCCCCAATTCGGATCCATCTGGCATTTATTTCCAAAAAGACCGGATTCCCGTCTTTATTGTTCCATTTCTCTTCATACCGGTATACCCCGTTATCCAGCCAGGTATCCTCAAGCTTATTCGATTCAGCAGAGGAATCCCGTAATTGGGAAATACGCATTTTCTTTAATTCATTCTTCCCGTATCCGGCGAAATTACAGGTTGCTTCATTAAAATAGATAAAACGTCCATCCTCAGTAGTCAGAAAAATGGCATCATTTGCCTGTTCGACCAGGATACGGTATTTCGTATTCATCCGCTGCAGGGCCCCTTGAGTTACGTTCAAATCACTCTCGAGTCCCGCCTTCTCCTTTTTGAGTCTCTCAACACGAAGCCGTTCTCTACCGCTTAAATAGCCTATGGCGGGACCCAGGATGAAAAACGACACCCAGACAATATCCAATCCTCCCAAATACATATAAATTGTGCGAAGATTGAATCCGACGATAATCCCGGTTATTGATCCCAGGATAACATTCTGGGCTACGGCATTTAATTTGTTTATTCGGTTGATCATAATTCTCTCCAGTCTTTGGTATCCTTTAACATAATATGGACTAAGAACCGGTAATTTTTTCCTTCCTGGCACTGAAAAAAAAGCTGATTTTCATTCTGGGATATTTTCATTATCTCCCATCACGTATTTAATTCAAGGTGCATACCAGCGATCAGACAATACCTGCCTATCTTCTATCTCATGAACTCTTCATTGAAAAATCATTGTAATACACTGTTTATCATGCCCTTATATATTCTTAAAAATCGCTTCTTTCTCTTACCATGAATGACTTTCTCTTCCTTTTACAGGAAGGAGATGTAACAGCCAGGGAACTTTTATCCATAACCAGATGGGATAATTATCCTGACCGTCATGAGAAAATACAACAATTATGCCAATAATAACGGCGTTCCCCTTCAGCCGCTAAAATCTCCTTGACATTTTGCCGTTATTCCCTTAGAATTTAGCAACCGGAAAAAGGAGAACCATTTGATTAACAGTTTGTACGTACGCCGCAGCGGAGACGACCCGGAAGCAACCATCCTTTTGCAGAAATTGCAGCACCAGGGATATTCCCGCCTGAACGATCTAAAAATAGAAAAAGTATACCGCCTCGAGGGGAGCACCCCTGAACAGAACCGATTGCTCTATCCGCTTTTCTGCAATTCCTCCGCTGAAATTATCAGTGAATCTACTGGTCTCAGATCTGAAGACGGCCCAATAATAGAAGTCGGATACCAGCGGGCCGTTACTGATCCGGAACTGCCCTCCGTGCTCAGAGGCGCCGAAGCGCTGGGAGTGAAAGGGCTGGAGTGGGTTCGTCTGGCACACAGGTATCAATTCACCGGGATCGATCCTTCAGAAGCCCGCTCCATCATGGAGCGCTATCTCTATAATCCTCAGGTTCAGGTGATCATTGCCGAAGATGAGACCTGGGACACGCTGAAACCCCAGGGAGAAGCCGGTCCTGTTCTATCCATTCCGCTCAATGATCTGTCCGATGCGGCGTTAAACCAGCTAAGTCATGAGCGCCGTCTTTTTCTTTCTCTACCCCAGATGAAGGCCCTGCAGGATATTTCAAATCAACTGGGCAGGGATCTCACCGACGCGGAAGTCGAAATGTTTGCCCAAACCTGGTCCGATCACTGCTTTCATACTACCTGGAAAAGTCTGGGCCTGCTTCAGGCCCTGGGCCGCGCCACTCATGAAATCAACCATCCGCTGGTTATTTCGGTATTCGAGGACAATGCCGGTGCCATGGAATTTTATGACGGCTGGGCCCTTACCTTAAAAGGGGAAACCCATAATTCACCGACAGCTGTCAGCCCTTATGGCGGCATTATGACCAAACATGGCGGCGTCATCCGGGACACATTGGGATGCGGGCAGGGTGCTAAACCCATCGGCGGCAGCACCGTCATGGGACTGGGCCGCCCGGAACTGGATTGGAATGATCTCCCCCGGGGTGCACTCCACCCCCGCACCGTTCTCCTTGAATCGATCCGCGGTACTGCTGACTATACCAACCCCATGGGAATCCCCATGATGTTCCCCGTCTATAAATTCCACCCAGGCTACACGGCAAAATGTTTCGCTCTGGGGCACTCGGTGGGATTGATTCCTGCCAAACGGGCCCGCAAGGGGCATCCCCATCCCGGTGACCTGGCCATCCTTATCGGAGGGCTCACCGGCCGAGACGGCCTCCACGGTGCTACCGTAAGTTCCAGTTCCATGACCAGCGAAACCCACGTCGTTGACGCGGCTCATGTTCAGATAGGCCATCCCATCGAGGAACGGAAATTTATGGAGGCCATACCGGTATTGCGGGACCGGGACTGCCTCAGGGCCGTCACCGATCTGGGAGCGGCCGGCCTCTCTTCAGCTCTCGGTGAAATGGGTGCTGATACTGGTATCTGGGTCAATCTGGCCCGGGTACCCCTGAAGACTGAGGGGATGCACCCCTGGGAAATATGGATATCCGAAAGCCAGGAACGCATGCTGCTCTGTGTCCCTCCCGGAGAACTGGCCGAAGCCCTCGACATATTAGAGCGGTATGAGGTGCCCGCGGCCGTTCTGGGCAAATTTACTTCCAGCGGACGCTGCCAGGTGGTATTTGATCAGCAAGAGCAGGGAGATCCCCTGACCTGGACCGAGATCCCGGCCTTAAACGGTGAAACGGTGGTGGATCTTGATTTCACTACTCTGCGCAAAGGCTGCCCCCTGCCTGAGATCACCGTGGCGGAAATGGAGAAGGGGAATGATAGTGCGAGAGAAACACCGCCGGATGACCAGCGCTCTTTATCTCAGGCCATCGCTGACGTCCTTTCTCATCTGAACATATGTGACCAGTCAGCAGCTGGATTTCAGTTTGATAAGACAGTTCAGGGGATCAGCGCCGTGGAGCCATACGATGGTGTCGACGGCAACATGCCCAATGACGTATGGATGGCCACCCCCCTGCCCGGGAAACCTCAGGCTGCCGTTACCTCGCTTGCGTTCAATCCACTCTACGGAGACATCGATCCATCCGGAATGGCCGGACTGATGATTATCGAAGCTATTACCAAACAGGTCGCGGCGGGGGTCTCTCCTGAAGAGATCGTCCTTTGTGACAACTTCTATACTCCCAGGGTTGACGATAAAATAGCCTATCATTTAACAGGCATGGTGCAAAGGTGCTGTCACCTTTCCGGCCTCTTCGGCACTCCCTTCATCAGCGGCAAAGACAGCTCTTCCGGAACTTTCATCGCAGAGGATGGCACCCGCCTCGATATCCCGCCCACTCTGGCCGTTTTGGCAATGGGACGTCTGCATGATGTGCGTCGTCGTATTCCCAAACCCTGGCAGGATTCGGGCAGCGCCCTCATCCTGGCGGGTCCTTTAACGGCAGAACTGGGTGGTTCGATATATCTGGATACGTTACGTCAACCGGGAAGAGCCTTGCCGCAGCCCGATCCTGAAGAGGTGAACAAATTTTGGCGCGTTTATCACCGGCTGGCTAAAAACGGAACAATAAAATCTGCAGCGGCCCTGGGCGAGGGAGGACTTTGCCGCCTACTTTTCGAAATGGCTCTTGGCAGCGGACTGGGCTGTTCGGTATCACTGGACGGGCTGGCCGATCATCTTAATCTTGCCAATCCCCGCCCGATTCTTTTTGCTGAGATGATCGGTTCAATTCTGCTGGAAGTTGATAGTGGAAAGGCCGAAACGTTGGCTTCCGAATTGTCAGGGTTTGTCATCGGCAAGGTTGATAACACTGCCATACTGCGTTTGAATTCATCCAAGGAAACCGCAGAGATCCCCCTGCGGGACCTGATCCGGATCTGGAAGAAGCCCTTTCGGGAGGTGATTTCATGAGTCGTCCCAAAGTCCACGTACTGTACGCTCCGGGCAATAACTGTCACCATGAAACTCTGGAAGCCTTCCGGCTGGCCGGAGCCGAAGCAGAACTGATCCTGCTGACGGCTGATATACTGCGGGGCGGCATCCGACTTACCGATTGTGATCTGCTGGCTATCCCCGGCGGATTCTCTTTTGGAGACCATATCGCTGCCGGAAGAATTTTCGCCATTGAGCTTACCAGCCGCCTGGCTGATCAGTTACAGGAAGTAAAGCGGAAAGGCATTCCCGTCATCGGTATCTGCAACGGATTTCAGATCCTGGTGAACAGCGGTCTCCTGCCCGGAGATGACTGCTGTCCCGGTTTGGTGGATCGCAACCAGTCGGCTCTCTTTGAGAGCCGCTGGGTGACGCTGCAGGTGCAAGATTCCGACTGTGTCTGGACCAGGGGATTAGGGGGACAACTCCTGCGTCTGCCCGTGGCTCACGGTGAAGGCCGGGTTCTGCTCCCGGAAGATTTTCCGGACGAGCGCACCGTCTTCCGTTATGGTGAGTCCGAAGGCACGCTGAAGTACCCGGATAATCCCAACGGTTCTCCCGGCGGCAGAGCCGGTATCTGCGACAGCTCCGGCAGGATTCTGGGCCTCATGCCCCATCCGGAACGCGCCGTGTATGATTGGCTGGGCAGCCGGGACGGACTGGGCATTTTCCAAAGCGGCGTCGCGGCCGTACGCTGAGCCGCCCTGTCGATCTTTGAAAACCGGAGCTGTTTCTTCTTTGATTCCAGATGTCAAACAATTCGCGTGAAATAATGAATCGATTACCCGAAAATATCTATATCGGCACAGCCGGCTGGAATTATAAAGACTGGTACGGAATCGTCTACCCGGAACCACCACCGAAAGGATTTCAGGAACTGGAATTCATCGCGGGCATATTCAATACGGTGGAGGTAAATTCCAGCTTCTATCATCCCACTCGACCTTCGGTAAGCGAGGCCTGGGTGAGGAAAGTGTCCGGCAACCCGGAATTCATTTTTACCGTGAAGATCTGGCAGCGCTTCACCCACCAAAGGCAGCCCTATGGATCCGAAGAAGTCACGCTTTACCGGAACGGAATCGATCCTCTGGCCCGGGCCGGGAAACTTGGATGTTGTCTGCTGCAATTTCCCTGGAGTTTCAAGGACGGCGAGGGTGAACGCAAATGGCTCACCGGACTTTTTCAGGATTTTTCGGATTATCCCCTGGTTGTCGAGCTGCGTCACGGCTCCTGGGACAATCCTTCCACTCTCGAGTTTCTGGATAAAAACAGGGTGGGATTGGCGACGATAGACCAGCCGGTGATCGGCAACTCAATTCCTCCCAAACCAGTGCTCACCGGTTCTGTAGGGTATGTCCGTCTGCACGGCCGCAATTATAAAAGCTGGTTCCCGTCCACTAAGGACAGGAATGAAAATCCTTCGTCACGCTACGACTACCTTTATTCCTCCGAGGAAATAGGCAAGTGGGCCCTTAAGGTTGACCAGGTTGCGGAAAAAGCGGCCCGCACCTTCGTCATTCAGAACAACCATCCCTGGGGCCAGGCGGTGGCCAACTCTTTACAGCTGCAGGCCGCCCTGGGGCACGCTATCAGATCGATTCCCTCTTCGCTTGTGGAGAGATACCCCGAACTAGCCAGTCTGAACTACTCAACGCCCCCCAGGCAAGATTAACAACGTGTCGTCTTTTACCCTGACATCCGGGAGAGATTCCGCAGCTCTGAGTAAGGGAGCGGACCGACGCTGTCTTGATAAGTAATCTTACACCTTAGATACACCACGATACAGCTGTAATCCGACTTCTTGAACCAATTCATCGACATGATAAGGCTTCTGCAGGAAAGACACATCGCGCAGGAGGCTTTCCTTTATCCGATCCACATCCCGAGAATAGCCGCTGCCCAGAACCACTTTCAGCTGAGGCTTGCGTACCATGAGCCGTTTGGCCAGGTCAATCCCAGTCATGCCCGGAAGCATAATATCGCTGAAAAGCAGTGAAAACGGTTCCCGCTCCCGTGTAAACATATCCATAGCCTCTTCCGCATCGGCGGCGGGATAGCTATGATAGCCAGAGGCATCCAGAGCACGAATGATTGTTTTTCTTACGTTGGGATCATCCTCCACTACCAATATTTTCTCACCACTTCCTTTTTTGAGTTTATCAGGCATGATTTTACCAGTAACTCTTTTAGGTTGTTTATCAACAACAGGAAGATAAAGTCTGAAGACAGTCCCCTTATCAATCTCACTATCCACAGATATCCACCCGTTGTGCTGTTTAATGACACCGGATGCCACCGAAAGACCCAATCCTGTTCCGTTTTTTTCTTTCTTGGTGGAAAAGAAGGGATTGAAAATTTTCTTTTTTATTTCGGGATTGATTCCCATGCCGCTATCAGAGACTTCAATGCAAACATACTTTCCCATTCGAGATTCCAGAATTCTCTCGCAGTCTTCATCGTTAAAACTCTGATTCCTGGTTTTTATCACCAGCTTTCCGCCCTTTGGCATTGCGTCCCTGGAGTTCAGGGCCAGATTCATCAAAACCTGTTCAAGAGAATCAGTATCGACTTCTGTGGTCCAAAGAGTCGGCTCCAGATCCGTGATTATGGATATATTTTCAGGCAGGATTCTTGTCATCAGATCTTTCAGATTTAAAATCAAAGCGTTCATATTGATGGACTTTAGATTCCGGATATTTTTAGTTCCGAAAAGCAGCAGTTTTTTCGTCAACTGCGCGGCCAGTTCTGTGGCTTTTCTGATTTCATTAAAATCGTTTCGCAGTGAATTCCAATCGACTACTTCTTGTTTATTCATGTTCATCAGAGCCAGATCACTGCTCCCCTGAATCGCAGTGATAATATTATTGAAATCATGAGCAATTCCCCCAACCAGGTTACCGATTGCGTTCATTTTCTGTGTATGAAGCAGCTGCTTCCGGTATTTTACATTCTCTTGCTCTGCCCGGATTTTGTTGGTTACTTCCAGCCAGATGGCAACGATGAGCCAGATTCGGCCTCCGTCCTTTTTTACTGGAAAAACGGTAAGATCGAAGACTCCTGGTTCAATGTTTTTGTTATCTTTTATCAAAATACGGGGTAAAAATACCGTTTCACCGCTGGATGTTTTTTTAAGGATATTCTCACTCATTCTCTGTCCGATCCCTTTCTGATTGGAAAGATGAATCGTAGGATCGGTTTTTTCTCTGTGTCCGTGAAAAAACACGTTCGCCGCCTGATTTTCCATGGTACAGGTGCCATCGTGATCATAGACCTGAATTGGGAAAGGCATTTGATTCAAGATATGATAAAGCCGTCTCTCATTCTCATGTAACATTCTCTGCAACCATACCTGTTTATTCACTATTGCCTGGGTGAAAAATCCAAGCAGGAGCAGCATACCTAAAGGAAGAAGACGGGACCAGGTTTCCATTGCATTCGGCTGGAACATGCTTTTCAACAAAGGGATATCCATATGCAAAAGCCACTGACGCAATGATTCGATGATCCAGTAAAAAAGACTGAAAATCAAACTGACAGGAATGATTCGCAGGGTATATATCCGGCCTTGATTGATTTTTTCAATGCTAATTTTCCGAGACGAGATATAGTGCCCGTATAACGACATCAGTATAATAATACAAATCACCAGGAAACGCAGCCAGAAAGTCATGGCATCGGGAAAAAAGATGCTGTGCGGGATCGGTCCTTTGTCGAAAACCAATACATCCCGGACTGCATCCAGCACCCAATAACTCAGACTGAAAAAAAGTCCCAATGGAAACCATTTGACATTTTTAAAAGCCATAAGATCATCTCTCACTTATGATTTAATGATTACTCTGCTTCGAAATAAGGCAACATTTATTCCATTCCTTTGATAAAATGGCTGCGCCACAGTACGAATCCAATATTATTGCTGGCGGGGCTATTGATCCGGCCATGCGGCCGTCTCGAATATGCAATGTTTTTCTCTGGGCCGTTCAAGAGTATTCAGTATAATGCAACCTGGGAGGGAGTACTGTAATATCCCTAATCGGACCCCGCCGACCACACAGGAATTATTATTTGTAATCTATTGTTTATTAATGGATAACGATCCGGGATTATTCCACTAATTCGGGATGAGAATGATCAAAATCAAACTGGATTATATCCTGAGTGAGCGCTTTAGATATCCTGATCTTCCGGTCCGATATAAGACAGCCATATTCTTTCTGTTGTCAATAAATAATAATACCCCTCTCATGAAAGAGAGGGGTATTGATTTCATTAATAAAAAAGCCTTTTACCGGTTTTTGGATGGGTGATTACGTTCCTTTTTATCACCCATCCAGGGAAGATTTACTCGGTACATGTATCGGTGTCTTCTTCCTATACCAGGTAATCTGCCGGCAGATGCCGTATGGTATCAAGTGAACAGACTCTTTCTTTTACATTGAATTTCTGAATGCAGCGCACGGAGCATGATTCACAATCCCGGCAGGGAGATTCACCGGCTGCTGCCTCCTGCCAGGCCGAATAAGCGGCTTCAAGATTCCGGTATCCGTACATATACATATGGCCCCGCATCAAAGTGGGGATATCCAGTCCTTTGCTGCACTGTCCGGCACAGGAATTACACTGCTGGCAGTAGAGGCTGGCCGTCTTTTCAGCAGCACCCAGTTTTAAATCTTTCTTTTCCTGGGGAGACAGTTTGATATCTTCCTGCACCGACATGTCAAGTTCGAGCTGATCGAAGGTAGTCATACCGGGTATGGCGGTGCAGACATTTGGATTTGCCAGAGCCCATTTCAAGGCAGCTTTGGTATTGATGGGATCCTGTCTCTCCTTGTCCCAGTAGGCTCCGGCCAAGGTTTTCATGGCCACGATTCCGATTCCGGCGGCAACTGCCTTGGCAATCATATCGTCCATTTGCTGGCGGTGGTCCTGTTGAAAATTATAAGCGGTCAGCACGACATCATAGAAGTCACTGTCTATGGCCGCCTGCAGAACTTCAGGTTCATTGCTGTGGGTGGTGACACCTACAAAACGGGCCTTACCGTCCTTTTTTGCCTGTCGTAAGGCTTCCATAGCCGGTTCATAGAGCGCTGCTCCCCGTTTGGTGAGATTATGCAGGTAAAGAATGTCCACATAATCAGTTTGAAGGCGTTTCAGGGAAACTTCCAGAGTTTGCAGGAAATCATCTTTCTTCTTCTCAGTGCGATATAAACCCGTTTTACGATCCTTGCCTGACGCTCCGATTTTCGTCGCCAGATAGAATGAATCCCGCGGAAGGTCCTTTATTACATCACCGATCATTGTTTCATTCCGGCCCATCTGGTAAACATTGGCCGTGTCCAGCATTTTAATCCCCGCGTCGAGCGCGGCTTTGACCAGATGCGGATTATCGGCATTCATCACACCCATACTGACAATTGGCATCTCAAGGCCGGTTTTCCCCAGTTTACGAGTAATGACGGCACCTGATTTCTTTTCTATCTTTGAGCGTCCGGTAAGTATCGCCGGAGCCCAGGCGGCGCCGGCGAAACCCGTCAACCCCGTTTTTAAAAAATTTCTTCTACTGGCTAACCCACTTTTTTTCTTCATTCGTCCTCCTTTGCGTGTAATAAGAAGATTGATACGATTTTTACCGCTTCATATACGTCATCTGTATAATAAAGATACATAACAGTAAAGAAAAATGCAAAATTATTTCATAATTTGGGAACCCCTGCCGGCCTGCAGCGTACAATAGTCAGATCAATCATATATTTTCCTCTCAATTCCCTCTCATAGTATGGGCGAAGTATTCAAAAGATACTTCGCCCCCTTCTTTTTACCCCTGCCCGCCAAATTAAAGCGAGATGGAAATGCTCAATTACTATCCGGCGGTCTGTTGCGGAACTGTTCATATAATTCAGTATGTTTGCTTGTCAGCGCTATATGATCCCCAGTAATAAAAAGATGCTTTATCTTAGTAGCCATCTCCAGGATATCGCCGTCCGCCACGACGATATTGGCCAGTTTCCCTTTTTCCAGGCTGCCGATTCTGTCTGCGACTCCGAAAATCTCAGCCGGATTAATGGTAACCGCGCGCAAGGCCTCCCCTTTATCGAGTCCATAAGCCGCCGCTGTGCCGGCATGATAGGGCAGGCTGCGTACATCAGCTGCACCGCCGGTAAAGAATGCTATCTTTACTCCTGCCCGCTGCAGGGCTCCGGCATCGGCATAGGCGGCATCATAAGGATCCTTCAATCCGACACTGCGCAGCACCGGACCAACCAGGACCGGCAGGCCGGATTCCTTGATTTTATCCGCTACTTTCCAGCCCTCGCCGCACCCCACAAGCGCGGCTTTTAAATCCTCTTTCTCGATAAATTCAATGGCGTTGAGGATATCCTTTTCGTTATCCACTCTTACCAACACCAGCAATTCCTTTCTCATCACTGC
>CAZUMH010000072.1:0-18132 GCA_964621645.1 uncultured bacterium
GTCATGTCGAAGGGCGTGGTGATGGTGCCTTCTTCCTTGTAGCCGCGGACGTGGAGGTTGGCTTGGTTGGTGCGGCGATAGGTCAATCGGTGAATCAACCACGGATAACCGTGGAAGGCGAAGATGACATGTTTGTCCTTGGTGAAGAGCGCGTCAAAAGCCTCGTCGCTCAACCCGTGCGGATGTTCCGTATTGGGTTCCAGCTTCATCAGATCGACGACATTCACTACCCGAATTTTCAGATCGGGCAGATGCTCGCGCAGGATGGAGACGGCGGCAAGCGTTTCAAGCGTGGGTACGTCGCCGCAGCAGGCCATCACCACGTCCGGATCTCTGCCCTGGGCTGTTCCGGCCCAGTGCCAGATGCCGATACCCACGGTGCAGTGCTTGACGGCCTCGTCCATTGTCAGCCATTGCGGCGCTTGATATTTTCCCGCGATCACGACATTGACATAGTGGCGGCTGCGCAGGCAATGATCCCAGACCGAGAGCAGGCAGTTGGCATCCGGCGGCAAATAGACCCGCACGACGGAGGCTTTCTTGTTCACCACCAGATCGATGAAACCGGGATCCTGATGGGTCAAGCCGTTATGCATCTGCTGCCAGACATGCGAAGCCAGCAGGTAGTTCAGCGACGCGATTTTACGCCGCCACGGCAGTCCCGCCGAGACCTTCAACCACTTGGCGTGCTGGTTGAACATCGAATCAACGATATGAATGAACGCTTCGTAGCTGTTGAAGAGTCCGTGCCGGCCGGTGAGCAGATACCCTTCGAGCCAGCCTTCGCACTGGTGCTCGCTCAACATTTCCATGACGCGGCCTTCCGGGGCGAGGAACTCATCGTTATCTTGTGTCCGCGCATCCCACTGCCGGTTGGTGACTTCAAAAACGGCGTTCAAGCGGTTGGATAGCGTCTCATCGGCGCCGAAGATCCGGAAATTGCGCTGCGGCTGATTGAGTTTGGCCACATCGCGCAGGAACACGCCCAGCTCATGTGTGTCGGACGCGTGCACGGCGCCAGGGGACGGCACTTTCACCGCGTAATCCCGAAAGTCCGGCATGATGAGGTCGCGCAGCAGCAGGCCCCCGTTGGCGTTGGGATTCGCGCCCATTCTCCGCTCGCCCTCGGGCGCGAGATCCGCCAGCTCCGGCATGAGGCGGCCCTCTTTATCAAAGAGTTCCTCGGCTTTATAGCTTTTCATCCAGCTTTCAAGGAGTTTTAGATGGTCCGGATGCTCTTTATCCACCAACAGCGGGATCTGGTGGGCCCGGAAGGTACCCTCGATTTGCAGGCCATCGACGACTTTCGGTCCGGTCCAGCCCTTGGGTGATTTAAGGACGATCATGGGCCAGCGAGGGCGCATGGTGTTGCCGTTGACGCGGGCTTCGTGCTGGATGCGCTTGATGTCTTCCACCACCGTGTCGAGCGTCGCGGCCATGGCCTCGTGCATCAGCGCAGGCTCATGTCCCTCGACGTAATGGGGCGTCCACCCATTGCCGCGCAGAAACTGGTCAAGTTCCTCCGGTTCGATGCGGGCCAGCACGGTCGGATTGGCAATCTTGTAGCCGTTAAGATGCAGGATCGGCAGCACCGCGCCATCGGTTATCGGATTGAGATATTTAAAGGACTGCCACGACGTCGCCAGCGGCCCCGTTTCCGCCTCCCCATCGCCGACGACGCAGGCGACGATGAGTTCAGGATTGTCGAACACGGCCCCGAAGGAATGGCTGAGTGAATAACCCAGCTCGCCGCCCTCGTGGATTGAACCAGGGCACTCCGGCGAGGCATGGCTGGGAATTCCGCCGGGGAAAGAGAACTGCTTGAAAAGCTTGCAAAGACCGGCCTCATCCTGGCTGATGTCGGGATAGATCTCGGAGTAAGTGCCCTCGAGGTAGGTGTTGCCCACGACGGCGGGACCGCCGTGCCCGGGGCCCGAGACGTAAATCATGTCGAGGTCGTATTTCTTGATGACCCGGTTCAAGTGCACATAAATGAAGTTCTGCCCCGGCGTTGTGCCCCAGTGCCCGAGCAGCATCAACTTCACCTGTGACAGCTTCAGCGGCTCCCGAAGTAAAGGATTGTTACAAAGATAGAGTTGGCCGACCGACAGGTAGTTGGCGGCGCGCCAGTAGGCATTCATTTTGTGGAGGAGTTCCGGAGAAAGAGTGCTTGTATTCATAGTTTGATTCTCCTTCATGCTTCCTTCAATGGGAATGCTTCTTGGAAGCCGGTTCATCAGCCCAGTATCCCTGGCGTTTGTAATGTCGATGTAGTTCGATCTCATAATTCCGTATCAGGAGAGACTCCTCCGTGTATTCCGGCGATTGTTTTATGGTCTCGCGGGGAAGATTAACGAAGACTTTCAACTCGCCCCAACTCACACGCTCGATCCACTGTGGTGAAATAAGGACCTTTTTCCCTGGCCACCAATTTCGTGTATCAATAATAAGATAACGAATTGCCCACGTCTCGTCGTCGATGATAAAATCTTGGACATGTCCAATATCACCATCCTCTGATTCGATGTGATAGCTACTCACATCGCGAGTACTGCGCAAATGGGGATCCCACGCTTTTACCTTTTGAGTGGATTTGTCTTGTTCTTGGCGGTCCCGTATAAGGTGTGAATAAACACCCCACACGTTTGGGCCTTCCCAATAAATCGGCCATCCATAATACCCGTAGTAGGCCTCCTCGAATTGTCGCGAGACAGGTTTGTCGCTATCCAGGGAGGGACTTTCTTCAATCTGTTTCTTGGTCAAATTGACAGTGATGCTTTGATCTTCTCTATTTGCAGCGACCAGCGCATACGGGGAGATCAACGACTGCCTGTCCGTAAGCCAGTTTCCGGTTTCAGCAACCAGATAGCGAATCGTCCAGTGCCGGTCGTCGAAGTAGAATTCTTTGATTTGCCCTATTTCGCCGTCGAGACTGTCTAATTTGTAACCCATCAGTGTTTCGGCCTTGATTAACATAGTAGTTCCTTTCATACTTTGAGTTTCATTTTTTTGCTGTTGTCATCCGGCTTACTCATTCATCAGGCTGCAATCCAAACGAAATCAGTTTCGCGAACGTGGACTTGTAATCCGTATGAAGAATACTTCGAATGCCCAAACCTTCAGCGATCCGGACAAACATGGGTGTGTTTTCAATATATACGACTTGATTTACCGGCGTTTGAGCGATGTCTAACACAAGACGAAATATGTCGGCATCGGGCTTTCGCAAGTGGACGAAGCAGGAGGAAATAAAAGAATCCACAAATCTGTTCAGTTTGAACTTTTGAATACGATACGCATTCAGTTCTCGCGCTTCGTTGCTGACCGCCGCGATTTTCAGCCCGTATTGGACCTTGAGATGAGAGACCAGTTCGATCATATCGGGATACGGTTTCGATTGGGCAAACATGAAGCGGCGGAACTGAGTCCGGGTGAACGGTCGTTTTTTGTAGAAAACCACCCGATCCAGATATTCTTCCAGCGTGAGCTTTCCCTCCTCGTGGGTGTCGAAGCTCAGGTGATGCCGATACTCCATTTCAGCGAACTCCAGCTTAAAGTTCGTAGCCGCTTGTTTGCGGGCCTGGAAGGTCGGTAATGATCGTCAGGCGTTTGTCAGCTGTATGAGCTGCGCGACGAAGATTAGCGATCGTTGTTTTATGCAAGGCAAAATCGCCATGGGAGAAGTTGAGCCGGGCGATATTCATCCCCGCATGCAGCATTTGCAGCATAACCTCATGCGATTCGGATGTCGGTCCGCTCGTTCACACGAGTTCGGTTTTATTGTGGCCAAGCATCATGTTTCACTTAAAAAGCTTTGTAGCGGTTCCTGCTTTTCCACGGCCTACATCGTTTTTTGCACGTCTTCAATATCCCCGAGATAATAATGGCGGATCGGTTTCGAATCCACGTCGAGTTCGTATATCAGTGGAATACCGGTCGGAATGTTCAGCTCGACAATATCAGCATCGGACACTTCATCGAGATACTTAACCAATGCACGCAGACTATTCCCGTGCGCTATAAGCAGCACGC
The DNA here is from genome assembly GCA_964621645.1 of uncultured bacterium. Lineage (GTDB taxonomy): Bacteria > Zhuqueibacterota > QNDG01 > QNDG01 > JAGLOF01 > CAZUMH01. Next base: position 4,033 of record CAZUMH010000072.1, read on the forward strand.
GTTTCCCTGAACAAACAAGCGGCGAGATGCGATCGTGCCAACATGGTAAGACGCGCGCTAAGGTGTCCTTCAAACATTCCGTAGCGGGAATCTCTTCATGGCTGAGCTCTCTATAACGGGTATCATGCAGAGGATGTCGTGGATCTCTCTCTTCGAGGGAGGGCGGACGGATGTTGTAACTTCGCCGCCACAGCTTGACAAGCTCCTGACCGTATTTTTGGGCCGTCTCAGTTTTGTTCAGCCCTTGCAGGGCGCCATAATGCCGCTCGTTCAATCGCCAATCCCGGTAGACAGGGATCCACATCAAATTCATCTCGTCGAGAACGAGCCATAGTGTTCGTATCGCACGCTTCAACACGGAAGCGAACGCGACGTCGAACTCAAACCCGTGTTCCTTGAGGCTTCGGCCAGCCTCGAGCGCCTCATCCTTGCCGCGGTCGGACAGGTCAACGTCCGTCCAACCGGTAAATAAGTTTTCCTCGTTCCAAATGCTTTCCCCGTGTCGCAAGAGAACCACCTGTCGGAAGTCGCATTTCGGCTTGTTCTTCATTAGGGTGTCTCCCGGCCTTTAAGTTTTGCCAATTTGGCCAAGCGGTGATACATTTCCCCTCTCGTTCTTACATCTGGCTTACTTTTTGGTTTTTTCCTTAATTCCTCTCTGTCCTCCGGTCATCGGACCCGGACTATTGCCATTGCCTTTACCTTTTCCATGGCCATCTCTCGGTCCCTTACCTTTCGGTCCAGTTCCATCTTTATTTGGCATATTAATCAGCTCCTATTCACAAATAAAGGTGCGTTATTAGTTGGATTTGACAGCCCAGGACTTCCAAGTTCGGGGTTCATAACTATCCCTTCATCTTTCATAGCTTTTCTGTGTATAGGGCTATGAAGCCCAACTGCTTTGCGCCACCGGACAGGGATGTCCGGGGCGATCAATTTCATAAGAGCATTCTCCTTTGTGATACTTACAACGTGTTTCAGCCAATAGATACCGCTGATATACTACGACTTTTTACGCCCAATGATGACCAATACAATTCCTCCGACAAGCGCCAAACCACCCAAGACTGGTGAAAGTGGAATGGTCTTCCGGGTGTCGGCGGAAGCGTGTATGGAGCCAATATCGATTATCTTCTCGTGGGAGGTGTATGTGATACCCTGGAAGATAAAAGCCACCGCACCAAGGATGATTAGAACAAGTCCGATTAATATTATCGGTTTCATAGTATTTAATCTCCTTCCCTGAACAGTTTCCGAATTGAACTGACTACGTCTTTCCTTTACGCCCCTGATAGACTCTGACCAACATCACACCAATGGCGATCACCAGTAAAACATGAATGAATCCTCCCAGTACATGGCCGCTGAATATGGCTATCAGCCACAGCACTAAAAGAATTACAAAGATCGTCCAAAGCATGCTTGGCTCCTTTCCGGCGCCTATGCCGCCTAATGTTTATGAATGATAAACAAAACAACTCCGACCTTGACCTTAATGGATTTACTGTCCTCTGTGTTGATCTAAGCCCTTTTTTTGGCCTTGACATCAGAGGAATTGTTTGTATCCTTCTCTGTTTTGGTCAACGGAACGGATCCCTTCTTGATCACCTCGATCTTCAGTTTGTCCTTTTTGATCTCTTGTTTGAGTTTTTTAATCTTTTCGATCAAGCTTATTACTTTTGGATTCTGCCGGATATCCTCTTTTGTCCCTTTGCTGATCAGGTTGTCTACTTCGACGCCCAGTTTACGAAACGTGTCGTTCAGGGAGTTATTTATGTTCATAATATCCAGCTTGCCCTTGCCGATCTTAAAGTACTTCTTGGTCGTGGCCGCCGTGTCGGACAGTTCCACCTTCACGGCGTTCTTGATCTTCTCCCAATTCGGTGGCATACGTGTTATCTCCTCATTAAAAAATGGAATTCTATTTATTGTTGAGCCATTTCGACTTTTGCGCGGTCGATAGCGATTTGTACACGATTCACCGCATTCTTCATGTTTGCACCATCCAACACGACTTTATCGGCGGTCGGTGTAATTGAATTGATCCCTTTTGGGGTAAGGTCATTCGAGAGGTAAGTTTGAACTTCCTTGAGGTCGGACATGTAGGTCTGGAACGCACCATTCACTCCTATGCTGGCCTCGGCAATCCCTCCATAAACTTCACCCAACGCAGCGCGGCGCTCTTCACTGAGTTTGCGGATCTGTGGGTTGGTGTATGCATCTCCCTGTTTCTTCCACTCCGCGAAATATTCCTTGCCCCGAGACTTCATCTCAGCGGCATGCCTGGAGAATTGTTTTTCCAACCTGTCCATCTTGGTAACGTTGGCCGAAAATAAATCGAAGGCCTTCTTCACATCGGACTGTCCCGCCTTAGTCAGGTTATCCAGCGATGCCCCCGTGGCATCCAACTGCACAGCGACTTGATTAATCTCATCGTCCACGGTCTGCATCGTGGTTGTGACATTATCAGACCGCTCCATGCCAGTCGTTGCGCAGCCTATCAGACAGGTGATAACACTGAGGAGCAGTATGATGAAAAGATACGTATATTGGGTTAGTTGTTTCATTTGTTTCTCCTTTCTATCTTTCTATAAAAGGTTGATTTCATAATTCCTTTTTTGTAAACATATCGAGACAAAACCCCGAGCGAACTTTCATGTCCTTTCCGGCTGTATTAGTGATTATAGTCCGAACAGCAATCCGATGGTGACAACATAGAAGTTACTTTTCAGGTCACTGCTCCCCGGGATTTCCTTGAAATCGTAATTCAGGAAGACGTAGCGAACATCACCGGTCAATTTGAAACGTGTACCGATGGGCAGTTCTACGCCGCCGCCAAAATGCCAGCCAAATTCCTGCGTTGTCTCATCTTTAAGATTCGGTAACAGGTTCTGGTCATAATCAAAAGTCGTATTATACCAGCCGGCGCCTATGGCCCCGTATACAATGGGGAGCGGGTAAATCAAACCGGTCACCATCACCGGCCAGCTGCGGACCGTCAAGGCGCCATTCGCGTATTTTTCCTGACGATAGTTGATGGAGCCCTCCAGACCCAGCATCGGTGTGAACTTGAATCGCCAGGCTACTCCACCCATGAAATTGCCATCGGCACCCTCAGCTTTATAATAGCCGACCTGCGGGCCGAGACTGACGCTCTGTGCTTTTACCGGGGCAACCATCAACGTGATTAATCCCATAAGCAGTAACGTTTTTTTCCACATACAATTACCTCCTATTCTTACATAGATTCAAAGCATGACGTGTTCTTGTCACTACTTGACTACCACTTCAAAAAGAACCCGCATGTTGGCCATCGCTTCCTTTGAGTGAATGTCATCCGGTGCCACTTCATATAATGCCGGTTTTGTTCTGCCATACCCGATTGTCGTGATTCTTTCCGGCGCAATCCCTTTTTCGATCAGATAGTCCCTGACCGCATTGGCTCTTTGTTCGCTGATTTTTTGATTGACCTCTTCTGAACCTTTGGCAGAAGTGTATCCCGCCATACGAACATTTATTTTGGGATTTTCTTTCAAGACCTGCACATCCTTATCCAGCAGCGTCTTAGCTTCCCGGGAAAGGGTAGACTGATCGAAATTGAAATGCGTGTCCCCAAAAACAATTAACTTCTCATCAACTTGTGGATCAAGCACAAGCATCATGACCTTCAATTCGGACAGGCTCTTTTCAGATAGTTCTGTCTTGGGGTTTTTCTTGAAGAGCATAATCAACAAAATCACTACGATAACGCACAATATTCCAACAATAATAAGAAGAATGTCCTTGATATGCTTATTGCGCTTTGTTTCCATATTTTCTTCATTTACCTCTTTCCGCATTTCTTTATTACCTTTATTACCTCCTTTTTTAAATAGTAAATTACGCTTCCATCCGTTACGATGCGCATTCCCTTCACAATCGGCTTTATTCGAATAGCCTTGTGACGAGGCTCCGACGATATTGCCGTTCGGGGCAGTGCGCCGCCAACGCCATTGTTCTTCGGCGTCTTTGTAAATTTCCCATTTATCGGTCATATTTTATTCACCACCTTTAATAGTTTTGTTTTTGATCTCGTTATACTTTCTCAATCACTTGATGTATTTCCGCCTGTGTTTTTCCAGGCTTCTTCTGCACTCTTTCTAAGAATTTTTCTTTCTTCCGCGCAGAGCCGATCATTGTCTGAAGGGCTGCCGTACTGTGCTGCCGCCTCCGGGTAGACCGGAGGCAGCAGCTTGCTCCATATCCGCGCTTCCCCGCTTTCGGTAGAACGCATACGGAGAAGTTGGCGATTAACCCTTCCAACCGTTACGATGCGCATTCCCTTCACAATCGGCTTTATTCGAATAGCCTTGTGACGAGGATCCGACGATATTGCCGTTCGGGGCAGTACGCCGCCAACGCCATTGTTCTTCGGCGTCTTTGTAAATTTCCCATTTATCGTTCATATTTTATTCACCTCCTTTAATGAGTTTTGTTTTTGATCCCGTTATACTTTCTCAATCAGTTGATGTATTTCCGCCTGTGTTTTCCCAAGCTTCTGCTGCAGTCTGCCCAACAATTCTTCTTCTTTACCTTCTGTATAGAGCAAATCATCGTCTGTCAGGTTGGCAAATTTTTGTTTGAGCTTACCCGAGACCTCATTCCAGTTCCCCTTCATGTTGAGCTTGTTCATTTAAACCCTCCATATTTTCAATCCACAGCCGGCTTTCCGTCAAAAATTGTTCGTCCACTCGCCGTCAGCGGATGTAATACTCGAGGCCGGCGCCAATATAGTGAGACGAGTTGTCGTTGATCGCGATTCCGAACTCTGCGACCAGATCGATCGTGTCGGACAGGCTGTACTCGATTCCGGGTACGAGGTGCAATCTCGTGAATGAAGCGTCAACCCCCGGCGGGGCATCCTGGATAGACTCGAACGAGGCATCCAGAGATCCGCACAGCTCCAGGTTGTCGGTCACGTGCCCGCTGAACTGCGGCGTAATCTCGAACCCCCTGGTGTCGTAATTATTATCCTTCCCGGACAGCATGTGGAAGCCTCCTGTCAGCGAGAAATCAATAGGGAATTCTTTACCTTTACCTCTGAGAATCCAGTACTCGCCATCAATGCCGAAAACAGTGCCTTGATTGAATAAGCCCAGCTTGGCTTCGACGTCAAAATTTTTAGTGAATGCATACCCCACGCGGGCCGCCAACCCGGTTGTGTTATCTGCTCCGTCCTTGCCTAATATCATGATCGGGGCAGCCATAAGCTTGAATGTGCCGCGATCCATCGTTTCAGCTGACTGCAGAATACCGATGTACTGAGCCGCGGCCGGCAGCGCGTAACCCAGGATTAACGCTGCAACAAAAACGGTCCGAATGATTCGTAAAATTTTCATATCGTATTTCTCCTTAGTTAATAATGAATAAACCCGGTTTCTTCAAATGGTAAACCATTTGATAAAACAAAATTTTTCAAATCCGACCATAAAACAATCGCCCAAAGGGATGAAAAAGGAGCTGGTCCTTTTTGGCTATCACATAGTCATCCTTAGCCATGAGGGAACAAACCTTCGAAACCCTGATTACGGGAGATAGGGATGTGTTGCATATCAACGCACCTTATCATTTATGAAACAAAATCCGGAAATCCCTCCGCGTACATTGATGAACAGATCGGGTTAGCGATTAAAACGGTTCACCGATACTGAAGGAAAATCCACTTTTACCCCTGGTGGGGCCGTTGAGCCGGAAGCCGAGATCCAGGCTCATAATCCCGACGGGCGTGCGGATGCGAATGCCGGGTCCTGCCGTCCAGCGAAGGTCATGCACGGCAAATTGCGACTTTGATGTCCACACATAGCCGGCGTCGGCAAATCCGGCGATCTTCAGCCAATTCGCCACTGCCAATCGAAGTTCAAGAACGTTTAATACCAGAGCCATCCTGCCGCCGACGGCATCGCCGACACCGCCCGGAGCATACCCGCGTACCGGCCTGACTCTTTCATCCCCCGCGTAAAACAGTTCCTGGGGGGGAACCACCGCCTTATCCACACCGTAACCGTCCACGTAACCGGCCGTTACGGCGGCTGCGGCATTTAAAAAATGCGAAACCGGAAAATATCCCCGCAAGTCTATTATGAATTTATAAAAATGATTTGTCCCGGTGCCGATCAATCCCGCCAATTCCGCATCAGAGGTGACCAGCAGACCTTTTGCCGGATCGAAAATGTTGTCCCGGAGATCCAGTGTAAATCCGGCGCCAAAGCTCTGGGTATTGTTGTTGTGAATCATCCGCGACAGCCCGGACAACTGGGGCTTTATCACCACGCCGTTTACCCATTCAAATGAGGTAAATAGCCGGTAGCCGAGGTTCCGGGGGGTTTTTCCAAAAATGGACAGCGTCATTCCGCTCAGATTCCCGGTAAAGGTAACCTCATTGTGGTGTTCGCCGTACACGTTTATTTCGGCCGTCGGCTGCAGCATTAATATCCAGGGCACGGTGTAATGCAGATGCAGGCTTTGGATAAGCCGGTTGTATTTTCCGACAAGGCCGATGGTCCTGCCCAAACCCAGCACGTTGCCGTAGGATGTCTGCAGCGATAACCGCATCCCTTCGTAGGTGCCATAGCCGACCCCGCCCTGGACCCTGAAAAAATCCGCTTCCTCAATATGAATAAGCACCGGCAGCGAAACCGGGCCGGCCATCTGCCGCTGCAATGACGAGTCGGCCACCGGCGCCGTAATATTCACATATTTGAACATGCCTGTTTCCAACATTCGACGCACCGACAGTTGGATTTGCCGGGCCGTCAGGGTGTCACCCTGATGAAACGTCAGCCCCTGTTTCACGATGACCTCACGCAGCCCTTTTGCGCCTTTTACCTCCAGAGGGCCGGCCTTTACCAGCGGCCCCTGATCGACGAAAAAGGTGATGGATGCAGTGTGCGCGATAAAATCCACTCCGTCGGTTCTGTCCACAGCGCACAACGGGTAACCGCGGGCGGCTATGCCGTCGCGGATCAGCTGCTCATCATACGAAAGCCTTATCGCCGAATAGGGCGTAAGCGGTTTGGCCTGGATGAAGCGTTTGATTTCCGCTTCCCCGAACACGGTGTTCCCCTTGATTGCCACCGAATCGATAAGGGTTTGCGGTCCTTCATTGATGATAATATCGACCGTCACCATGCGCGACGACGGATCTCTCAGGATTTCACCCGCCTTTATCTGAATGTCGAGAAAGCCTCTGTAGCGATATAAGAATGCGATGGCATCGATGTCAGCGCTTAATAGAGATCGCGAAAATTTTATCTTATGGAAGAGGCGGCTCGGCTTTGTATCCATCCCGTCGAGAAGTTCCGAGGAGGATATTGACGCATTGCCGGTGAAATTGACGGACTTGACGAGCCAATACCGCATCCTGCCGCGTTTTTCTGCGGCAGAGGCGCAGGCCGATGCACCGAAGGTCACGACAATAATCATCAGCCACTGCAGTAGGGGGAAGGGGCGCCTGAGTCTGATACGCGTTTGTTTTAAATCGACGATTCGAATGTCCGTCATGATTCGCTGTCCTGATATTTGTCAATGACTGTAGCGGAACTTCAGATCGATACCGCTCTGGGTCCGCCGGTCAGTCTCGGCTTCGATATACAAAAACGGCAGGAGCCGGTATGAAACCAGAATCATTTGCTGGCTGAGCGTGGATAAACCCGTCTTGTAATTCACGACAACCCGGGATGATACCTGTTTGGTGACCGAAAGCTGCGGTCCTTCGGAAGAAGGACCAAAAATATTTCCGTAGATGTTAATACTTTCCACATTGAGAAACCGCGCCAGTTTGCGGATACCGAATCCGGCGAGCTGCTGGCTCACCAAGGAGCCTGTCAGCGGACCGAGGTCGGTTCCCATACCCATCTGGATCGAGCCGAATGTCATTAAAGAGATGATTTGCTGTTGCGGAAGCGACGGAACGGAGGACAATGTGATTGCCGGATTGGAAAGATCACCATTGATAAGGAGCGTTATTTCGTAATCCTCTTTTCCTCCCTGAGGTGGATACCAGGAAACCGCTGATGTGGCCGTGACATCGAGTGACGGATTGATCCTCTGCGGATCGAACTGCCTGATCGTGCCCTGCGTCACGGTGAATTTTCTGTCGAGATAATAGATGAAACCGTTCAGAATCTGAAACTGGCCGGCAATTGAAGGATTGTCCGGTCTGCCCGCAACCATCACTGTTCCATCAATGTGCATGATACCCAGATTCGAGTCAAAGGTCAGATAGCTGTTTAAATTCACCGCGATGCGCATGACTACTTTATTATACAGGGGATTTGGCGGCCGTTGAGGCTGCTGAGCCTTCCTTTTAATCTGTTCGCCCAAGTTGATAAGGGAGAAATCCTGTGTAAAACGCGTATCCGACAGCAGCGCATCCACTTTGATGGTGACCAACGAATCCTTCGTAAAATGAATATCCGCGGTCTGAATACCGAGATCAAGATTTTCAGTGCACCCGTCGAGACGAACATCACTGAGTTTTATGACACTCTGGGCGGTTAGTACGCCCTTTGCGTCAAGCTCCGCCCGACCGCTTCCCGAGATGCGTCCGCCGCCCCAGTCGGCCTTTAGCCGGCGCAGGATGATCGAATCGTTTTCAAAATCAATATCCACAGACAGAGGCCCGAGCGGCCGATCACATTCATACAGATCACATTCTCCATTCCGGAGCGAAAGAGTCCCTGCCGCCTGCCGGGCGCCCTGGGCTGTCGTTTCGACAACCACTCTTCCCGATATCGCGCCTTTGTTAATCGTCACGGGATCGGGCATTAGAAGCTGCGTAATGCTGAAAGGCATTGCGGTGAACGTTGCCGAAATACGAGAGTTTTTGTCAAAGGAAAAACCGTTTTTCAAGGTAACCGGAACCATGGCACTTATATCCGCTCCGCCTCCGCTGCCGGTCAAACGCAGTGTGTCCAATTTCAATACATCGTTGACCATCGATCCGCTGCTTGAATAGGAGGTGATGAGGCTGCCCGAAGAATTAATTGAATCTCCGTTCAAGGTAAAATAGGCCTCGGGTCTCACAAGCGGACCATCGATGCGCAGATCGAGAACCGCCCGCCCGGCTTTGATTCTTTTCCTCCTCACCGTCAATTTATGATTTACAATGTGTGTGCGGCACGAAAGCTCCCATTCGTCATCGACTTTGACTAACGTGCCGTGAATACTGATTGTCCCCAGCGATTGAACCGATGGAGCGAAAAAATGGATCAAACTCCCATAGGCCACCGAGTCGCCGCTTGCCGTGACGACCGACCCGTCAGGCAAGAAGTCAATTCCCCTTGTCAATTCATGCAGGTTTAAGGGCAAATGGGCGGTGATGGTGAGCGGTATCGCAGATCCTTTTTGAACGCCATTAACCGTTGCGGTCGCAATGCTGTTGGCAAATGCGAGTTCACCGGTCATGGTGAAGCCGGGATCTCTGGAGTTTTCGTGATCATAAGAAAAATTCAGCTGTATATCAGGTTTTTCGGTGGTCCCTGTCATCGTTCCATGGACGCCGAGGGATCCCTGTAACCGCAGTGCCTGGGGAAACCAGGGCGTCATGACCACAGGATTGAGATCCTCTAATACCACCGATGCCTCGACTGACTTATTGACGATTCGCGCTTTCGCCGAGAACGTTCCTGCCGCATGATTGTCTAATGTTAATTTACTGTCCGTATTCATCGATATATCGCGCATCGTCCAGGAAACCATGCCGTTACTTAAAAAGACGGATTCGCCGCGCTTGACGGTAAGCGATTGCCATCGCAGGTTTTGATCGGCGTATCGGCAGTATGCAAAAACGGTGTCGGCCTGGTACCGGCCATAGGAGCATCTGGATATCTGGAGATCGCCGCTGATACGCAGGGAATCGAGACGTCCGCTCACACCCGCTTGTACCCATGCTTTCCCGTTGAATTCGCCGGGCACCAATCCCCGCAGAGCGCTTGCCATCGAGCCGTTTGCCGCGATATAGGATGAATCGATACCCAGAAGTTTGTCTCGCAGGATCAATCGGCCCCACAACTTCGAAACCTGGACATTCCGCCAGTACAGATCGGTGCTTTGGATGGTCGCGGAAATGGCCGGATTGCCAATGGTCCCGCTTATAAGGGCATCGGCGGTAATCGATCCGCGGACACTTTCTTTTGAATAAACAGACAGTATTCGTGCAATATTATCCGCCTGAACATGGAACGAACCGTCAATCCCTCCGCGATCGGTATACCGGCCATTTCCTTTGACCTCACAGTCAGGCTTCATTGTTGCATCCAGGTTCCACCAGTTTCCGGCGAGCCGTATCGTCATGTTCACCGGGCTTGCTGCGGTTGGGTTCGATACATTTCGGAGGTCCGCTGACAGGGTGTCGGGGAGGTATCGAAGACCTGAGCCGGAGGCGTAAAATTCTGCGCCGGAAAGGGACACCGGCCGATACCATTCCTGTGGCAGTGTTGATATCAAATGGCGAATATCCACATTCACCGCCGATGCCGCAATTGTGTACCTTCCTACGGCAGGTGACGACCACAAATGGCGGACTTCCGCCCGGACAGAGGCGCCGGCTGTCCCCAGCGGCGACCCAAGACGCGCTTTTCCATTGAGCTGGTCATCGGAATATTGCGCCTGCAGATACAGTGAGTCCGCAATTACGGGTCCGACCTGCAACCCATACCCGGTAACGGTTGCGTCCAGAACCGGACGCGCAAATGTCCCCGTCATGACTCCTCGTGCCATTAATTTCCCGACCCGTTTGACTGATGGTACATTTTTAAACAGGATAGGGAACCCAGCGCCGAAGGTTTCGGCATTTACCGTAATGTTACATGTCTTTTCCATGAGAAAGGGAATAGTTCCATTAAGCGTCAGCAAGACCGAATCACCCTGAATCCTGGCTTTGCTTAATAGCAAAGATGCAGGTCCGATGGTTCCTTGAACATCGATCGAGCGTACAGCTCCGTTCCACACAGGAGATGAGAAATATCCTGCACCGGCCCGCATGACCAAAGACAGAGAATCTGCGCGGAAGAATTCCAGCCGGGCCGAGGTGACAGTTCCTGAAGCCGTTATTTCCTTTATGCTGTCGATATAGGATATTGTGCAACGCTCCGCGATGACCGTCCGTACCAGCGGTTTTAATTTGCCGGCTGTTTTCCTCTGTTTTGGGGGGACAGGTGCCGTCAACCTGGCAATATCGACCGGTCCTAACAACAATCCTTGACGCATATTGAGAAGTTCTCCAGTGAAACCAGAAAATTTTATGGAACACAATTCAAAACGTCCTCTCAGCAGAGCCATCAGATCGATTCGTGCCGCGATCCACTTCACGCGAAGCGGTGCGGCCCTGGAGTACGGATCGGACAGAACGACATTCCGTGCAGTCAATCCATTCCGTATATCCAGAGTGATTGCTCCGATGGTTACCTTGCACGATAACAGCGCGGATGTTCGGCGATTTAGTCGGGAGAGGATAACCTGTTTGACCGGCGGAAGGTTTGGAAGGATGACCAGAAGAGCGGTCAACGCAATAATAATGATTCCTATTATCCTGCATACACATAATAATCGTCGGCCTTTCATCCCCTTGCACAGCCATTGCCGGAAACGTCCCGGTTCATGATACTCCTGATGGTTCCGGTTGACGTTATTTGGAATTCCCCTTCTTTTCATGCTCTTTCTCAGCTGCCTCTACTTCCTGTAATACTTCATGGCTTCCGGTATCTGTGATTTAATTTTTTTAATACGATTCTTGTCGGAAGGGTGCGTGCTCAGGAACTCCGGCGGCTTCGGTCCCGCCTTCTGAGACATGCGTTGCCAGAACACGATGGAGGCATTGGGGTCATACCCGGCCATAGCCATAAAAATGAGTCCAAGGTGATCTGCCTCGCTTTCCTGAAGACGGCTGTACGGCAGAACCGCGCCAATCTGGACCCCGACACCGAAAAGGGCCATCCAGAGCTCCTGAGTCTTCTGGGGTTTCTCCTGGAGCGCTGCTGCTAATGTCTGTCCGCCCAACTGGGCGAGCAGCGCCTGGCTCATCCGCTCATTGCTGTGCTTCGCCACGGCATGAGCGATCTCGTGCGCCATCACAACGGCCAATCCGGCTTCGTTCTGTGTGACCGGAAGGATGCCGGAGTACACCACCACTTTTCCACCCGGCATGCACCAGGCGTTGACTTCCTCGCTTTCGATGAGGTTGAATTCCCACGCGAACCCATTGAGCTCCTGGGATAAATCATGCTGGGCGAAATAGACGGTCACTGCATTTTTGATGCGATTGCCAACTCTGCTCACCAAATTCTTTTCTGTCGTGTTCGTGCTCAGCTTGTTTTCCTTCAGGAACTGGTCGTACTGGACGAGGCTCGTAGCAAACATATCCGCATCTGAGACGAGTGAGAGTTGACGTCTTCCGGTAAGCGGCACGAGGCTGCAAGATTGGAACAGAAGCACCGCCGTCAGAAGAATGAATAATTTGGTTTTTAACTCTTTCATGGTTTCAAACTCCCGGTTATGAGATTGATCATCAATGGATATACAGGCGAAAAGAACTCAGATTGAAAAACCCACCTGGGCATTCAACAATATTCGTGACCTCCTTTTGATTGGAAAAAAGGGTGTCAAGTCAAGGCCCGCAGTGACTTTCATGTTGAGATGGATCCCGAATCTTCTGATCAGTTCTACAACATCCAGGCATATCGACGCGGCAAAACCGCCCCGGCCGGCACCCACATCGATCGGCGAGTTCACGCCGAATGTTCCAACTCCAAGGTTGACGGGGAATTGATGTCCCGATACCGCGTTCACATAATAAAAGCGCATCATTGCACTGGTCCTGCCGTATTCCATGGTATCGCTGGCCTGGGTGTCATATAAAACTTTAGGAATAGCGAGTACGAACCTCGTTTCGATCCGCGGACCCCTGACGCGATAATAGTGCGTGATGGAGTTGAACCGGTCATACGCACCGATCTTTATGGTGTAATCGGGTTGGATATTAACCTTGATGATCGCCCAATTGGGCAGAGAATCCAGCTGCAAATGCACTTGTTTGAGTTCCTCCGGCAGAATTGCGGCATAGGCACCGTACGCCGTACGATACTGGGTGAACATAACGCGATCCCGGTTTGAATTACCGCTGCTTCGAAATGTCAGGACGCGCCGTTCGAACGTTTGCACCGCGATCTCATCCCGCGACTGTACCGTTGTCCGGATCGTCACGAACTGGGGGCCCATGTGCTCCCGAATGCTGTCGCGTTCGAAGATCACATGCAGGTTTTGTATCTGTCCGCGATCAAGAGTGACTGCTGTTCGAGAATGTTTGCTGCCGGTTTCGGGGCCCATGCGCACATAATTCTTAACCAGTTCAACGGCCTGGATCTCTTCGATATTCACGAAACAATTCGTTTCATAGAAAAACCGCTGCCCGTGGACATCCAGGACTTTGATGCGAACCCGGTATGATCCCGGCGTGACCGTTTGAGGGATGACAGCCGTGTATGTATTGATCCCGCTGGATTTAAGTGTCATTCCTTCAATGGTCAGCATCGGTGTCACCTTGACGGCTGTCGTGCTGTCAATAAGCCGAATGGACAAGTAAATGGTATCGCCGGCAAAATACGTCGGTTTATCGACAGAGATAATGATGCTTGCATCCTCGAGCGATGGCCAAATGAGGGTAGAGGAGGAATTCGATTGTGCATTTCCGCTATTTATTCCGACCATACAGAGCAGTGCCAAAACATGAAACAGGGTTTTCATCATCTCTTATCTCCAAGCAGAAGCGCCGCAACCAGAAGGGCGAACAATCCGTTTTGCAACTTTTTCATAATTTACATCCCTTAATTATGAAATCGATCAATACAATATCGATGATTAATCTTCAAACCATTAGCTCTGCCAGTGGTTATCGATCCTGAACAGGCTGGCACTTATGTGCCTGTTTTTCGCCTCCCCGCTTTGCCGCTTTGCGGGCAGTCTCAAAGCCACCACCTCGGGCCATGGATATTTACTTGAGAAGCCGATAACATTCCCATCCGGAATGGTTCAGTTTATGCTTCGAGCGTCCGAAGCGCGACGGGC
>CAZUMH010000073.1:0-17689 GCA_964621645.1 uncultured bacterium
ACGCTTTTCAGGGCGTGCCGGGGCACGAGTTCGTGGCCCTGGTGGAAAAGGCCCGTCATACCAGCCTGCCCCGGGGCAGCCAGCTGGATATTGATATGTAGGCCGCCGTTAAGGGGGGATTGGGTCCTCTCCGGGAACACGGACAGGAGCAATTCAGGGGATGGATGTAACTGAAATATATCAACAGTATGATCTGCCGGTATACCGGCGCCGCAATCTGGTGCTGACGCGGGGCCGGGGCGCCCTGGTCTGGGACGAGCACGGGAAGGAATATATAGACTGCGTGGCCGGCCTCGGCGTGGCCCTGCTGGGGCACGCCCACCCGGCGGTCGTGGAAGCAATTCAGCAGCAGTCAGAAAAGCTCGTCAGCCCTTCCAACCTCTTCCTGACCGAAGAGGCGGCCGGATTACTGAGCAAATTGATCTCTATCGCCCCGGCAGGCATCGAGCGGGGCTTTTTCTGCAATTCCGGAGCCGAGAGCGTGGAGGCGGCCTTGAAGTTCGCCCGCTTCTCCACCGGCAGAAAAGGAGTGATCTGCGCCGAGCGGGCCTTCCACGGCCGGACCATGGGTGCGCTCAGTGCCACCCATAAACAGGGTTACCGGGAGGGCTTTGAACCGCTGCTGGCGGATTTCAGTTTTGTTCCCTATAACGATTTTGCCGCTCTGGAGTTCGCGGCCGGAGCCGGGACCGGAGCGGTGCTCATGGAGGCGGTACAGGGGGAAGGCGGCGTCCATCCGGCCTGGCCGGGATATCTGCACCAGGTGCAGGAACTCTGCCGCAGCCGGGGAATGCTCCTCATCATGGACGAGGTCCAGACGGGTTTGGGCCGCACCGGCCGGATGTTCGCGAGCCAGCATTACGGTCTGGAGCCCGATCTCATTTTACTGGCCAAAGGATTGGCCGGCGGACTGCCCATGGGCGCGGCGCTCTGCTCCGGCCGGATCAATATGGAAGCAGGGAAACACGGCTCCACCCTGGGCGGCAATCCTCTGGCCTGCCGGGCGGCTCTGGCCGTCCTGAGGGTCTTGGAAGAGGAGAATCTGCCCCGGCGGGCCGCGGTTCTTGGTGACCGTCTGGCCCAGCATCTCGCGGCGGCGGCCCCGGCCCGGGTGCGGGAGGTGCGCCATCTGGGCCTGATGCTGGGCCTGGAACTGGACCGTCCGGCCGAGCTCTTCCTGCTGCGGCTGCAGGAGGAGGAAGGAGTGCTGGCCCTCTCGGCCGGGGAACGGGTTATCCGGCTGCTGCCGCCCCTGACGATCAGCGACGAGGAACTTGAACGGGTCGCCGAAGCATTGAAACGGGTGCTTTCCTGAGGTGATCCCACTAATAAAAGGTAAACGAATATCTATGATCAGAAGAAGAGAGACGCAGCAAATCAGCGTCGGCCCCCTTGTCATCGGCGGTGACGCTCCCATCAGCGTTCAGTCCATGACCAACACCCCCACCAAAGATGTGGAAGCCACCCTGGGCCAGATCGAACGGCTACAGGAAGCAGGCTGTGACCTGGTCCGGCTGGCCGTGCCCGATCAGGAGGCGGCAAAGTCATTTGGCTTGATCAGGAAGCGAAGTCCTCTGCCTCTGGCGGCGGATATCCACTTCGACTACCGTTTGGCCCTGGCCGCCCTGGATCAGGGCGCGGACAAGATCAGGATAAATCCCGGCAATATAGGATCGAAGCAGCGGCTGCGGGCCGTTCTCAAGGAGGCGGCCGCCCGGGGCGTTCCCATCCGCATCGGGGTGAACGGCGGTTCCCTGGAGAAAGGGCTCTTGCGTAAACATGGAGGAGTTACTGCCACGGCCCTGGTGGAGAGTGCTTTAGCCCATTTGGATTACTGCCGGGAGGCCGGGTTTACTGATACCGTGGTCTCCATCAAATATTCCCGGGTGCCCATGATGATCGAGGCCAACCGCCTCCTGGCCGGGAAGACCGACCGCCCCCTGCATCTGGGGGTAACCGAGGCCGGCAGCGTCAAAAGCGGCCTCATCCCCTCGGCGGTGGGCATCGGCACCCTGCTCGCCGAAGGCATCGGGGACACCATCCGGGTCAGCCTCACGGGAGACCCGGTAGAGGAAGTGAAGGCGGCCCGCCGTATTCTCCAGAGCCTGGGTCTGCGCCGGGAAGGGATCACGGTGATCTCCTGTCCCACCTGCGCCCGCACCCATACCGATCTGGTCCATATTGTCGAAGAAGTTGAAAAAGCTCTGGAAGGGGTGTTGCGCAGCGGTGTGGTGGCCATCATGGGCTGCGAAGTAAACGGCCCTGGCGAAGCGCGGGAGGCGGATATCGGAATAGCATGCGGGCCTCGTCAGGCCCTTCTCTTCCGCCAGGGCCGGGGGGAAGGCAAGGTTCCCTTCGACCGGATTGTGGAAGTGATTCTGCGGGAGGTTGAGCGTCTGCCGCCCACGGCTCTTCAGGCAGGGGAAGAGCCGCATGAATAGAAAGACCGTGAGGATGTTTCAGGATTCTTTCTTCCGGACGCGCCATCTGCTGCCGGGGCTGCTCATCATGCTCATCCTGGCGCCCGGGAGATCACTCCGTTCTCAATCTCATCATCTGATCTGGCCCACCGACGCCAGCCGGGTGATGAATTCATCCTTCGGCGAATACCGGCCCGGACATTTCCATCTCGGCTTGGACATCAAGACCTGGGGCCGCGAGGGCTACCGCATCTTCGCCCTGGACAGCGGCTGGGTCTCCCGCATCACTACCTCGCCCTACGGGTACGGACGCTGCGTGTTCCTGACGCTGCACAGCGGCGAGACGGTGGTCTACGCCCATCTCTCCCGTTTCGCCAGCCGTCTGGTACCCCTAGTCGCCGAAGCCCAGGAGAGCAATCTGCGCTATTCCGTGGATCTGCGCCTGCCTGACAATCTTCTCAAAGTAGCCGCGGGCGAGGTCCTCGGCTACACCGGGTCCACCGGAAACGGCGTGCCTCACCTGCATTTCGAGATCCGGGATCCGCAGGGGCGGGTCGTGAATCCGCTATTGTATGGATTCCCCATCCTGGACAGCCGCCCCCCCTATCAGGAAGCTCTGGCCCTGATTCCCCTGACCGGCGGCTCCCGGGTAAACGGAGACGTCATTCCCCAGGTGGAAAATATTCTCTATGACGGCAAGGGCCGCTTCCGGCTGCCCGCTCCTCTGACATTTCAAGGATATGTCGGAGTAGCCCTCTCAGCTTTCGATCAGGCGGACGGGGCCTGGAACAAATTCTCTCCCTATGAAATCACCCTGTTTATCGACAGCCTTCTGGTATACAGTGAGCGCTACAACAGCCTCTCCATGGACGAGGAGGGCCAGGTTGAAGTGGACCGGGACTACTGGCTGCGGGCCGAAGGCTACGGTACTTTTCACCGGCTCTTCCGCTCACCCCGCAACACCCTTCCCATTTGCCGACCCCTGACTCGGGAAGCGGGTCAGCTGATCTCCGGCACGGAGGCAGTCCCCCGCTTTCTGGATTCCGGCAGCCTGCTCCTGCCCCCTGGCAGACACCGGCTGACCCTCATCACCACGGATTTTTTCGGAAACGAATCCGTTCTGTCCGGTACTCTGCTGGCCCAATCCATCGATTCGACTGTGGATCTGACTGCTGTTCCGGATCCGTCCCCCGCTGAAGCGCGAGAGGATTCCCTGGAGGAATCCCCCCTGCTTTCCTGGAAAATTTACCGGCGCACCATCCGTTTCTCGGTACCGGCGGCCCTGGAACAGAGGGGAACACCCAGGCTGACACTGTGGCGGCCGCCCTGGCAGGAGATGGAAATACCCCTGCGCCGCCTGGGAGATGGAGAGCTCAGCGGCAGTTATATCTGGCGGGACGGAGACGGCTGGCTGACCGCCGCGCTTATCATAAATAAAGAGAATAGAACAGAGGTGCTGCAGGTCGATACTCTCAGGATCTTTTCCATCACCCCCGAAGAGGGAGGTGCACTGATCTCCCCCGACGGACTCTGCCGCCTGGTGCTGCCGCCCGGTGCCGTGGAATCACCCCTGATCGCCGGAGTACGGCAGCGATCGGATGGATTCGCGGATCCGAGGCCGAACTACGAATTTTTCCCCAACTCGGCCTTCCTCTATCATCGAGGCACCCTCTCCCTGCAGACCTATGAACCGGGAAGCCGCGGACCGGGTGCCGGGCTTTACCGCTTGAGTTCGGATTCCGACAGTTCCTTTCTCGCGCTTCTTGAAGAGGATGGACGCGCCATAACCCGCATCGGAAGGCTGGGAACCTTCACCATCCTGCAGGACACCATTCCGCCGAAAGTGGTTGACATTCAGCCTCCGGATGGAGCCCGGCTGGGTGCGGGTCCCGTCTCCATCGAAGTGGAATACAGCGATGATCTCTCCGGCCTGGGCGGAGAGGACGATTATCTTATTCTGCTGGACGGAAAACGGTATGTCGTTGAACTGCTGGCGCAAAAGCGGCGGCTCAAAGTCCTCCTGCGGCAGCCGCTCGTACCAGGCGAGCACCGGATAACCGTCGCTCTGCGGGACCGGAGCGGCAATCGGAGCGTCACCAGGAGCACCTTTACGACCCGCAATTGAGGTCAGGGAAATAAATGATCCCGCTGCGAGACGACAATCCCCGCTACGTTTTCCCCGTTGTTACCTTTTTTTTCATCGCGGTAAACGTGGCCGTCTACATCTATCAGATATCCCTGGGAGAGGAGGCCCGGCAGTTTGTCTACCGGCTCGGACTGATCCCCTGGGAAGTGGTTCATCTGAAGGAGTACGCCGGCCTTCCTGCCGGCTACCAGTCCGGATTTCCCTCTGTTCTGACCCTCATCACCTCCCAGTTTCTGCACGGCGGTCTCCTGCACCTGGCGGGGAATATGCTCTTCCTCTACATCTTCGGGGATAATATCGAATCACTCATGGGCCATTTGCGCTTCTTCATCTTTTATCTGCTCTGCGGCGTGGCGGCGGCGCTGGCCTATGTCTTAAGCGCGCCAAACACCCTCATTCCTCTGGTAGGGGCCAGCGGCGCCATTTCGGGAGTACTGGGAGCCTATTTCATCAAATTCCCCCGGGCCCGGGTCGACGTCCTGTTCATCCTTTTCATCTTTATCCGTATTCTCTCCGTGCCCGCCGTACTGGTATTGGGGATTTGGTTCATTCTCCAGGTGCTCAGTCATCTGGCGGAAAAGGCGGGCGGCGGCAGCGGCATCGCCTGGATGGCCCACATAGGCGGCTGGATTACCGGCATGCTGCTCATCTTCTTATTTCAGCGGCCGGAGCGGGCCCGCTGGTATAAAAACGTCTTCCGGAAGGGAAACAACGATGCCTTCTGAACTGCTTACCGTACTGATCATCATATTTCTGGCAACCTGCGTCCGGGCCGTCTTTGGCTTCGCCGACGCGCTGGTGGCCATGCCGCTTCTGACCGTCATTCTGGGGCTGCGCTCCGCCACTCCCCTGGTGGCCCTCATGTCTCTCACCAACGCCGCCGTCATCTTGCTTGTGGAAAGACACAGCCTGAACTTTAAAAGTGCTTCTCTTCTGATCCTCTTTACTCTGCCGGGTATACCGGTGGGTCTTTTCCTCCTGAAGGGGGTGCATGAACCGCTGATGAAAGGTATTCTGGCCGCCCTGCTCATTCTCTTTTCTCTCTTCAAACTGTACAGCCCGCGCTCACTGAGCCTGCAAACGGACCGTCTGGCACCTTTTTTCGGCCTTGCTTCAGGTGTTCTCGGCGGAGCGTATAACACCAACGGCCCTCCGGTGGTCATGTACGCCGCCCTGCGGAACTGGGCTCCCGGCTCCTTCCGGGCCACCCTGCAAGCCTACTTTTTTTTAACCGGATTTTTCATTGTACTGGGCCACGGATTGAGCGGGCTCTGGACGGAGCTGGTAATCGGATTATATCTGCGGGCCCTGCCATTTATGGCTGCGGCTCTGCTGGCCGGCGGCCTCCTCAGCAGACGGCTTCCGGCCCAGCGGTTTGCCCGCCTGGTCTATGTTCTCCTTCTCGTACTGGGACTGTATTTGCTCCTGCAAACGTTTATCGGTTTTTAATTTCTGTATCGGACCCATTAAACCTTTGCCGTTGTCCCTCCGTCCAATAAGTGAAAGACGGGTGATGCATGACGAATGAAACTACCATACTGGCACGCTGCCGGCAGGGCGATCTGAAGGCTTTCCGCTGGATCTTCGACCGCTACGGTGATTCCCTGCTGCGGCTGGGGAACCGTATCCTGGGCAACCGGGAGGACGCCGAAGACGCGCTCCAGACCACCTTTATCAAACTGCTGCGGAGTATCAGCGCTTTCCGGGGCGAAGCAAAATTCAGCACGTACCTCTACCGCGTCCATCTGCGTGTCTGTCTGGACGCCTGCCGCTCCCGGAAACAGGCCATGTTCCTGCAGCTGGACGGCAGAGAAGCCTGCATCCATCCCGATTACGAACTTAAAATGCAGCTTGAGAGAGCCATCGCCGCGCTCCCGCCCCGGCAGAAAGCCTGCTTCACCCTTTTTGCCGTCGAGGGGATGTCCCAAAAAGAGATCGCCGCGGTAATGAATCTGGCGATCGGAAGCGTAAAAGCGAACATCTTCCAGGCGCGAAGCAAGCTGCGGGCGCTGCTTGAAAACGATGAGAAGGAGATCGCAGTATGAGCTGTGACCGTTACGACGCGTTTCTGAAAGGAGAAATCGATCCTGATTCTATGGCCGAACATCTGGACCACTGCTCCAGCTGCCGCCGGGCCAAAGAAATGGACGAACGTCTGCTGGAACTGACGTCCTGCTTGCCGTCTCCGGAGGCGGACGAAAAACTTTGGTACCGCATCAGAGGAGCCTTGTTGCAGGAGAGGGAACAGCACCGCCTGAGGCCCCGCTGGACGCAGCTGGCGGCAGCCGCGGTATTGCTTCTCGCGGTCGGAATTTTAACCCATCCATTCAGAACGGCATATTCTCAGGATTCGGAGGCCATCCTCAGCGGATCCCTGCTCCAGCGGGTGGAAAAACTCGAGAATCAGCACCTGAAAGCTATAGAAGATCTGCAGGGTAAAATCGAACCGGTGCTCAACGGCATGGACGGGGATCTGGCCCGGCTTTACCGGGAGAGACTAGATGTTATCGATGACCAGATCGCCGAATGCCGTCAGGCCCTGGAGGAAAATCCCCAGAACGGACATATCCGGCGCTACCTGCTGGCCGCACTCCAGGACAAGAAAGAGACGCTCCTGGAGATCCGTTCCTCCCGCACAGGGAGGGGCTGAGATGACCGCTGCCTGGTGTATGCAAACGATAATAGTTCATTTGTTATTATAGAAGGGAGACCATGATGAAAGTAAAAAAATGTATGACAGTGTTACTGACAATACTACTGCTCGCCTCCGCTCTCAGGGCCGGGGAGCCGTTATTTGATCAGCAGACCCGTACCTTGGAGAAAAAACTTTCGGCCAGGGCCGGATCCACCCTCTACCTGCAAGACAGCCGTGCTGACCTCTTTTTCGAGGGCTGGTCCCGCAATGAAATTTCTGTGCAGGCTAAGATCACCGTCTTCCATGAGGATGAGAAATTTGTCAAGGAATATCTGGACAAGTGCGAACTGGTGCTGGAACCATACCAGAAAGGATTTCGCCTGGCCGTGAGTACGCCCCGTTACCAGCGCCAGGAAAGGGAACGATCCATTTCTTCTTTCTTTAAAAAACTCTTCAAAGGGGAAGAGACATGGTCCGAGTCAATAGAAGTACGGGTACAGCTGCCGGCCCGCAGCTCACTGGAGGTGGAAAACCGCTACGGTGACATTCTGGCCAACGGCCTGAAGGGTGACCTGCAACTGGACAACAGTTCAGGGAAGGTGACGCTGGAGCACTGCGGCGGCTCGCTGGAGCTCAGCAACCGGTATGCCGAGGTCAATGTGATCGAATTCGACGGCCCCGTGCTGGTTTCGGCACACAGTGGAGCGGTCAGACTCGAAAAAATCAACGGCAAGGCGAACGTTAATAACAGTTATAAACCGGTGAAATTCCGGGATATCAAAGGAAGCCTGGAGGTCAAGGGCCAAAGCAGTTCCGTGCAAGGCAGCCTGGTAAGCGGCGATTGCAGTATTCACTCGTCCTACAAGGAAATCACCGTCAGCCGGCTCGGCGGGAACCTGAAAATCCATGGTAATTCCTGCGCGGTTGACGTACGCTCTGTTACAGGCAAAGCGTTCATAGAAAACAGCTATAAACCGGTTTACGTTGACAGCGTGGGAGGCGGGCTGGAAATCCAAGGCCAGTCCAGCAGCGTGGAAGCCTATCACTTTCCCGGCGGGCGCATCCGTACTTCCTACAAAGAGGTGATCGCCAAGGACGTCAAAGGCAACCTGGATATCGATGCCGGCTCCTCCGAGATACAGGTTCGGAAAGTCACCGGGAATCTGAATGTCAGTTCTTCCTACAAACCGGTGGAAATCGAGGATGTCAGTGGAGATCTGGTCGTCATGAGCGGCTCCGCTTCCGTGCTTCTGAACAAAATCGGCGGTTCGGCCGAAGTGACCTCATCCTATAAAAGCATCAAGGCCACACATGTGGGAGGCTCTTTCAGGGCGGACGGCAAGTCCTGTGAAGTAACGGCTCTGGACGTGGGCGGAGACATTACTATTAACAATTCCTATAAAAACGTTATCATTAAAAAAAGCCGGGGATCGGTACACGTGCTGGGGAACAGCAGTGAAATTTCGGTGACCGACGTGGCGGCGGTGCCGGCCCGGGCTACCTTCGAACTGGTTACCACCTATAAACCGGTATTGCTTACCCTGCCCGCCGGAACCGATGCCGCTGTCTGGGCGACTACCAGTTACGGAGAGGTTAACTCGGCTTTTCCGGTGTTTTTGGAAAGCGCGGATCAGATGCGGGAACGGATGAATTCCCTGGGTAAATCCGGCAAGGTCATTGTCAGGATTGAAACGGACAAGGATATCACCATCCGCAAACAATAGCATGAGCACCATATATCGGTAAGGCCGGATGTTAAATCAGAAGGGAGATGAATCATATGGATTCATCTCCCTTTTTAATTGGATTTTGCAAAGTTCTCGACGTGTTTCACTTATAATTCATCCCCGGAATCCGTCTTTTTCCGGACGACAACAAAGCGCAGGGCCCAGCTGGCCCCGACGGCGGCCCATAGTGCTCCGTAGAAGATTCTTCCATTGGTGTTTTTTGCCAGGATCACTCCCAATCCGGCCAAAACCGCAATCGCAAATGATATCAGTGAAAGCAATATCCAGACATAATGTCCCCGGTTTTGTCTAGCCATATCCTGCATCCTTTGCGAAATATAACATGGGCCACGGGAAGGAATAAGGCGCTGATAATTGACAATTGTGTTATTGCAGATCCCTTACTGGTTCTTCAGCAGGCGGCGCAGATTCCGGGAGAGAATCTCTATCGCGATATCGAGATTCGAATCGGCCGGCAGCATTGGGCCGAGAATACGGGACTGTTCGATCCGCTTGAGGAGGCGGTCGTCAAATAGTGCCGTGCCGCTGCGCTTGTGCAGTTCATCCACCAGGTAAGAGAAATTCAGACTGCGGGTCACCTGCATGGCCTCACCCAGGCCGTCATAGGACATCTTGTCCTGGAAAAAAATGATGGGCTGGGTCCGTCCGGTTACATAGAGATAGAGGACCCTGCTCTGTTTTTCGCTGGTTACCTCTTCGGTTGTTTCGACCTTTTTGGAGAGGGGGATCCCCCCGGCCAGGATAGTCTTGCCCAGACTGAATTTTTTCTTGGTGGTCTTCACCGTTTCTGAATAGGTTTCGGTGATGGTGCAGGGCAGCAGCACCTCGATCTTGTTATAGGGAATGGTTCCCTGTTTCCCGTCACCCGCTTCGATGAGCAGCGATCGTTCCCTGAGCTCGAAGCGGTGAACGATGATATCACCTGTTCTGGCACGCAGGGCCGTCACATCGATGATCGCTATGACGATACCGATGTGGCTCAGTTTTTCAACCAGATGAAGAGCCTCTTGGGGATCGGCGAATGAGGCCAGCACTGCCGGGCTGCCGCCGTGCATCCGCTGCTGGACGTCGTAGAGTGTCGCCCCCAGGGCCTGAGCCAGAGGCTCGGCTCTTTCCGGTGTTTCATTCTTCCAGTCATGTACGATGACAAGATGCATGGCTGCTCCCAGCGAGAAGATACTACTCTATTATTAAAGTAAAAATTTTGGAAAAAACAAGGAAAAAGAAATAAATTTTTCTAATCGCAATAGGATGGCAAAACTGGACAAGCAAAATCAGACGCACACATGGGCATATCAACATGTAATGAAAAACGGCATCGCGCTGCACGATTCCCGGCTCACCGCGCGCGCTGGGGCAAGCTCCTAGAGTTGTAAAGAGTATTGATGAAAAGGTGTCACTGGCCCCCCTGGCCAAACTGATAAAATCCCCTTGCATTTTCTTGTTAATTTCTTTACTATATTTCGTTTAATACTATCACATCTGTTTATTTGTTCTGCATTGCTGTCTGTCCGGGGAGAGGCTGACGGTTTTATTGCTGCTTCTCCCATTGTATCCGGAAGGATGCGGCTCTGTTCAAGGAATGACGGTATGCCCTACTCACCCTGCATCCAAACTCAGCCACCAAAACTGCTGGAACAGGTGCGTCAAAATCTGTGCATAAGGAATTATTGGGTGTGTCGAATTGTACCATAGATTATGACTATATACAGCAACAAGAAATGGTATAGATATAGCGACATACAATTATTCATATTGCTGTATGTAGACCAATATTGCTGCATGCAGCAATTTATATACGGAGGCTACACATGCTTATGCAAAAATTCTCATTTTATATTTTAGTTTTATTTTTTACTTTTTCACACCAACATAATTTATTTGCTCAAGATTATTGGTGGGAAACGAATGGACCGTTTCAATATGGCGGTGCTATATTATGCATGATGAATACACCGTCGGGTGATATTTATGCAGGAACCAGCGCTAATTTAATCCTCAAATCAACAAACAACGGAGAGTCGTGGTCTTCATTCCATACTGATTTGACACCATGTTTTTATTCTATTGCAGTTACTTCGTCAGGTACACTCTTTGCTGCAGGTACTTATACCGGTCATATTTTCAAATCAATCAATAACGGCGAAAGCTGGGAAGTTGTTAGAGAAGGAAATGGTATAACATTTTCAATAGCAGTAAATGACGAGGATAATATCTTTGCTACATCGAGAGGAGGAGGAATATTTTGTTCAACGGATAACGGCGATAGTTGGACGGAAATGAATACTGGATTAAATGATGTGAATGCCGAACAAATTATTATTGACCAAATTGGGCATATATTCGTGGGAACAAGGGGTGGAGGAATATACCGCTCAATTGATAACGGCGCCAACTGGGTAGAAGTTAATAATGGCCTTGAGGATTTAAGGATAACGAGTCTATCGGTAAATTCCCTCGGTCATATTTTTGCTGGAACGCGGTACTCAGGAGTATACCGAACTAAAGATGATGGTGATCATTGGGAACATATCAGCCAAGGTTTAACGGAGGACTTAATTAATAATATTTTCATCGCTAATTCGGGGACGCTATACGCATCTACCTTTAATGGAATTTTCCAATCGGAAGATAATGGTGACAATTGGTTATTAATGAACTGTGCTGGTATGGATGTAGTACGTGTAATGTCGTTCTTAAATACCAATGGATTTATGTTTGCCGGAACAAGAAACGGTATCTATAAATCTGATGATGGCGGAAATAATTGGATGAGATATGAAGGTCTTACAACAAAGTGTACAATTTGGTCCATGGCTAAAGATAATGAAGGTAATGTTTATGCAGGTACCAGCGTCGGTAATGTTTTTAAATCTACTAATAAAGGTGAAAACTGGACTAATATGAGTATCGGTATAAATGCCCCGGAAGGAATATATACTCTTGCTACAAATTCAGAAGGTAAGCTATTTGCTGCTCTATGCGGTCGGGGAATATTTTTCAGATCCAATAATGGTGAAACTTGGGAAAGAGCGACTGAAGTTGAAGGTTTAGCAAGAAGTATAGCTTATGATGAATCTTCAGATTATTTATTTGTAGGAACCACTCAGAATGGTTACAGGTCTTTGGATTATGGTGATACTTGGGAATTGATTCTACCGGAAGTCGGGATATGCTGTTTGTTTATAGACTCGGATGGAAATTTATTCGCAGGTGATTTTGGAGGAACCATTTATAGATCGACAAATAATGGTGATGATTGGGCTGCCTTCGCGACTGGAGGCGCTGCAAAGATAAAAAGCATAACTGAAAATTTATCCGGCGACCTTTTTATTGCCCAGCCGGGTTCAGGTGTTTTTCGGTCAAACAATAACGGTGAAAATTGGATTGAAATCAACAACGGATTGGAAAATTTAAATACTTATTCAGTTGTGATTAATAGTTCAAATGAATTGTTTACTTGTGTTATTGGTGTCGGTGTATATAGATCTTCAAATTGGGGTGAAAGTTGGGAATTGGTAAATGAAGGCCTAACCGATTACAATGCTCAATTTCTCTTAATTGACGATGATGATTTCATTTATGTCGGTACTGAATTTAATGTGTTCAGAAGTATCCAACCAACTACTGAAATTAAAGAAAATGAAATCGCATTACCGAAAAACTATAACTTATCTCAAAATTATCCGAATCCATTTAATCCAACTACAACTATTTCATATCAGATACCAAAACAAAGCAAAGTTATGATTAGAATTATTGACATACTTGGACGAGAAATAGAAGCTCTTGTTGACGAAGAAAAATCTACTGGTAGTTACTCAATGAAATTTAATGGAAGCAAATATTCAAGTGGAGTTTATTTCTATCAATTAATTTCGGGAGATATAGTAATAACAAAGAAATTTGTCTTAATGAAATAGGAAATGCCTAACAATCGTTTCCAGCGGATTGAAACCGCATGTTCATTTAAATGGTTTTTGTGGTATGTTTTAAGCTCTGTTCTTTTTTCAAGTTTATCTGATGCGGTTTCAACCGCTGAAACGTGCGTTAGGTACCGTACCTACAATGCTAAAAGAAAATGTTTAAAGGAGAAATAATGGTCCGATATCGCTTTGTTATATTTATTTTGACTGTGGTGATGATCATGCCTGGCCTTTTCAGCGGGTTGCCCCTGCAAACTAAAAATATTAGCGCTCTGTATGCTCAGACACATACTGAAAAATATCTTGAGAATCTGCTCCAGCGTGATAATAAATCTATTGATGAAAAAAGAACGGATTTGCAAAACAGGATCGATACAGCCAAGAAGAAGTATGCAAACTGGCACAAGCGTGTGCTTTACATTGAAGATCTGTTTCACGCCAGCTCATCAGCGTCTGCCAGGCTTTACTTCAGCGACCTTTACCAGCACTATGAAAGAATTGTGTATTATCTTAATGAAAACCAGCCTTCTGATCCCGCTCAAATGATTTACTGGGAAACAGCCAAGCAATATTTTCCTTTGAGGGAAATATTGTTGTATTCCGGGTTTCCAATTGGCAGATATCCTCTTGAAAAAAATGATACAGCCGCGCTCAACAATTTTTACGCCCTGTGGAGAGATTGCAAATTCAACATACGGATTGAAGTCTCATCAGTGTTTGAGACTCCAACGCCAGCTGCAAAAGATTACGTTTTCAGCAGCAATGGTACTATTTTCATCCGTGAAAAACCCTTGTATGAAGTCACAAAAGATGATTTCAAGGGGATTGACGCGGCCACACTGCTTATCAAGGGCTGGGAAAAACCTTTCTCTGGAAACGACCTGCCTGAAAAAGAGGGATTTGGTGCATCCCTCTATTTATTCAATATTTTCAGGTACGGCTCTGAAAAAGAATTTAATGATTCTAAGGGATTTTTGCAGCAGAATGCCTGTGATGCATTCAAAACAAACCAGGAAATGAAAAAAGCATATTACAAGATCCTTCAGAAAATGTTTCCCGACGAACTGGGAAAGACGGATGTCACAAAAGTGAATAAAAAAGTCGCTTACATTGTCAACAGATCTGGGATTAACCACTACAAAAACAAGGAATATAATCTGGCGGTCAAGAATTTCACGCAGGCTATTTTTTTGTTTCAGCACCCGAACTTTTATTACAACCGCGGATTGGTATTTTTTAGAATTAAAGAATACGATAAAGCAACGGAAGATTTGAAAACAGCTCTGGCAACAGGACACTCTGAAACTGAAAAAATTAAAAAAGTGATTGAAAAAGTGGAAAAAGAAGCCCGATTGAAATAACCGAAAGCCGCGCAGAGAGAATGGGAGAAAAGAGGTCAAGTCTACGTTTAATCCTAGCCTCAACAACAAAAACTGATCACATAAACCTGGCGCTGAAGTCGGACGTCGCTGAGCGCCGCTACTTAGCCGCATTGTTATACACTAGAAACAAACTTGAGTAAGTATGAATCCTACTATTAGAAATTTCTTACAAGATTGCTATTTAAATTATCTTCCGGATATTCAAAATCGTGTCGATGGATTTCCTAAACAATATGTGTATCCATACGGAAATCCAATAAAACCTGTGATGCCTGTTGAAATAGCACAAAATAAAATTATGATTATTGGTGCATTCCCCTCAGCACGTTTTGAAAAAAAAGATGGGTTTCTAATTCCTGTTTCTGATAATCTTTCCCCGTTTGGGGAAGAAAAGTATTTTGATGGTCAACAAATAAGAAAGCAGGCTTCAAGGGAAAGTTTAAACATTAACTATTTTCCGCAGTTGAATCTTAAAATAGAAGATCTTTGGATTACTGACTTAGTAAAAATATATCTATTTCCTGAAAAACATATAAAAAATTGTAAGGTTATTTCCCCTACTATTGAATTTGTAAATACTCATAATATGTTTTGGGAAATTGCAAAGGCGAGTTACGATTGGATTGTAAAGGAAATTGAGATATGCAATCCTTCCTTAATAATTACATTAGGTGAAGTACCAGCTAGAGTTTTATCATCAAATTATAAAATCGAAAACAGGAAATTGCTTATTGGTGAAATCTATCAGATAACATTTGACAAAAGTTATAGGATTGTTCATCTTGCACATCCTGAGATAAGAAGAATAAATAAAGAATGGAATGAACGAACTTCTAAGGCTTTAAAAAAACTTAAAACCCCGATACAGTTTCTTATAAATGAAAGCGTATAACCCATGCTGCACGGGACGCTAACGCGCCCCGGGATTTCCCGTCGGGACGGGAAATCCTAAAACCGGTTTATTGGACAGTCTTTCTTGGCATGCGCCCGTGAGCATGAGCGTTAACCAATAAGATATGGAGCTGGAAAAATGAAAAAATCATTCATTTTTATAATAACCGCAATTGTTATAACAATAAACAATACAAGTTATTCTCAAGAAACATTTGGCAGTTTTATAAAATTAAAATCTTTAACCGCAAATGTTCCGGCAGATACTATCAATAAATATCAGCCGATAGATGGTTTTTGTTATTATAATGGCAATCTTTGGGGAGTGACTTATTGGAGCTATGTCTATCAAATCGACACGACTGGTGTGTTACAGAATATTATTAAATTAGAATATGGTCCGGATAATGGCGCTATTTATATCGAAAATGATACGATATGGGTAGTCAATGACTTTCGTCTCTATGCACATGACATGTCGGGCAAAAAAATACTTAACCCAATTGATTTTGAACATCTGGGGAGTCCTTTTAACAGTCACTATATTAATGGCCTGATTAAAGACGGCAATACTTTTTGGTTATCCGAGCGGACAATGCCAGTTCTATTTCAGATTAATCGGAATGGTAATTTACTAAAACAGTATCCCAATTCTTGGTATGATTTCTGGTCAAACACAATTACCATGCTAGACGATAAAATCATAAAAAAAACAGACAGCGGATCTTTTATTAGTGATGATTGGGATTATAATGCTGTAATATCAATTAATAAACAAACTGGTTTAATTGAAGATATGTGGGATTATCCAACCTTTTTTCAGGGTGCGGATACACCTGTCGGATTAAGCGTTGGAGATAATTGCTATTGGGTAATTACAGCAAGTTGGAGCTCGATACAGATTTTAAAATTATCAATTCCAGGTCTTTCTCCTGTACCCGAAATTGAAAACCATAAATGGGGTGATTTTGATATCGTTGATTGGGGGTATAGCCCTATTAGACCTTCAAACATAGAGGGGTTGAACGGTCTTGAATATGATAAAGAGAAAAAGCAATTTTGGATCGGTGAATATGGTCAAACACTTGCCAGATTTCAAAATATGGAAGATAAAATATTTCCCATCGAAAATTTTTATAATAATTATTTGTTCGTTATATACGATATTGCCGTCAATAACGATACAATCTGGGTTGCTGATTACTGGAGAGGTTGGTGGCCTCCAAGAGTTCTTCAGCTTACATTAATAAACGATTCACTTGAAATCGTAAATGAATGGAATTTGGGGTTTGATCAAGTTGATGGTTTAGCTACTAATGGTAAGTTTTTGTGGGCAAGTGGCAGAACGAATACTATTTCGACAGCAGATTATAGTAATGAAATAATAAAATATGATTTTTCAGGTAATATAATCAACCAGTTTAATTATCCGGATAGTATTAATTATCATTTTTCGGATTTAACATGGCATAAAAATTTATTATGGGCAATTACTGATCCTGGCCCTTTTGGTGACAAAGCGATTATATATGCTATCGATGAAAATACTGGTGTACTATTAGAGAGTTATGCCACTGAATGGAAAGCCCCC
This sequence comes from uncultured bacterium, assembly GCA_964621645.1. Classification (GTDB taxonomy): domain Bacteria; phylum Zhuqueibacterota; class QNDG01; order QNDG01; family JAGLOF01; genus CAZUMH01. Next base: position 16,740 of record CAZUMH010000073.1, read on the forward strand.
TCCAATAATGCCGGCCCAACGCTTGCGAGCGATGAAAATTACTTATATACTCTGGGTGTTCTTCCTTCCACAAATGTATTTGCAACTTATGAGAGTGATCATCTTCGATTATTAAAATTAGAGATAAACAAAACCCAAGTCAAGGATTCGAATGATAAAAAACCATCTCGATTTATTCTTTATAATAATTATCCAAATCCATTCAATTCAAATACAGTAATAAAATATAATTTACTATCTAAAAGTAATGTTGAATTAATAATATTTAATATACTTGGTGAACAAGTTCGCAAATTATTTAAAAGTGATAAACCAGCAGGTACCTATATAACGATATGGGATGGGAAAGATGATTTTGGTAAGCAATTAGAAAGTGGCGTTTATTTTTGTAAAATGTCATCTTCTGACTATACTCAGGTGATTAAACTAATCATGATTAAATAAGATTGCCAAATTGGTAAACCCATGGCTGCTAAGGATGCGGGCGGGTGGCCCCGAGAGTGATTAAACTAATATAGTATCGTGTGTCATGGGATTTGTCTCATGCCACATGATAAAAGGGAAGTTATCGACATTTTAGGGCACGCGGCGGAAAAAACAAGGAAAAAGAAATAAAATCTATTATCGGCATGAGGATGATATGACCCGAGGAGCACATTATTCACCTGCTGAACTCTATAAGTCAGTTTAAGATTATATTTGACTTTTTCTATTTTTTTTCTTAATAATTATTATATAGATATTATAGCTTTTCTTTAACTAAGCATTCGCTGCAATTATTTCTGGACTGACCAGGAGGGACGCCGGAAGATATGCTACTCCACTCTCCCATCCTCATTGAAAATGGTATTATTCTAGATTGTTAGTCCCGAGCATTAAGCTCTGGGAAAGCTAAGCTAATGTCAAGTAATGTTCGCAATTTCGTCATCGGAAACTCGTTTATTTAAGCA
>CAZUMH010000074.1:0-17594 GCA_964621645.1 uncultured bacterium
CTACCACATACACATCCGGATTGGTTTTCTCGCCTCCGTATTTTACCCTCTGGCCGAAAGTGTATATTTCCGGAGTTACCCGGGAAACATAGCGTGCTCTTTCTTTAATGGCTTCGGCCTGCTCAACGGTGATATCCTTGCGGTTCCGGTACTTCTCGGCCATGTGCCCGGTGACAATAGCAGGGAATTTCCGTACATAAAAAGTGTTGGTGCCCACCGTCTCCAATTCACGCCGCATGGTGGCGTTGATGCCTTCGATGATGGTCATCATGCCGATAACCGTCATCACTCCGATGACGATACCCAGAAGCGTGAGAAACGAGCGCAGCTTGTTGGTGCGGATAGCGTTGAGCGCTATAAAAACACTTTCATTAAGATTCATCGATTCCTCATCGTTCAGGTGCTTTCCTGTCGGCTTTGCCTATTTATCCAGGATAGCCTGAGTCATGTCGGCATTGGTCAGATTGGTGCCGGTCATATCGGCCCCCCGGAGATCGGCTCCCTTGAAACTGGCCCGCTGGCAGTGTGCTTCACGCAGAACGGCACCGTTGAGATTGGCCCAGCTGAAATCGGCCCGTTTACATTTTCCTCCGGATATATCAGCGCCGGAAAAGTCGGCTTTAGAAGCCTCGGCTCCGAATAGTGATACCTTATTCAGTTTTGCTCCGGTAAGCGTGGCTCCCTCCAGGTTTGAATCCTGCAGATTGCACCGTTCCAGTATCGCCTCTTTCAGGACGGCTCCTTTCAGATTAGCTCCAAAGAGAAAAGCGCCGGATAAATCCGCGCCGCCGAGTTTGGCATTTTCCAGGTTGGCATTTTGAAGGTGGGCTCCGGTTAAGATCGTTCCGGTAAAATCGCCGCCCTTCAAGTTGGCGTAGGAAAGATCGATCTCGCTGAGGTCCTGCCCTGCCAGTGACTCCCTCTTCTCGATTTTTTGGATGACCGTTTCCCGCATTTTTTCGCTCATCTCACTCCTCCCCGTGATAGCTTGCCACCGCCTCGTCCCGGTCTTTATATATTTTTATGACGCTGTCCAGCCGCGTGACCTCTATGGGGCGATGCACCCGTTCCGATACGTTGGCCATACGCAGGTCTCCTCCGCTGCTGCGCAGTGTTGTCAGGGCTCCCATTATCATACCCAGGCCGGAGCTGTTCATCCATTTGACCTGCTCCATGTCGAGAACGATATTTACCGCTTCCTCCTCCACGGCCCGGTATATTGTCGTCTGAAATGTTTCCGCCTCGGGCCCGCCCATCAGCTCTCCTTCAAGAGTTAGAATAAGCACGTTGCCTTTTTTCTCTTCCTTTATTCCCATTTAATCTTCTCCTTCAGGCTTTGTCGCCGTTTCCGAGATTATAAATGATTAATCACAAGATGTTTTAAATTCGTATCACTCATAACGCAGCGCTTCGATCGGATTGAGCCGCGCCGCCTTGCTGGCGGGATAAAGACCGAAGAATATTCCCACCGTAGAAGAAAAACCGATTCCTAAAAGAACCGACCAGAGGCTCACCGTGGATGGCAGCGGTGAAATTGCCGCCACAAGTCCTCCCAAAGCGAATCCAAGCCCCACTCCGATCAGCCCACCGACCGCGCTTATGGTTACCGACTCGATAAGAAACTGCCAGAGCAGATTTACTTTTCTGGCACCCAGAGCCTTGCGGATGCCGATCTCGCGGGTGCGTTCCGTCACCGAGACCAGCATGATGTTCATAATACCTATGCCCCCGACCAGGAGAGAGATGGCACCCACACCGATGGCCGCGGCATGCAGGGCACCGGTGAGGCTCTTGTACATCTGCATGATCATGTCCATCTGATTGATGCCGAAGTCGTCCTCTTCCTGGGGTTCGAGCCGGCGCACGCTGCGCAGGATGCCGCGGATCTCTTCCTTGGCGTCGTCGATAATGGTCGGGTCTGAAACCTTGACCATGATAGTGATGCTGCGCCTGGTGCCGAAGAGCTTGAAGAAAACGCCTATGGGGATGCGGATCTCCTGGTCCTGGTTCATGCCGAATAGATCACCCTGCTTTTCCAGCACTCCGACGACAGTAAAAGGATAGCCGGCTATTTTAAGCCGCTTGCCCAGAGGATCTTCACCCGGGAAGAGGTTTTCAGCGACGGCCGAGCCGATTACGCAGACGTTGCGCCTGTAGGTGACGTCTATCGCCGTCAGGTCACGGCCGTAGGCCGGATACGTGTTGCTGGTCTTCTCTTCATCCGTACCGTTTATGCTGACGCCTTCCAATGATTTGTTCCCGCGCCGTACGGTTCGGCTGGTGCCCACCGAGGGAGATACGGCCAGAGCCAGAGTAGCGCTTTTTTTCAGGGCCCGGACCTCCTTCATGGTGATGTCCCGACGATTGCGAAACTCATCCTGGTTGGGCCGGGAAAACCAGGGAAACTTTTGTACGTAGAGTACATCGGAACCCAGCGAGGAAATTTCGTTACCGAAAGATTTATCCAGCCCCTGGGTGAGGGAGAAGATACCGATAACCGTGGTGACCCCGATGATGATTCCCAGCAGGGTGAGAAAGGCGCGCAGCTTATTTGACCATAGCGCGCCCAGAGCGATTTTTACCCCTTCCCAGAGTTCGATCCAGGTTTTCATTAATCCTCCCGGGCCGCCTTAATTGGCTTCATCCCGTTCAATGACCCCGTCTCTCAGTCTGACGATACGGTCTGAATGCTCGGCAATGTATTCCTCGTGGGTCACCATGATGATGGTATTGCCCTCATCGTGAAGTGCCTCGAAGATCTCCATGATCTCGTCCCCGGTGCGAGTGTCAAGGTTTCCGGTGGGCTCGTCGGCCAGGATGATGGAAGGATTATTGACCAGAGCCCGGGCGATGGCTACCCGCTGGCGCTGACCTCCGGAAAGCTCGTTGGGACGGTGGTGCATACGGTCTTCCAATCCAACCCGCTTCAGAGCCTGGATCGCCTGCTCCCTGCGTTTGCCCGCGGCAATCCCCTTGTAGATCAGGGGCAGCTCCACATTGTGCAGAGCCGTGGCCCGGGGCAGAAGATTGAAGGTCTGAAAGACGAAGCCGATCTCGCGGTTGCGGATCTCCGCCAGCTGATCGTCATTGAGTTCGCTGACATTGTTTTTATTCAGCGTATAGACACCGTCCGTGGGTGTGTCCAGGCACCCCAGAATGTTCATCAGGGTAGATTTACCCGATCCCGAGGGACCCATAACCGCTACGTATTCAGACGCGTCAATAGCGAGATCGATGCCACGCAACGCGTGAACAGACTGTGTTCCTATCTGATAGTCTTTAATAATGCTCTTCAAGTCGATTAGCATGTTCCTGCTCCCTGATGTGCCTATTGATTCCGCTCTCCTGCGAGCGGGTTGGCCGAGTTATTAACTTTTACCTCCATGCCGTCTTTCAACTCATTGGAAAGGACCCGGTAACTGCCGCTGACCACCTCGTCGCCTTCGTTCAATCCCTTGATGATCTCCCATTCCCGGTCCGAAGAAATACCGGTTTTTACCTCTATCTGGTGGGCTACTCCATCCTGGACCACGAAAACGACCCTGACTTTTTCTTTCGGTTTTTCCGCTTTTTTCACAGCAGCGGAGTCTTCTCCGGATGGTGCGGTTTCTTCCACTTTAGGCTCCCGCACCGTGAGACACTGGATGGGGATCTTAAGGGCGTTTTCTCTGGTGTCCGTGAGGACATCCACCGTGGCCGACATCCCCGGCCGCAAACCGACGGGAGGATCGATCATAGCGACTTTTACCATGAAATTGGTGACCTCTTCCTGGGTGCCCTGTCCGCTGGTGCTTCCGGTATTGGCGATCTCAGTGACAATGCCGTAAAAAATGCTGTCCGGGAAGGCATCCACTTCGATGTGAGCCGAATCACCCAGACTCACCATCACCACGTCATTCTCATCGATCTCGGTTTCGGCCCGCATCTTGTTAAGATCGGCCACGATCATGATGACATCCAGGGTGAACTGGGAACCCATGGCCATTTCACCCGCTTTCTTATTGAGCAGACTTACCGTTCCTTCCATGGGTGAATAGATCCTGGTTTTATCCAAATTATCTTTAGCCTGGTCCAGAGCGGCTCTACTCTGCTCGACCTGGGCCTCGGACTGCGCGTAGGTGGATTTGGCTATCTCCAGCTCAGACTGGGAGATGAGGTTGTCCTTGAAAAGAGCCTGGGCCCGGGTGTACTCGCTCCGGGATTTTTCGAATCCCGCCTGAGCGTAATTCAGGTTGGACTGAGCCTGCTCCTTGGCGGCATTATACATGACGGGATCCAGCTGGACCAGGAACTGACCCTTGCGGACGAAATCGCCTTCTTTAGCTCCCAGTTCGATGATCTGCCCGCTTACTTTGGCTGATATCTTTACCTGTACCTCCGGCTGGATCTTGGCGGCACCGGAAACCGTGGCAGTGATTCTGCCCCGGCTCACTTTCTCGGTTTGGACGGTTATTTTATGGCCGCTTTTTTTCAGATTTCCTACTACAATAATGGCCAGAATAATAACGGCGCCCAGAAAAATAAATAACTTTTTTTTCATTTAATTGCTCCCTCAAATTACTTTTCCAGCATACCCATGGCTTTCTGGAGCCTGGCAATGGCGTATTTGTAATCGTACAGCGCCTGGATTCTATCACTCTGGGCCGAAAAATAGGAGACCTGGGCGTTGATCAAATCCAGCATGGTCCCTGCTCCAAGACTGTACTTTTCCTTATTTAGTTTTAAATCTTCTTCGGCAGCCTGCAGAGCGCTTTCGGTCACCACTATTTTTTTCTTGGCCTGTTCCTTTTGGAGATAGGCTTGTTTCACCTCAAGATCAATATCCCGCTGTGCCTGTTCGAGGGCCTCCCGGTTGGAGCTGCGTGCCAGTTTGGCTTTGCTTACAAGAGCGGTCCGGGAAAAACCCTGGAAAACCGGAATGGAAAGAGAAATGCTGGCGTACCAGTTGTAATCCTTGTCGAAGAAGGAGTCGATCTGGTTGAAGTCTTCATTGCGCCAGCTGTACGCGGCATAGGCGTTCAGCTTGGGCAGGAACTGGGAAACGGCCATGCCCACTCCGGCCTGGGCGGCTTTGAGACCGAACTGGTTGCTCTTCAGGGAGGGATGATTGGCCAGGGCGTTCTTTTTGGCGTCCTCGTAGCCGATCTCCATTTCCGGCACGTTGAGGTTATCCACCACCTTAATATCGTTTTCCACATCTCTGCCCAGGATGTAATTCAGGGAGGCGCGGGCCACGGCCAGGCCGTTCTGGGCCTCGATCAGGGAGAGACGATCGGTTTCCAGCTGGACTTTGGCTTTCAGCACGTCTGACTTGGGCACCTTGCCAACCTGAAAGAGAATCTGCGCTTTCTTGTACGATTCATCCGCCGATTTCAGGGTCTCTTCCGCCAGATTCAGCAGCTTTTCGGCTTTAAGCAGGTTATAGTAGCGCTCCTTGACCATATAGATGATGGTCTGCCGGGTGTCGTCGAAGCTGTAGCGGGCCTGCTCTTTCAAGAGCCTGCTCTGCTTGTAGTTGTAGATGTTGTAGCCGCCGTTAAAGATGGAATAGCTTGCCGACAGCTGGGCGTTTGAGGACCAGGATTTTATCTCATACGGCTGCAGCGGTACGGGGATACCGGTGGTGGGATCGATCCTTGTGTCCGAAGAGGGACCCAGTACCGAATGGCTGTAGCCCAGTCCCGCGGAAATACGGGGAAGGAAGTTGGAGAGGGCCACAGTGACATCCCGGCCGGCCATCTTGACGGTAAACGATCCCCGGATGATATCGGGATTGTGCTCCAGGGCTATCCCAACGCATTCTTCCAGGGTCAAGGCCTTTTCCTGCGCTGTCAGACCGGCTGCGAGCAGGGAAAAGACCAGAATTGAAATAACAAACAACCGTTTCATGATGATACCTTTCAAAAATGCTTAGCGGGGTCTGAATATTCCGCCTACGAAGTGTCCAAGCAGGGTGGCGATGACGATATACACACCCCAGATAATAAGAACCATGGTGGCGGATTTCTTGGTGGTGAATTTAAAAATCACAGCGGTGCCGAAGATCCAGAGAACCATCTGCCAGACAGTAAACAGATCGAAGTGCTGCAAGAAGCGGTAGAGCAGGGTCGGCTGATCACCCAGTCCCGGCTGCGGCATAAGCACAGCCAGGCTGGTGGTTACTCCCCGGCTGGTTCCCTTGGAAAGGACAAGGAAGGTATTGACAATCGCCTGCAAAACACCGATAAGGCTGGCCCAGGATACCATGGCGAAGAGGTTTTTAAATTTAGCCTGTCCGCCCATGATGGTGTTGCCGGTGAAAAGGAGGACCCCGGAATAGATGGACCACATGATGAGGATGACAATGGGCACGAACACAAAGCCGATGTAACGCAAGGGGCTGTTCATCTGGGCCTGGGCCGCCTGCAGCTGCTCAGCCGAATAATTCTGAGCTTCCAGCATAGCCATGCGATCCTTCAGGGCTATGTCCAGAACCAGGAGCTGAGACGCGATGGCTACGATCACGATAATGATAAACGGAATCAGCCATGTCGGTTTTTCATTGATACTGGTGAATGTCTCGGTGGGTGAGGTATAAATGCCGATGATCTTCTGAAAAACATTCATCTTTTTGGGTGCAACGGAATCTCCATTCATTGGAACCTCCTTTTTTTCCAAGCTTGTGAATCAATAGCATTTAACGTAATATAGTGCGTAATGTTTCAGGAAAAGATGGCTGAGAGCCGGTATCTCCTGAAACGGTTGTTTATCGATTCTCCTCCTGCCCGATAATCCGCTCCTTAATGCTGAGAAGATATTTCAGAGCGGCGTCGTGTTCATTGGGGATATCCCCCTCCAGGATCGCCTCTTCGATTTCGGATTTCAGCCTGCCCACCAGGGGGCCCGGCTCCAAGCCGCAGACGGCCATGATCTCATCACCACGTACCGGAGACTGGAATACTCTCATGCGGTCTTTCTCTTCCACCTCCAGGAGGCGGTTGGCCACGCAGTCGAAGTTTTCCAGATGCCGGCGCACTCGCTTGGGATTGCCCGAGGTGATGTCCGCCCGGCAGAGCATCATCAAATCTTCAATCTGGTTGCCGGCCTGAACCAGAAGACGTCGTACGGCGGAGTCGGTCACTTCTTCTCCGATGAGCTGAATGGGCCGCATGTGCAGCCGGGTGATTTTCTGGCTGTAACCGCAGTATTCCTTTGGTAGTTTAAGATTGCGGCAGATATGCTTCAGCATGCGTTCACCCACCAGCTCGTGTCCGTGGAAGGTCCAGCCCTGGACCTCTTCAAAACGCTTCACCCTGGGTTTGCCGATGTCGTGCACCAATGCGGCAAAGCGCAGGAGCAGGCTGTCAGTGACAGCGGCCAGGTTGTCCACCACTTTCAGGGTGTGCTGGAGCACATCCTTGTGATGGTGCTCCAGCCGCTGCTCCACGCCGGCCAATTTGTCCAGCTCGGGAAAGACAATTTCCAGGACACCCGTCTCCTGAAGAATTTTAAATCCGATGGATGGTTTCGGATGGGAGAGGATCTTGAGCAGTTCATCCGTAATCCGTTCCTGGGAAACGATACTGAGCCGATTGCGTTCCCGGCGCATGGCCTCACGGGTAGGCCTGTCGATCTCAAAGTTGAGCTGGCTGGCGAAGCGGGCAGCCCGCATGATGCGCAGGGGGTCGTCCGAGAAGGTGCTGGCGGCTTCCAGAGGAGTGCGGATGCGGCGCTGTTTCACATCCTTGCGCCCCCCGAAGGGATCGATGATCTTCCCCAGCCCCTTTTTAGTTGCCGGACGGGCCAGGGTGTTTATGGTGAAATCCCTCCGTCTCAGATCCTCCTCAAGGGTGCCGCTGGTCACTTCCGGCTTGCGGGAATTGGGAAGGTAGGATTCAGCCCGGGCCGTGACGAATTCAAACTTGTTGTCGCCCAGGAGGAAGGAGGCGGTGCCGAAGTTCCGGTACTGCACCAATCCGTGTCCCTTCAGCTCGGCCGCCGCTTTCACGGCCAGCCCGGGCCCGTCACCCACCACCACGAAATCAACTTCGGGAGTGGTGCGGCCCAGCAGCCTGTCGCGAACGTATCCTCCCACCGCGTACACTTGCATCTTTTCCCTTTCCGCCAGGGCTCCGATTTGTTTGATGCGATCTTCCAGCTTATTCTTCATGAAAGCGACAATCCGCCTCTCTCTGTTTCCCTTTGATCACGGGTGAGGAGAGAAGCACTTGAGTCAACAGATTAATTCCCGGGATATTCATTTTTATTTGCAAAGGCTTTTCCCCCGTCCAGGTCCCGCTTATATTTTTTCACCGGAGATGGCGGCCTCTTTACGAACAACGTTCCGGTACCAGCGGGCGGTGCGCCTGATCCCTTCATCCGTATCAACTGAAGGAGCATAGCCCAGCAGGCTCCTGGCCTTGTCTATGGAAAAGTGAAAATCCACGCTTAAATGCCTGGCGAGGTAGCGGGTCAGGGGCGGACGACTGCGGATGTGAAACGCCGAGTAGATGGTCTCCAGAAGGGCGGCCAGCCCCCGGGCCACAACCGGATGGAGCGAGAGGCGTGGCCGGGGCAGATCCAGGGCCGCGGTCAGCTTTTCGAAGTAGGTGCGCCAGCTCATCTCGACCCCGTCGGTGAGAATAAAGGCTTCTCCGGCGGCTTCCTTCTTCCTCCCCGTTAAAATGATTCCATCAACCAGATTTTCGATATAGGTAAAGGCTCCCAGTTTCCGGCCGCCGCCGATGTAGATGATGAGCCCTCTTTCCAGCAGGGCGGTCATCTTGAGCAGGCTGGTGCGGTCTCCCGGACCCCATACGTCGCCCGGACGTGCTATTGCCACTTCCAGCTTCCCGGCCCGGTGATAGGAGAGAGCCAGCTCCTCGGCTTCCCGTTTGGTCCGGCAGTAGTAGAAGGGCGTCGGCAGCTGGGGAGAGGTTTCGTCCATGTCGCGGGCGTCGATGAAGCTGTGCACGGCCACGCTGCTCACCAGTACGAAACGGCGCACCTTTGCCGCTACGGCGGCTTCGAGCAGGCTGCGGGCGCCTTCCACGTTGACCCGGCGGAAATATTCCAGGCTGCCCCAGTCGCTTACGGCCGCGGCGACGTGATAGACCAGGTCCATTCCTTTTACGGCCTCCTTCAGGGAGGAAGCGTCATCCAGGCTGCCGTAGACAAGTTCCGCCTCTATTCCCTCAAGCAGGGAAAGATCGCTGGTGGTGCGCACCAATCCCCGCACCTGATCCCCCCGCTTGATCAGCTCTGCGCAGAGGGCGGCGCCGACAAATCCGTTTGCCCCGGTTACCAGTACCCGCATGGCTGTCTCCTATCCCATCCTCATCGTAATAAATAAGTCGGTGCCGATACCGATGACGGCGTGCAGAAAGAGGGGATAGAGGAAGGAGCGGCTGCGTACGGCCAGATATCCGAAGAGCAGTCCGGCCGGGATGGCGGCGAAGCTTTCCGCCGCCGGTTTGCCGATGTGTACGATAGCCGAGGGGATGGTCTGGATGAGGATGACCGCGACCGCTCCGAAACGGTCCTCAAGCCCGAAAATCATCAGGCCCCGGAAGAGAAACTCCCAGCCGAAGTAGTACAGCAGATAGAAAAGCTCGATAATGAGGAAGGATGGCGCATGCCGCATTACTTGCCCGGCCAGGGGATATTCGGCCTGCATGGCCGCGTCCCCGGAGCCCAGATAGGCGAAAAGGAGAAAGAGGGGCGCCAGTATCGCAAGCGATTTCAGGCCGAAGCGCCAATCACCCGGGCGAAGGCCCAGGTCCTTCAATGTTCTTTTAAAGAAGATAGCGGCGAAGACGAAAGGGATGAGGCCCATGAGCAGGAAAGCTGCCAGGTATTCGTAGATGGTGCTGGAGCCGGGAATACTCAGACCGGCCGCGATTTTCGGAAACAGTTCCGGAAAGTCCGCCTGTTTGCCATAGTAAACCCATACGGTCAGGACCAGGGGCACGAGGAGCAGGATCACCATCGAACGGTAATCGGCATCCGCAAAGAGTTTCTTCAGGCTGATAGTCTCTCCGGTCCGTGAATGTGTATTGTTATTGTTACTGAGCATATCACGCATCCTTATCTAAACGGCAGCAACGATCCATGCTTACGGCTTTTCCAGAACTTTCCCCGCTTTTCTGTCCGCCTGTTTCAGCAGCAGGGCGAAAATCAGTCCGACGACTCCCAGCCCCGCGAACATGATCATACTGGAGGTATATGACTGGGTAACATCCCGTAATCGTCCGTTAAGATAGGGGAACAGTCCGAGGCCGATATTCTGGATCATGGTCATCAGACCGAAAGCGGTCCCCACTCTTTCTTTTGACACGACCATGGGAATCGACGGCCACATGGCCGCGGGCACCAGGACAAAAGCGATACCAAGACTGATCATGGGCAGGACGGGATAGATATTGGTAATGCCCATAATCAGATGGCTGGGGATCATTATCAGTGATCCGAATATCATCAGGGTGGCCCGTTTCCCGACCCTGTCTACCAGGTGCCCGGCAAAGGGCGCGGCGATCATGGAAGCGAAAATGATGATAGAGGTGATGCCTCCCGCCGTACTGAACATATGGAAGAAACTGCCGAATACCTGGGTAAGAAATCCTCCGGACGTATCGGCTACCCGGGCGATACCCCATTTGTCCGCGAAGAAATCGGTGGAAAGGGCGGTAAAGGGAAAAATAGCCGAATAGAAGGTGACACAGAGCATCGTCACAAACCAGAAGCTTGGTTTGAAATGCCGGATGTCCTTGAGAACGATTTTTTCTTCAGTGTCGCCGTCTTTCAGCTGCAGCGCCTTCTCACCTCTTCTGTCCAGGAGCACATATACGATGTTCGCCAGCAGCGAAATGACACAGAAAATAACCGCGGTCATCAGCGCGTACCGGTAGCTGCCGAAATGACTGGTGATCAATTCTCCGGTGTTGAAGCTGAACAGGGTTCCCAGTCTGCTGACGGTGAGGGCGATCCCGAATGAGAGTGCCAGCTCCTTGCCCTTGAACCAGCGGGCCAGAATGGCGCTCTGCGCCACCACCAGCGGTTCTGAGCCGGCGCCGAAGATAAAGCGGCCGACAAAGAGCACGGGAATGGAGCGTGAGAGGCCGACAATGACCGCCCCGGTGAGCACCAGCAACGAGAAAATCATGCTCGCTCTCCGGGTGCCCAGCCGATCGATGAGAACCCCGCCGATGAATACCGAGAGAATCGCAGCAATGCTGTACATGGTGTACATCGTTCCCACAGTGCCGCGGGCCGCGCCCAGGTCTTCGATGAGGCTGGGGGCTACCGCGCCGATGATATCATAGGCAAAATAGCTTCCGAAGGTCAGAAGGCTGGTAAATATGAGCACAGTGAATCGGAACGCCTTGGTCGAAGGATGGAATCCCTGGTGTTGTGTCGTCTGAGCTGGGGCATCAGTCATGGGTCACCTCGAGGTTTCGTTTTCTATCGACCTTAATAGTAGGTTTTTTTTAGACGAAATGCAAACATTCATTTTATTTTTCACGGACAGCCACTCCCGTCCATAGTCGCCTATACACTCACCAGCGTCATCAGCGCCAGCAGGAGGAATCCCGGCATGATCATCAATATATAGAGAAAAAGGGCCAGAGCTGTTTTCAACACCGTCTTGGGCCAGGACTGTCCGTACACTCTTTTCATGGAAAGCAGGATCTGCACCAGAACAGCCGCATGCCTTCTTTCCCCCGGCTGTTGATAAATTCCGCTTTGCGGCGCAGGTAGCCGACAGCTCCCGTGGTGGTGGAATCATTCCACATAATGACGATATGGCCGCTGTCCGCGGCGGCTTTGGGAGTAAGATCGAATGTGGAGGTGATGGCTTCCGCCAGTCCCTTTTGCTCAGCTGAATTCAGGGACGGAGCACGGGCTGAGATGCCGCGGCGCAGGGAATCGGCGGCCGATTGTTTCCGCGCCGCCGCACCGGCTTCCGTACCGCTCTGGTCGATGCGGTTCTGCACGGTCAGGACGAAGAAAAAGAGAAAGGTGGTGAAGAGATAGAGCCGCAGGGGCAGAATGTAGCGGATCCGCCGTCCGGCCAGGTACTCGCTGGTGAGATGTCCGGGCCTGGTCACCAGGGGGACGACGCTGTGGACGAACTTTGAATCGAAGGTGAAATATTCGCCCAGAAAATCCTTCAGGAACTGTTGAAGAGTAAGGCGCCGGTCCGTGTTTTCCTGGCCGCAGCGGGGGCAGAAATTCGCCTTCCCGATAACGGCATTGCAGTTGAGGCATCTTCTCGAACGGGCCATGTCCGGCTCCGGTTTTATCCAGTCAAGAGGAGTATTTTTCCCGGGATCTCAGGCGGGAACGGCTATAACATAAGAAATCAGCGGGAGTAATGCCAGGGGAAATCCGCTTTTTCAGGTAGTGGATATTTGACCGAAGGATTGGGTTCGAGAGAAGAGGGGACTCTCTGGTTTCATTGTTAAACTGAAGAGAAGCCTGACAGAAGGATTTCTCCAGTTTGTCCGGAACTGTTCGGATGCACCAGGACGAACCTGTCCACCCTTCCGCTGGCAAATGGACAGTTGGATGTAACGACGTCGGAAGGAAAAGACAGGAATCCCGTTCCCCTGATCCCGGTTTTCCTTTCCTCAGCGGATGAGGGTCATCTTCCGTATGGCGCTGCTCCCTGCCGATTTCAACCGGCAGATGTACACGCCGGAGGGAACCTCGTTTCCGGACCCATCCCTTCCGTACCAGATAATCGTATGTGAACCGGCCTGTTCTCCCCGGTCCACAAGGATGCGGAGGAGCCGGCCCCGCAGATCGAGAATCTCAAGCCTGACCCGGGCCGGACTAGTCAGCCGGTAGGAAATGGTGGTGGAGGGATTGAAAGGATTGGGATAGTTCTGGGATAATTGGAAAGTCCGCGGCCGGGATTCATCCTCAACTTTGGCCGGGATGCCGTTCAGGTCCAGCCGAAAGACACCGGCTCCGTCCGTGGTGGCGTAGAGATGCTGCCCGTCCGAAGAGATGGAAAGCGACATGGCACTGCGATTCAGCAGGCCTTGATTGATGACCGCCCAGGTGAAACCGCCGTCTTCGCTCCGGTATATGCCGCTGTAATAGTCGCTGGTATAGGCGATGTTGCCGTTGGTGGGATCGAAAACGATATCGTGGATCGATCCGTTCGGCTCCAATCCGGCGTAGCCCGCCTGCCAGTTCTGGCCGCCGTCGAGCGTGACATGAATGCCGCTGCCTTCCAGAGCGATGAGCAGATGGTCCGGGTCTCCGGGATCGAGGGCCACGGCGCGGATCAGCGAGGTGTCCGAAGGGGTGGTCATAAGAGTCCAGGAATCGCCGCCGTCGGTGGTTTTAAATAAACCCGCTGTTGTAGCCGCGTAGACCAGCAAGGCGTTGGCGGGATGGAGGGCCAGGTCGAAGACGCTGATATCACCCAGATTGGCGTCGACGGCCCGCTCCCAGGTCACCCCGTTGTCGGTCGACCGCAGGACTCCGCCGCCGGCGAGAGCGACGGATATATCTCCTCTTTCATGTCCCATCATCAGCCCTTCGGAACAGAGCGCGGCGTAGATCCGGTTTTCATCCGATTGAGGAAAAGCGAAGGTTGCCAGGATCTGATTCGGTGTTTCCGGGGGGAGCAGGCTCTGCACCGTCTGCACCTGCCATACCCTGGTCCAGGAGCCGCCCCCGTTGAGTGTGCGTATTATGATGTTTTTGCCGGCCAGCACCTGGTCGAAGTGACGGGGATCACAGACCATGGTCATCCACTCCAGTCCGATAATATCGGTGCTGTTTATATCGGGATAGAATACGCCTTCCCAGGTATGTCCCGCGTCATTGGATTTCCAGATGCCGCTGCGGCCGGCTTCGAAAATCCGGGCCGGATTAAAGGGATCCACGCTGACGCTTCTGGCCTGACACCCGGTATACCCCAAACTGGCGTTCCGCCAGGTGTGACCGCCGTCTTCACTGAGAAAATTGCCGCCGTTGTAGTTGTTGGCGAAAAGCCGCAGGGAATCGCGGGGGTCACACTGCAGATCGATGGGCCAGCCGGCCACGATGCCGGGCGGTCCCCAGGTTTTGGTACCCGCACTCATGTGGATCCAGGTGGCGCCCGTGTCCCTGCTCATGTAGATGGCGCCGTCGCTACCGGCATAGGCGATGTTGCCGTAGGTCGGATGGATCTCCACAGCCGTGAAACACTCGCCCGGATTATCCTTTGGTTCGTAGACCTGGGTCCAGGTTTCACCGCCGTCGATGGTCCGGTAGATTCCCATGGGGGTATAATCGTCCAGGTCCATCTGATCCACGGCGGCTCCCGGTGTGATATGCCCGGCCGCGGCCAGAAGCAGGTCGGGATTGTCAGGATGCATGAAGATGCTGCCTATATAGAGAAAATTGAGTCCGTTGGCGACGCCGAGAGTATCCCAGGTCTGTCCGCCGTCAGTGGATTTCAGGATGCCAAGGCCGCCGAAAGGATATGGACTCTCCTCCGGATCGTCCGGTTCCCCGATAGCACCCCGGTCGAAGATGCCGGTGGAGACAAAGAGCACCTGGGGATCACGGGGATCGATGCACATGTAGCGGGTCAGACTGGAGGGGACGCCGCCGTCCCAGATCTTGCTCCAGCTTGCCCCGGCATTGATCGTCTTATATACGGCACCGCCGGTTCCCGGTCCCCAGACGGCGAAACCGATAGCCGGATCGGATGTCTCTCCCATGGCATAGACGATGTCGGAAGAGGTCGGATCCACCGTGAAGCCGCGAAAGGTCAATCCGCCCTCATAATCGATGGTCACGCCGTTGTCACGGCGCTCCCAGGTGAGTCCGCCGTCCGTGGAGCGGTAAATATGTCCGGTGGGATTGGTTCCGGCCCAGAGGATCTGGGGATTATGCGAATCCACGGTGAGGCTGAAGATCGGAACGGCGTCACCGGTCGGTCCGGACTGGGGCGGGATCCCTGTGTTGGACTGCTGCCAGGTGAGGCCGTTGTCTTCACTTCGGAAGACGCCGCAAAAATTATCGGTGACATACCAGATGTCGGGATTGCTGAAATTATAACGGATGTCGTATCCCAGACCACCGGGCGGGCCGCCGCAGTAGGTCCAGACAAGAGAGTCCTGCGGGACGGCCGCAAGCCGGATGGGAAACATTAACAGCAGAATAAAAAGGGATGGTTTCATAATCCGTATTTCCTCCTTGTCCTTGGATGACGGAAAGGATGGATGACGTTTTCCGCTTCGGTGATGAAAATGGTAAAATAATCCGATAGTAAAGAGTTATCGCAATGTATTACATCAGAAGGAATAATTTAGTCTACGTAACTTGTCCACTAAAAAAGAATACGGGATTGTAACATCGTATGATGAAAAGGGATAGTGAAAGTAAAGGATAAAAACGGAATATGTCAATATCTTTTTAACAATCCGGCAGGGGACAGCAAACCAATCCATATCACAAGATTCCCGCAGGATCAGCTCGATATACCGGACAATGACGCTCCCCGCCGGGATTTTCCCATGATTGAGACAGGATGACCACGGCTTGCTTCTTTTTGCATCCCGTGGTACATTGTCCCCGAAACAGGAACTTTATTCTTGCGAATCCTTTATTGCCCAAACAACATTTTCCCGTCTGATGCGTCTTTTAGAGTGACGGCGCCGCTAAAACCAGGAGACGAATGAGGCCAGCAGAGACAAATCCGAACAGCGCGGATGTGTTCGACCGCATCTATCTGGCCCACTGCGAGGACGTGCACCGTCTGGCCTGGTATCTGGCCCGGCACCGTCAGGACGCCGAGGATCTGTTTCAGGAAGTGTGGCTGCGGGCCGCGCGGAGGGCCGAAGATCTAACGGGCATTACCGATCCGAAAAAGTGGCTCGTTGCCATTACCGTCAACTGCCACCGGGATGGGCTGCGCCGCAAAAGGCTGCGCCGTTTGTTTCTTGCCGGTCCCAGGGAAGGCAGACCAGGGGAAGATCAGAGCGCGGAAGAGCCGGCGGATGTTCCGGCCCGCCTGGACCTGGCCCGGGCCATCGCCGGGCTGCCGCCCCGGCAGAAGGAAATATTCGTGCTCAAGGAGCTGGAAGGATTCAAGATACGGGAGATTGCCGTCATGCTTCATATTCATCAGGGGACCGTCAAATCGATGCTGCACGCCGCGGTGCGCCGTCTGCGTCATTCACTGTCCGAAGAAGGGAGCACAAACTCTCGATGGAGGGCCGGATCATGAGATGCCGGACGATCCAGAAGAAATTGCTCGCGGGTGAGGAGACGCTGGGAGCCGCCGAACTCAGGCATGTACGCGTCTGCGAGGCCTGTTCCCGCTTTGCCGGCGACCTGGAGGAGCTGCGGAAAGCGTCCGGAAAGATCGCCGCGCCTCAACTTCCCTCGGAGCTGCGGGAATTGGTGCGGCGGTCCGCGCTGGCTCAGGTACGGTCCGGAGCGGCGGATATACGGACGAAAGGATCCCCGCCCGCGGCTCTCCGCACTGTCCTGGCCGCGGGAGCGGTCGCTGCCCTGGGGTACGGTCTTTACTGGATGAGCGGCAGTCAGGGTCACCTGCTGCGTTTCCTGGGAGTTTTTCTTATGGTACAAAATTTCCTGGCTCTGCTGCTGGGTCCCCTGCTCCTGATTCGGGTAAGAAGGTCGCGCCGTATTGTTCCGCGGCCGGCGGTTATTAATTAAGAAGAATCTAATGGACACATAGAGGAGGTTGATATGTCAGAGAAAAAAGTTTCCACCCCGGCATTGCTGCTGATCATCTTCATCATTCTTTTAGTGGGATCGCAGATTTTTCCGGTATTCTATCTGCTGGGAATCCGGGTGCTGGGAGGAGGTCCCTTTTTCCACCGCATGGTTGGATTCAATCACGGGTTCTCGTTA
This sequence comes from uncultured bacterium, assembly GCA_964621645.1. Lineage (GTDB taxonomy): Bacteria > Zhuqueibacterota > QNDG01 > QNDG01 > JAGLOF01 > CAZUMH01. The sequence continues at coordinate 16,867 of CAZUMH010000074.1, forward strand.
ATCCCGTTTGTCCCGTCCGTTCTTTTAATCATCTGGCTCGCCGTAGTGATCTGGGTCTACAAGGATGCCTCGCGGCGCAACATGGACGGCCTGCTCTGGGCCCTGCTGGTCTTTATCGGAAACATCATTGGACTCATCGTTTACCTCATCGTCCGTTCCACCGAACTGAAAGACCTGAGCGCGGGACAGAGCACCACCTGTCCTTCCTGCCAGAAGCAGGTAATGACGGGATATGCCTTCTGTCCAAACTGCGGCGCCAAGCTGAAAATCGCCTGTGAGAGCTGCGGTGAACCCACTCTGCCCGACTGGAAGGTCTGCCCCCACTGCGGCGCCAGCCTCAAGAAAAAGTAACCTGAAAGCCTGCCCGGAACGGACGGCACCGCATCCGTCCGTTCCGGGCCTTTGCCCGCCTGGACATGGGGCCCCGCTATATTTCCTCTTGATATTTATTTTAAATTTAACTATCCTGTTAGACAGAAATCAGCTTATTCCATACGAGATGTCATTTACCCCTCTCCCGGATGTAAACGGCCGGCAGGTCTTGACCGTGAACAAGCCTGTTTTCAGCTGGAAGCTTGTTAGTTTGACGGCATCAGTGATATTAAAGATGATCAATTACAAACAAGCTTGAACGACAGTAATATCAGAGTTGGTGAGTCTTTGGATAAAACTGTTCTTGATACCGTTGAGTCAGGACTTTTAGACTTTTACCACAGCGTAGGTAAATA
>CAZUMH010000075.1:0-17437 GCA_964621645.1 uncultured bacterium
TGGCAAAACAGGGACATCTTCACGGCTGAGATGCGGCCTGATAAGGTGTATAATATTTTCGTGTCTCTGCTGAATCTCGATGATCAGACAATCATCGGCGATCCCTATGAAGCGCACGTGTCGTCAATCGAACTGGGAAAGGAGGCAGAAGTCGATTTCACCCTGCTGCGGGATGTGGAAAACCTGCAGATTCTATTGAATTACGGCGACCACAGTGAACGAAAGAATGTCTATCTACAGCAGGACGCCAGCGCAAATATTGTTGATGTTAGTTCTGTGCAGTTCTCTCAGGAGGCCAATCTGGGGGGCAGAGCGACCTATGACCTCAATCTGGAGCGTTTTTCCAGCGGAGACGATGTGTATAAACTGATCGTGGTAAATCTGCCGCAGCAGATAACCTATGAATTTATCGATCCCCAGAATAACGCCCGGTTGTCCCAGGTAAATTTCCCCCAGGGGACCACTTCCAAAAGACTGTCATTAATCGTCTATCTGCCCGACCGTACCGACGACCGGGTGGTCATTGATAAACCGCTCTATTTCTATGCCTTGGTGGCGACTCAGAGTGAAATGGATAAAATCGCCGGATTTGAAGCCAATGGTGATATATCCGATAAAGAACTCAAACGGGTCACTGCCGGCCGGGCTAACCTGGAACTCATTCCTCGGGGAGTGGGAAGGATTGAAGTAGTTGCCCCCACCCTATATTTTGACATCAAGACAGGGGAAGAGGTGGTAATGAATATCACCGTCAAGAATACCGGTACACGGCGACTGGATAATATCCGAATATCCACGGATAATCCTCTCAACTGGCGCTCAGAGATCGAGCCTTCCGTCATTCCAAGTCTGGAAGCGGAGAAAGAAACCATCGTCAAACTGCGCTTCATTCCGCCGGAAGACGTAGGTGTGGGAGCCCAGGAAGTAAAAATAAAAACAGACGCCGTCGCTGATAATCGCCCTGTGCAAACCGAAGATAAGACCGTGCGAATACAAATATCGGCCAAAACTCCGCTCTTGGGCAGCATCATTCTCATTCTGTTGCTCATCGGTCTCGTCGTGGGTATCGTTATTTTTGGAATACGGTTATCCAGAAGATGATCATTTCACCTGGGGATTGCGCTCGGGAGCACAGAGTTATTTAAATATATCTCACTATCATAGAGTGTGCAGATGAAAGAGATCTCGATGCAGAAAAAAAACAATGAGTGTGTTGTACTCAGGCTCTGCTTCCCCCTGATGGGAGGGTATGAAGCCGAACTTCTGGAAAAAGAGATTACAATGCTGTTTTCTCAGGGAGTTAAGGATTTATCAATAGATCTTTCCCTGCTGGAAGGCCTTAATGGCTACGGGATCCTTCTTCTACTCAAGACCCATGAGATCACTCAAACAGTTGAATGCAGCTTCAGAATCCTCAACCCTTCTCCGATGATTCGAGATACGTTACGCAAATTTAAATCGGGAGCCACATTGCCGATACAGTATGTCAAAGGAATATATAAGGAGGCTGGCTGATTCTTCCATCATCTCAACATTAAAAGGAAGGTGATCACATGTTTGGCCTGTTACTGCAGAAGGAGTTGCACCAACACATCATAAGTCTGCGTTTTTCGGTAGCCGTTATTCTTTGTATTATTGTGATACCACTGGCTATCTTTGTAAACCTGAAAGATTATGAGAAACGTCTTCGGAGTTATGAGCAATCCATCCAGCTGTACCAGCAGGAACATCCAACGGAACAGAGTGTCGCCCGGGGTGGAGCAAAGGGTTTCCGCAAACCATCTCCATTTTCCATATTCTCCGTTGGTCTGGAGTACTATCTTCCCACTACAATACACAGCGATCCGGATGAAGAAATAACGTATACTAATGACAGAGGTGTTAACAATCCTCATTCAATGCTTTTGGGCAAGATCGATCTCATCTATATCGTAAGTGTGGTTCTCTCAATGCTGGCCCTTCTCTTCAGCTTCAATGCCATTAGTGGAGAAAAGGAGATGGGCACTCTGAAACTGGCTCTGGCCAATTCCCTTCCCAGACATAAAATCCTCCTCAGCAAACTGACAGGGACATACCTTGTCTTGGTAATTCCTTTCTTTATCGGTCTGGTGATCGGGTTGCTGGTTCTTCTTTTCTCAGGGCATGCCACTATTTTTTCAGGGGTGAATCTGATAAAATTTTGCCTGATGCTGCTTGCTTCTCTGCTGCTTCTGGGAGTATTTGTATGCCTCGGTCTCCTTATTTCCTCCTTGACGCATAACAGTATTACCGGTATCGTCATCTTGCTGCTTATCTGGGTAGCAATTACTTTGGCCTACCCAAAGATTAGCACCATGATTGCCGAAGTCATTCATCCGGTCAAGTCTGACATGGTTTTCGCTCTTGAAAAACAAACCAATTTGAAAGCATTGGATGAAGAAGAACGCGCCGCCTATACGGATTTATGGGAACGGGTCGGTGGAGCCCAGGGCTTCCCACAGGCGACACCAGATTCGAGCCGTTGGGACGAACCGACGAGGCGTTTTATGCACGAACGTCCGGCTATTCAGGAAGAGTTTTCTGAAAAACGCAAAAGACTGATCCAGAATCTGGATCAAGTCCATAATAATGAAAAGATGCGTCAAGCGGCGGTTGCCAGAAATATTTCCCGCCTCTCTCCGGTAAGCGCCTACATTTACGCGATGAGCACCATGGCCGGGACCGGGCTGCTGGAAGAGGCCGCCATCAAAGATGGAGGAAAAGTGTTCGCGGATATAATGGAAAGGGAGGTGTATGATCATGTGTTTAAAGTCAAGCTGAAGTTTGGCACTTCCAGCTCTTACAATTTTATTTCGAAAGAACCGCCTCCACGATATATGCCCGCTGTTTACAGCTTTAATGACATGCTTTCCTACACGTTAATGGACCTGTTGCTCCTGGTTCTGTTTAATATGCTGCTTTTTATCGGTGCCTACATTGCCTTTTTACGCTATGACGCCCGCTGATATAGTAGTCGAAAGAGTGAATCCTTTCGACCGGGTTACCTGATCCTGTGATAGGAGGAATCAATGATCAAGACAATTGTCCAAAAAGAATTTCTGGAAAACCTACTCAGTTTCCGCTTTTTTATTACCCTTATCCTCTGCATCATCCTCATCCCGCTTGGGATATATGTAAGCACCAAAGAGTATGAAAACAGTCAGCAGGATTACCAGCAGTCTCTCAGCCTCTATCGGGAATCTATGCAGGGTATGCGGAACGCCATCGATATCGACGCCCGGGGACTGCGCCCGCCCTCCCCGTTCTCCATATTTGCCGGCGGGCTGGAAAAGAGTCTCCCGAACGAGATCATCTCCAGCCGCAATGAGGGCCTGCAGCTGGAAAATAACCGCAGCTTCGACGATCCGCTCGCGACCCTATTTGGCAAAATGGATTTTCTTTTCATTGTCAGTGTGGTGCTCTCCCTGCTGGCCATACTTTTTACCTTCGATGCGATTACCCGCGAATCGGAACAGGGCACCCTGCGGCTGTCTATTTCCAACAGTCTGCCGAGACACCACATTCTTATCGGAAAATACCTGGGACATTTTATCACATTTTTAATACCCTATCTGATGGCCCTGCTCATTGGGATCCTTTTCCTCTCGTTAAGCGGAGCGATTGCATTATTCCATGGGGATAATCCCATCCGGCTGCTGGCTATAATATTCGTTTCTATTATATTCATTTCAGTTTTTTTCAACCTGGGATTAATGGTTTCGACACTGACGAAAAGATCCCTTACCGCCCAGATCTCTCTGCTGTTCATCTGGGTGCTGCTTATCTTTGCCTGGCCCCGGGTAAGCCATATGATTGCCAGAATCATCAACCCTGTAAAGACACAGCAGACCGTCAATCTGGAGAAAGCGCTGGTGCGGAAAAATATCGACGATGAAAAAGCCTCCCGGCTCAAGGACGCCTTTATCAAACGAGGGCAGATCAACTCCGAAGGCGAGGGACCCACCTATGATGAGCTGCGGGCTCCCATCGTCGCCGAGCTCAAGGAGAAAGAGCAGCAGCAGCTGGATGCCATCGATCAGGATCAAAAGGCCCGTAATAGTAAACAATTGAAGATCGCATCACTGCTGTCCCGTCTTTCCCCTCTGTCGTCTCTGACCTTCGCTCTCACTGAATTGAGTGATACCGGTATTCAGGATATGGAAAATTTATATGATCAAGCCAGGAAATTCCACAATGCCGTTACCGAAACCGTTCACTCACAGGGCTATAAAGATGATATCCCCGGAATGGGTATGCGGATGGCGATGGGATATATCAACATGGAAACCGTGCCTCAATTCACGATGAATCGTATTTCTCTCACACAAGGGCTGCAGGCAATTTGGGTGGATGTACTGCTCCTTATTATTTTTAATCTGCTCTTCTTCAGTATTGCCTATGTCGGATTTTTACGATATGATGTCCGCTGACATTGTATTATGGATTATCATAATTGTTTTAGGTTTATCTATTGGATCAAGATGGTATTTATATGCAAACCGGGTAATAAATCAAATGAGGACTATTAAACTAATATGGAGGTTACAATGCTGCAAGCAATCGATTTGACAAAACGGTATGAGGATGGGCTTCTGGCTCTGGATCACGTCAATTTTGAAGTGAAAGAGGGAGAGATTTTCTGTCTTCTGGGAGCAAACGGAGCCGGCAAGACAACCACGATCAACCTCTTTCTTAATTTCATCGACCCCACCGATGGAACGGCCAAAATCAACGGCATCGACGTTACCAAAGAACCGCTGGAGGCCAAGAAATACGTCAGCTATGTCTCGGAAAATGTCATGCTCTACGGTAATTTCACCGCGAGGCAGAACCTGGATTTCTTTGCCAAACTGGGCGGCAAGACGGATCTGAGCAAGGAGGATTATTATCAGGTCATGCGCCGGGTCGGGCTGCAGGAAAAAGCATTCGAAGCCAAGCTGAAGACATTCTCCAAGGGTATGCGCCAGAAACTCGGCATCAGTATCGCCATCATCAAGGACGCTCCCAACGTGCTGCTGGATGAGCCGACTTCCGGTCTGGATCCCAAAGCCGGTTCAGAATTCCTCACCATTCTTAAAGGACTGAAGGAAGAGAGCAAAGCGGTATTCATGTCCACTCATGATATTTTTCGGGCCAAAGCCATTGCCGATCGCGTCGGCATCATGAAAGAAGGCCGCCTGGTTATGTTGCGTACCAGGGAGGAATTCCTGGAAGAAGATCTGGAGAAAATCTATCTGGATTACATGCAGGAAGCCGCCGCATAATCATGGGGTGCTCTTATGAAAACATCATATAAATCAATAACGATATTTATCCTTATCCTGTTGTTTCTGACGCCTCTTTCATGCTCCCGGGTACGGACAGTCGTGTTCAAGAATGTTACCGTCGTCCCGATGTATGACAATATAATCCTGGAAAACCGGGATGTCTACATCAAAGGCAGCCGCATCGACGCAATTGTCGAAACAGGGACAAGGCAGGAGAACGCAGACATTATCATCGACGGAAAAGGCAAATACCTCATGCCCGGCCTGGCGGATATGCATATTCATCTGTATCAGGATCCGAAGGGGAGCGGACTGCCGCTTTATGTCGCCAACGGAGTGACCACCGTCAGGGACTGCAACGGCCGGGATTTCATCCTCAATTTCAAGAAGGAGATTGACAACGGAACCCGGGTCGGTCCCCGGATATACTGCACGACATACACTATTCGGGGGTTCGAGAACGAGCCCTGGCGCCTGGTGCGGGAACGGTATAAAAAGGGATATGATGCGGTAAAATTTTACAGCTATTTCCCTTCCCGGACCTCCTTTCACAAGGCCATGCAGGAGGCGAAGGCACTGCACGCGTACACCATCGGCCATATCCCCTACAAACTCGGCCTGGCCGAGATCATCGAGGAAGGGATGAATGAGGTCGCCCATGTCGAAGAGCTGGCCTGGGAGTATGCGGATATCGACACCAGTCTCACCATGGCGCCCAATGAATGGCTTCGCTATATTATCGGCAGATATATTCAGAAGTACGGCGGCAAATCCATTGAGAAGGTCCGTTCTCTTCTGAAACCCGAAGCAAAGGAAATCGCGCTGCGGCTCAAGGGGAGGAACATCCCGGTGAGCACTACCTGTTATTATTCCCATATGCTCACTGAGAAACTTTTCGATCCTGATGCATATATCAGGACGCCGTATCTCAAGTACCTGCCGGTGCAGTATTTCATCAATGTGGGATTGGGCCGTGAAAAGCATCAGCAGCAGTTTAGGGAGATATCCAGACTGATCCCCGTATGGCAGGCAATGCTGGAAGAGCTGCTGTATGCCCTTCATGAACAGGATATTACTATTGTCGGCGGAACTGATGCTCTCTGGGATATGGGAATCGTCCCCGGATTTTCGCTTCATAATGAATTGGCCTATTTCGTTGAAATAGGATTCACCCCCTATGAAGCGCTCCGGTTTTGTACGGTAAACGCCGGTCTGATCGCCGCCCGCATGGACGGCCTGCAGGCGCCGGAAATCGGCACCATCGAAGCCGGGAAGCTGGCTGATATGGTGCTGCTGGAGAAAAATCCGCTCGAGGAAATCGCTGCGGTCAGAAAAAACTGCGGAGTGATGGCAAACGGACGCTGGTATTCTCCGGAAACGTGTGCGGATCTGCTGGCCTTTGACGAGAAAAAGCATCAGGATTACCTCAAAGTCTATGAAGCCTGCCGGGCGCTTGTCCGTGATGATGTGTCCCCGATCGTTGAGTTTCTGGAAGAAACACCCTATGACGACATCACGGCCGCTGTTTACAGATCGGACGTGCTCAGCACGGAGATCATCAGGCAGCTGAAGCGGAGTGGTGATGGTGAATCCATTAAGACGTTTTTCCATAACGCGATTGAAGCGAACTGGAATAACGCCAATTACCTGAACACCCTTGCCTGGCGCGCCGGACATGACATGAAGATCACGGAAATCTATCCTGATGCGATCCGGGCAGTCAAACGGGCCCTCGAGCTTCATGAGGCTGCCGGCATCTATGACACGCTTGCATGGCTGTATGCGCTCAATGGAGATCATGAGGAGGCGGTGGATGCAATCGCCGCCGCCAAACGGCTCGATCCCGAAAACAATGCTTGGGACGACACGCTGGAAAAAATATCAAAGATGAATCGCGAGGAATGACTGGGAGGGATGTGGAACCCGATACTTTCAACATACGTCCACGGACCCTATGATGTATTACAACAGAGAAGAGGAAAATTATGATTTGGCATCTTGTTAAAAAGGAAGTCCTGAATAAAATAATCGACTTCAGGTTTCTGGTGAGCAGTCTCATCGGCCTGTGCCTCATCGTACTGACTACGGTCATCCTTTCAGAACAATACATGAAGCAGGTACAGCAGTACAATGAGTTCGTGACCAGTGACCGGCAGGCCTTGAACAACGTTAAATGTTTCTCACAGTTGCGTCTCATAGCCCATTATCCGCCCAATCCGCTCTGGATCTTCAGCAAGGGAGTCAATGGACAGACAGACCGGTCTGTGAGTAGTGAGCACGACTTGGTGCCGCGGCAAGGGCTTGAGATCAGCTCTGAGAATCCCTTCATGTCCATTTTTTCTTTCTTCGATCTCTCTACGATTTTCCTGATCCTGCTCAGTCTGCTCGCTATCCTCATGGTGTATGACTCGGTCAGCGGTGAACGTTCTTCCGGCACCCTGAAAGCGACTCTCAGCCATCCCGTGGCCCGTTACCAGATCATTCTGAGCAAAGGGCTGGCTGCTTTCATCAGTCTATTAATCCCACTCATCCTGGGCCTCTTGGTGAGCCTCCTGATCATGACAATCTACAGTATCACCTTCAGCGCGGTTCAGTGGCTTAGCATCCTTCTCTTGGTTATTTTCACGCTGCTTTTTCTTGGCACTTTCATTGCCGGGGGTTTGTTAGTATCCTCATTGACAAGACAACCCTTCATCTCACTGATCTGGCTCCTTTTCCTTTGGATCGCCGGCGTGTTTATTCAGCCCAATATCGGAGGTTATATCGCCTCTTCGGTTGTTACCATCCCCTCAAGAATGACCATTGAAACGGATATAAGACAGAAATCCGTCGAACTTCAGCAAAAAGCCACGCAGATCTATGATGAAATTGATCAGGAAGTGCCGGGTGATCCCTGGCATTCGGATCACAGTAGTGGCTGGCCTTTCTATTCCTGCTTCGACGGCAACCGGGTCGGACTCTACCGCTATGTGCTCCGCACTCAGCGGATCCAGCCTCTCTTTGTGGAAAACGCCGATGAAATTTGGCACTATTATCAGGAAAATGTGCTCAAGCCGCTTAAAAAACAGGCAAGCCTGCAGGATCTCATCGATCTGGTTTCTCCCGCCGCACTGTATCAGAAAGTCGCATCCCTGCTGTCGGAGACCGCCGTGCAAAATCATGATGATTTTATGGACCAGGCCAGACAGTACCGCCGGTCCTATCTCACCTATCTCATTGATGAACGCAAAGTTTTTTCAGACAACGCTAATCTTTATTTTACCCAGCAGACGATGGAACAGATACAGAACAGCGACTACATGGAAAGAATCGAACATGCGAATCGTACCGGTCAAACATTTGTCTCTTACGGGAGTGACTATTTCGGTCCGTTGAACCTGGAAGGATTACCCCAGTTTCAGTTTCACCCCGCCCCCCTGGCACGAACCCTGCGAGCGATCTTAATTGACATCCTGATTCTGGCTCTTCTGCCGCTGCTTCTCTTCTATCTCTCCGTTGTCGCTTTCAACCGCTATGATGTCCGCTCAGAGTAATGAGGAGGATATTTATGTTCCAGATATTGATCAAAAAGGAAATCCGTCACGGCCTCATCAGTCTGCGCTATCTGCTGACTCTCGTCCTGACGGTGGCACTCTTCGCGGCTTGCGGTATCTTTTCCATCCATTCCTATACCCAGAGACGCGCAGATTTTGAGGACCAGCGGCTCGAACAACAAAACAGCCTCCAGCAGGAGGCGCAACAACTGAACACACTCGCCAGCAGCGCACAGTACATCATCAGACAACCGAAAGAGACTGAAATTATCTCGTCTGGTGAGGAAAAATTACTCCCTGATAGGATTCAGTTCTCTGCCTTCTGGTATGCCAATTACACTAATATCGACCGGCTCAACTACCGGCTCCTGTCCGGGATACAGCTGGACTGGATCTTCATCATCGGTATGCTGCTCAGTTTCGTCGCCCTAATTCTTACCTTCGATCAAATATCCGGTGAAAGGGAAAAGGGTACCCTGCGGTTGCAATGCGCCAATGCCGTTTCCCGGTTCACCCTGATCATGAGTAAATATGCCGCAGCCCTGGCATTGATGGCCATCGCCCTTGTCATCGGCATCCTGGTGAATCTTATTATCGTCCGTATTGGATTGCGTGAAATGCTTCTTTTTAAATACCCTGGACAGCTCTTGGTATTACTGGTCATCTTTCTTGTTTATATATCCTTATTCCTTCTACTGGGGCTTTTCGTCTCGAGCCGGGTTCACCTCTCCTCCTCCAGTCTGGCCATTTGCCTCCTGATCTGGACAACGCTGTTGGTCTTCATCCCCGGGGCAGGGTCGATGATTGGACAGAAGATCCACCGCATTCAATCGAGTTATGAGTACGAGCAGAAACGAGATACTGCCTGGAATGATATCTGGATGAACGCACCCGAGCCGAAAGCCAGAGGGTACTCGAACGGAAGAGATTTTCCTTATCTGGCTGAACGGGTGAAACTGGTCAACCAACTCAGTGAGAGCAACGACCGGTTTCGCAACGACCGTTTCTACGAACTTTTGGGGCAGGTCCGCTTTGCCCGTTCCCTCACAATGATCTCTCCCTACAGTCTTCTGCGGTATGCCGCAGAGTCGATCACCGGCACCGGCCTGGAATCATTCGTCCATTTTTATGAAAGTGGTAAGATCTACCGGGAAATTTTTCACCAATTCATTATCCAGAAAGATGCGGCTGACCCGGACAGCTATCATCAGATCTGCTCCTGGCATCCTGAAGCCTATTCGGACAAACCGGTCCTCCTGGAGGATATTCCTGTTTTTAATGCTCCGGCTGTTTCGACCTGGCAGGGAATTCTCGGCACTAAAGTACCGCTTCTTGCCCTGGTTGCCGCAAACTTATTAATCGGGATCATGGCTTTTGCGTCATTCATGCGATATGATATCCGCTAGGAATATTCGATGCAATGCTTCTCTAATCCAAATTAGAAAAAAGGACGTGAAATTCTGAAATGGCATACAAGCGGTAATATCGTGAATATAAATCAAATGCAGAAAGCAGCCGGGGAAAGAATAAAGCGGGAAAAATCAACGTTATTTTGGTCGGATTATTTTTTCTCTCTTGTCAGTTGGAGAAATCAGGAATTGTCAAAATCCTATTAATAATCAGCTCCATTCAAAAAAGGACTCATTATGCTCTGGCACTTGATTAAAAAGGATTTCCTGCACAATCTGCTCACCACCAAATTTATCATTGGTTTTTTACTCTGCCTTATCCTTATCCCCTTCAGTATTTTGTTAAATATCGACGAGTATGGTGACCGGATCCGGCTCTATCAGCTCGATAAAGCAAAGGCTGAGACAGAACTCAAAGAAACCAGAGTCTATTCAAAACTTCGTCCGGAGATCGTCAAATCTCCGGAAGCGCTGAGTATCTTTTCCAAAGGAATCAGTACCCAGCTCGGGAATAGCGTTAAGATCTTCCTGGGGGAAAAACCGATTCTCGCCGAGGGTAATTACAGCACCCATGACAATCCCTTGCTTAATTACTTCTTTTCAACTGATTTTACCGGCATCATCATTATCGTTATGTCGCTCATGGCGCTGATCTTCAGCTATGACCTCTGCACCAAAGAAAAGGAAGACGGGACACTGCGTCTGCAGCTGTCCAATTCGCTTTCCCGTGCCACCCTGCTGGCAGGGAAAGTCCTCGGTGTCTTGCTCACGCTTCTTCCAATTCTTCTTTTCTGCTTTTTACTGGGGGCATTGATAATCCTTATTTCACCGCGGATTGCCTTAAGCGGGCTGGAATGGCAGCGGTTAGTGCTGCTCTTTTTCGCCAGCCTGATTCTGGTGGCATTTTACACCATGATCGGGTTGATCGTGTCCACTCGCCGGAAATCATCCGTAGCAAGTCTGGTCATCTGCCTCTTTATCTGGGTACTGACTGTTTTTGTGATCCCAAACACGGCCACATTTATGGCCAGCAGTTTTGTAAAAACAGAATCAATAGATAATCTGAACGCCGTTATCTCCGACCTTGAAAAAGAACGTTCAGAAAAAATCAGAGAGTATCGCCAGAGCCTTCCCAGACCCGATTGGTATCTTTCCATGTGGGCCTACTCTGGCGGGGACGCCGGTTTTGAAAACTACGGCTGCAGCCGCTCCTATTTTGAATATCTGCGTCAATTGGCAGCATTTACCGCCCCCACCTATATAGATTATGCGGATAAGAAATGGCCCTATCAGCGCACCTATTGGGAAAGCCTGCAGCATCAGCGGCGCTTGGCCGACTGGTTATCCTGGCTGTCACCGGTCGGCCTTTACAGAGCCATTTCCAATTCAATTTGTTATGTGGACGCTCTATCCCAGGAACAATTTATGGAAAGCATCCGTCAGTACCGGGAAACATTCATTCAATATTTAAGGGATGAGCACCTTTTCAATGATTTCCGCTATATAACCCCGACCAAACCGGAAGATATGATGACGGCGGATCAAATGGTATACCGAATGACCGGCGGAGAATTTAAAACGGTGCAGGCCCTGGATGCCTGGAATGATAAACAGCCCGATCCAAACGCCTACTTTACAAAACTGCGCAAGGTTCATGTTCAGGGATTCAGACCTGATGATTACGAATATTTGAATCTGGATGGCGTTCCGCGATTCCCCTGGGAAAAACGTTCCCTTCTTACTGGATTGCACACTTCAATCATACAGACAATGGTCCTGATAATGGTTACCCTTATTCTCTTTTACCTGGCCTATCTGGCCATTATGCGATACGATGTGAGGTAATATCATGCTCGTTACCATCATTCGAAGAGAAATTCAAAATCACCTCTTCAATCTGCGCTTCCAAATCGGCATTCTCGTCGTGTTAAGCGCCTTTGTTATCGGAACCATCTCTTCACTGAGAAGCCAGGTTAATCAAACTCAAAGATATACCGATTTTCAAACCCAGTTCCTCAAAGAGATGCAAGAGCAGGCTGAACAAAATGTCAGCCGCCTGGCTGTTGAAAAACGAACCTATTTCATGCAGCCCAGACAAAACAGTTTTATCGCCGACTGCAAGGAAAAGTATCTTCCCAACGCAATTGAGTTCAGCGCCTGGGAAGTCTCATCATTTATGAACAAGAGCGGCAGTGCCAATCCTTTTATCAGCAAATTCCGGGAGATGAACTGGACGTTCATCGTGACGGTGATCATGGGTTTCCTGGTTCTTCTTTTTACTTTTGACAGTATCAGCGGCGAGAAGGAAGCGAAGACTCTCTCCCTCACCCTATCCAATCCCTTCTCCCGGGGAACGCTTCTCTTTGGAAAGTGGATTGCTGCTGTCCTCACTACCATGATCATGCTGCTGCTGGGGATTTTGATTAGCCTCGTTATTATCATAATCACCGCTCAGGCTCAAATTACCACCGGACTTATATTGGAAATAATGGGATTTATTATTTTTGCTCTTTTCTTCTTCATGAGTATGTCCTCCTTCGGTCTGCTTACGTCCGTACTCACCGGTAATTCCAACATCAGTTTGCTGATCAGTTTATCGTTCTGGCTATTTTTTGCAGTGATTATTCCCAATTCAGCCACTTTTGCGGCCAAACGGCTCTTTAGTATAGTACCATCGGAAGCAATCGAGAAACGAATCAGTCAGGAGTATGAAGATCTGAATAAAAACGCTCCCGAAGGCAGCTGGTCTTACCGGAGCGGTGATCCATTCTATCCCCGACATAAATTGCGCGCCGCGTTAATGATGAAACGTCTGCAAGCACGAAGACGAATTCTGGATCCCCATTATCAGGAGATGTTTCATCAGTTCGAGAAAACGCGCCTTTTGACCGTTATCTCGCCTGTCTGTCTGTTTGAATATCTGTCTGAATCGGCCGTCGGCGGCGGCTACGCCCGTTTCCGGAAAACCTGGGATGACATGCATATTTACCAGGCCCAGTTTCTCCAATTTTTTAAAGACCTGGATGCCGCCGATGAACACAGCCCCCACTGGTTTAATCCCACGGAATACATTTCAACCACACAAAAACCTGTTGAATTCAGTCAGGTGCCCGTCTTCCGGGAGCAGTCTATGAAAATGGCCGGCCGGATGTCAGCAGCACTGGAATATCTCCTGATCAACGTCTTCTATGCGGTAATTATCTTTGTCCTCAGCTTTTTTATATTTATTAAATACGACGTCAGATGATAAAGGAATTGTCATGATAGGCACAATTATTTTAAAAGAGATCCGCAGCAATCTGAACAGTTACAAATTTACCATCATCACCCTGCTTTCACTTCTGCTCATCCTCACCAGCCTTTTCATCATGGTAAAGGACTACCAGCAGCGGCTGGAGAATTATGAAATCCTGCGTCCGGAAACGGGGGATGCCACGGCTTTGGTGAAGCCGACGCCGCTTTCCATCTTTGCCAAAGGCCTCGATGAAAATCTCTGCCGTTCCTATCAGATCCGGTTCGGCGGTCAGATCAACGTCGGCAGCAAACAGCAGTCGGTAAACGGCATTTTCCGTCTGTTCACCACCCCGGATCTCCTCTTCGTTATAAAAGTAATCCTGGCCCTGGCCGCGATGCTGTTCGGTTTCGACAGAATTTGCGGTGAGAAGGAAACCGGCACTCTGAAATTGACTCTGGCGAATTCACTGCCCCGGCCTCTGCTCATTTTCTCAAAATGGATCGGCAGTTATCTCAGCCTGATCGTTCCCTTCATCACGGCTGTCCTGCTGGCATCCCTCATAATCAACCTGCTGCCGGGAATAGAGATGAATGGAAGTGCCTGGCTTCGTTTTGGCTTGTTTCTCCTGAGCAGCCTTGTCTACCTTGCCATATTCTATTCACTGGGGATGTGTATTTCCGCCTTGACACAAAGGAGCTCTTCTTCTTTGGTCATCGCCCTTTTTTCCTGGGCCCTGCTTATCTTTGTCCTGCCCAACCTCGGAACCATTCTGGCTCGACAAATCGTGGATATCCCATCGGTACAACAATTAGAAATACGCCGTCAGCAGATCTGGATAAAACAAGTCTTTGACCGGATCCATGGAAAAGTTCAATCGGAAAACTTAGAGGCAAATATCAACCGGGAAAATGATCAACTGTTTGAGAATTACCGGCTCAAATTCCGGAAATTGGTGGACGTTTCCAAAAATATCACCCGTTTTTCCCCCGCTTCGGCCTTTACGTTTCTGGCAACAGATCTCGCCGGTACCGGCTTGATGGAAGAGGGCTCTGTAAAAGCTGCCGTACTAAGATATAAAGATACCGTCTTCGACATGGAAACCGATTCAGATGGAAATATCGTGGGAGAGACTCCTCCGTTCATGTATAACAGACTGGGACTCGCTGATGTTTTTTCCGGTGAGACCATGAGCAACCTGTTAATCCTCTTCCTGTTCAATATTCTCTTTTTTGTGGGTGCTTATGTAGCATTTATCAGATATGACGTGAGATGACCGCAAGGTGTCTTTAATCATCATAAAGTAATCATAGAATCTCTGCCGAACAATTATTGCCAGTATTGAATAATGGAGCCCTTGTAATGCTGAAAACAATCGTAAGTAAAGAGCTTTTGGATCAAATGTCGAGCCTTCGTTTTATTACCGGTTTGATCCTGTCGTTAGTGGTCACTGTCACTGCCACGGTTATCCTGACGAATAATTATGAACAGGAACAGGATGATTACCGCATGAGGATAAGCATGCAGGATGATTTCCTCAGTAATTACGCTCATACAAACAGGATAAATCCCATGATTCAGCCGGAAAAACCTCCCTCCCGCTTCAAACCGCTTATCATGGGTTTGGCGGATGATGCCGACCTGGGATCCTTTGACGACAATCCCTTGCCGCTGCTGTTCCCGCCGCTCGATCTTATATTTATCGTAACAATCATTTTCAGCCTAATGGCTATCCTTTTCGGATATGATTCGATTTGCGGAGAACGGGAAAAGGGGACACTGAGACTGATGTTGAGCGGCAATCTCTCCAGAGCAAAGCTGCTCCTTGGAAAATGGCTGGGCGGGACCCTGGCCCTGACCATCCCCTTCATCCTTTCCCTCATTATCGGTTTGCTGTATATCATTATTCATCCGTCAATCATGTGGTCTGCCGGCGACTGGCTCACGATCCTGCTCCTGGTTATCGCTTCTATCTCGTATATATCTCTGTTTTATCTGCTGGCGATTACCATTTCATCGTTCTCCCATAGCAGCTCTTTTTCGGTTTTGACCAGCCTTTTCATCTGGGTACTGCTGGTATTGGCCGTGCCCAATCTCAGTCCCTATCTTTCGGCTCAGTTTTTCCATATCCCTTCCGTCAACCGGGTAGAAAAGGAAATGAACCGTTTGCGGGGTATTGAACGGGATGAACTGGGCCGGCAAATGCAGCAAGATCTTGATCAGCGCTACCGCAGAGAACATCCCCAATTCTGGAACTGGTATGCCAACGCCAGTCAGGATGAGATTCGTAAACGGGTCGCTACAGACGCGCAATTCGCTGAACAATATCAGCAGTACCGGAATGACGAATCCGGCGTCTGGCGTGAAGCAAACAGGATTCAGGGAGAAAAAGCGCAGGTGCTGCGCCGTGATCTTGAGATGAAGGCGGGAGTACAGACCTGGGTGGCAAAACATATTGCCTGCCTGTCTCCCTATGCCGATTTTGTCTATCTGGCGACAGATCTCACCGGCACCGGACTTGAAGGAAACAAAAACTTCAGACAGCAGTTCGGCCAATACTACCAGCGATTTCAGGAGTACCTCGACGGCAAGGTGGAAGAGGCGCAGGCGACAGATCCGACCTTCAATTCAAATGACTTTATTGATCTGAGTGACCGGCCGCGATTCAGCTATAAAATCGAATCCCTGTCCGGCCGGCTTGCAACGGTGCTCCCCTACTGGGGGATCCTGTTGTTATGTAATATTATTTTGTATCTGCTCAGTTTTACCGTATTTCAGAAGTATGATATACGCTAACTCCTCTGGAGGAAGATATGCTTAAGACCATAATCAGAAGAGAGATGCTGGAGTATATCAAATCTCCAAAATTTTTAATCGGTTTGAGTGTTGCTGTCGTTTTGATAGGCATCAGTACGGTGATCAATATGGCAGATTACGCCCAGCGCCGGCAGGATTACCTGGACGCCCGGCAGAACGCGGAAGATTCCTTCAGAAAAGAAGTGTTTCGGGAGCCCCAGCCGCTGAGTGTTCTGGTACAGGGGAAAGACCGGAAGCTGGGAACCCAAATGCAATTCACCTATATGAATATTCCTGTCCGTACTTCGGGATATATGGGTTTTTACAGTCAGCATAATAATTTCTATGCCGGATTCGATTCGGTGGATTATGCCTTTGTCGTCCGGGTCGTTCTCAGCCTCCTGGTCATCTTTTTCGCCTATAACACGGTGTCAGAAGAAAAAATGCGGGGAACACTGAAATTGAGTTTGGCCAATAATCTCCCCCGGGACCAGCTGCTGCTGGGAAAACTGCTGGGCGGACTCCTGGTCATATTTGGCTCCCTGCTCTTCGCTACCTTATTGGCGCTCCTGTTTTTCCTGGTTCATCCTGCCATTGTCGTCACCGGCAGCTTGCTTCTCCGTATCACTGCCATGCTGCTGATATCAATGCTTTATCTGCTCTGGTTTTATATGCTCACCCTGTTCGTTTCAGTACTCATCAATCGACCGGCAACAGCACTCATGATTCTGCTGCAGATATGGATATTCCTTATCATTATCTACCCAAACGTGAGCGTTATTCTGGCCCAGAAATTAACGAAACTGCCCTCCCGGGAAGAGCTGGCCGCCCGAAAAGCGGCCTCGACTCAATCTATTGAATCGGAGTATCAGCACATAAGAGAAGCGTTCTACGAGATGGTGTACTCCGGTAAAAGTGACCGGGATCTCCAGGTAAGAAATGTGGAAATTAATGCGAGGAAAACGGAACTGGAATATAATGTCGACAATGAATACAGTAAGAAATTGGCAAATCAAAAAAATGTGGCTGAGGCTATCGCGATTTTATCACCGGCGGTTCACTATAATGCGGCGATGACCCGCTTTGCCAAAACTGATATCCAGGAGTTCGAGCTGTTCATGCAGGGAGTAAAACTCGCCTGGGATCGATACATTGAGCTTTTCAAGCTTCGGTATACTGACA
>CAZUMH010000076.1:0-17097 GCA_964621645.1 uncultured bacterium
GGACAGCCTGGCGGATGGGCGGCTTCTCCCTTGATGCTTCAGCGACTCTGGACACTCTTTTCCATCCGGTTCAGGGGACCCTCGAGGCCGGACTCTCCTCGCTGTTCGGAGGTGCTGTTTCCCTGGTTCTGGATTGGAGTCTTCCTGGTGGAAATCTGCCTTCCCTCCGGGCGCGGGCCGGCCTTAATGCCGACTCGCTGGATCTGGCCGCTCTCTCCCTGCTGTCTCCGGAAACGCAGGGACGGCTGCACTGTAATGCGGATGTTTCCGTGGAAGGATTTCACCGTATCACGGGGAAGATGACAGCCTCCAGCGACAGCATCGGCTACCTGTTTCAGGACCGGCTGGAACGTTCTCCTCCCCTTCTGCTGACAATGAGTATGCTGGCCCGGGCGGACAGTTCATTGAGCCGGATCAATCTGGACAGTCTCCGCTGCGACCTGGAAGATCTTTTTTCCCTCTCCACTGCGGCGTCCTACCGTACCGGGGAAAAACTTCTTGAAATATCCGATTTGACTTTTACCCTGGACAACAGTCGTCTTGCCCCGTTATTCCCCTTCAGCCTGAAAAGACAGGTCAGCGGAGGCAGCTTCAGCGGCCGGGAAGTGCTGTCCGCCTCACTCAGGGCCGGTCCTGGTCATTTTACCAGCAGCGGAACCTTTGAAGTAAAAAATGGCGGTTTCCGGTCGGAAGATTCATCTCTGGCTCTGGACAGCCTCTCGTGTATCGCTGACTGGCAAAGTAAAGCAGACAGCCTCGATGGAAATGTTGCTCTCCGGCTGGGCCGGGCCGTTCTGCCGGATAACGGCGGCGCCACTCTCGGAGGAGCCAGAATGGAGTTCCGCTTTGGATCCCGCAACCTGGAATGGCTGAGCCTTGAAGACGGTCGTATCGTCCTGGATAAAGCCGGGATTTTGGGGGGCTTCTCGATGAGAGCTGATTCCATCCTTGCCGAGCCGCGCCTCAGCCTGGACGCCGGGCTTCACTTTCATTCCGAAAGGCTCATTCCTCTGCCGGCCGGCGTCAGGGTCAGAGGCGATCTTGTCTGCCGCGCCGCCTTCCGCAGCAATACCGAAGGATTAGGCGTCAGCCGCCTCCAGGGAAGCCTTAGCGGTATCCTGGATACTCTTTTGGTAGATTCTCTGCTCAGCCTGAAGAGAATGGCAGCCCGGCTGCCTTTCTCACTGGCCTGGGACTCCACCGGCCTCAGCCGGGATTCCCTTTCCCGGCCCTTCTCAGGATTAGAGTACAGTGAAAACAGAGCGATATATCGAGGCTTGACCCCCACTATCGGCTCGGTAGAAGTTCAGGAAATGACGATCGGCAAAGTACGCCTCACCTCGCTTTCTCTGGACGCCAGGCTGGCTGACGGCAGACTGGATATCCCCTGGATGGCTGCTGATATTCTGGGGGGAAATCTGCGGGGCAGCATAGGACTGGATCTGCCGTCTTCGAAAGATGAAGTTATAGCCTATCGCGTTTCGGCACAGCTTGCCCGTATAAACGCCGCCGCCCTGAGCCGGGAAAGTTCCACCGCGGGGGAGGACAATTTAATCGATGTATCCCTGAATTTTCAGGGACGGGGTATGGATCCCGCCGGCGGCATGGATGTGCAGGGCTATTTCCATATCACCCGAATCGGAGCCCGCTTCGCCGGCACATTGCTGCAGCAGCTGGATCCCCGCGGGGCGGACCGGTCCATCAGATTGACCCGCCGCCTCCTGAACATCGGCTGGAAACCCAAACTATTCTCTTTTGAACTGAGGCATGGCTACGTCTATCCGGCTCTCTCGCTGGCCCAGCCCTGGTTTTCACCCATCAGACTGCCGGAGACGCTGACATATGGAAGACTCCCGCTGGAATTCTTTCTCAATCCATCGGGGAGGAGTAAGCAGTAATATAGCAACATTTCCGGCTGCACTCGTCAGCCCGGGAAAACAAAGACAATAATTCCATTCCAGGAGGATTGAAGATGAAACGATACATCTTTTTACCCGCTCTGTTCCAGGCCATGCTGCTGCTCTTCTCTGTGTGTAGCATAAAAGCCCCGGAAGTGCAGGTAACCGGCGAGAAAACGGCGCTGGAGAAGGAAGTCCTGGGAACCTATGAACGGCTGGAAGAAGATACCTGGATGATCGCCTCCTCACGTTCGGCCAGAAAAACGGAAAACGGCGTTATCTCCATCCAGAAGGAAAAGGTTCTCGAGGCCATGCAGCGGCAAAAATTCAATAAAGATGATGTGGATGAATTCAAACGACAAGGCTATCTTGGAGAAAACAATCAGGGACTGCTGGAATTGCGTTCCGTGGAATCACTGCAGAATAATCCGGAGTCGCTGAAGCTGGTGAAGGACATTATGGCCGAGGAAAATGAAGATCGGATCACTATCCGCAACCGGGTGATCGAGTTGAAATCCTCTCTGCAGGAACAATCCCGGGAGGAGATTCTGGCTGTGTTCGCCAAGATGTACCAGAGCAATTCCGAAAAAAATGTGTGGATTCAGAAAGCGGATGGAAGCTGGATCCAGAAATAACATGAAAAGACTTATCATTATAGCCCTGCTCTTTCCCCTGAGTCTGGGACTGGCCCAGGTACGGGAAATTCGGCAGCTGTCGACTCATCCCGCGGATGATTTCTCTCCCGTTCCTTCACCGGACGGGCGCTGGCTGGTTTTCGTCTCCGACCGTTCAGGAAATCTCGATCTCTGGCTCAAACCACTGTCCCGGGGCAGTGCACGTCAGCTGACCTGGCATGTCTCCCCGGACTTCAGCCCCGCCTGGTCCCCGGACAGCCGGAGCATCGTCTTCGTATCCTGCCGTGAAGACGCCGCCGGTGATATTTGGATATTGAAGATCGATCCGCAAAACGGCAGGCCGTCCAAGGCGGGGCCCTCCCGGCTGACTCAATGGCAGGGCTCCGACCGGCAGCCGCTTTTCAGCAGGGGGGGCAGAAGCGTCATCTTTACCTCCGAGAGAAAGGACGGGGCCAACCTATGGGAAACGGATGTGCAGGGAAAGATGCCGCGGCAGCTCACTGTGAAAGGAGGGAGCCAGGCTTCTTTGTCTCCATCGGGGAAATGGCTCGTATTTACCTCCACCCGTTATCAGGCTCAACCCGATATTATGCTCATGCGAGCTGATACTTCCGAAGCCCAGGACGAACAGACAGGAAAAGCCTATCCCCTTACCTGGGGCCGGGACATCGACAGCGCCCCACGCTGGTCCTACGATTCCCGCAGCGTTGTCTTCAGCCGGGTGCGGTTTGATTCTAATAATGATGGCCTGATAACCCCGGAAGACCGGGCCGCCCTCTGGAAAAAAGAGTTAGGCGGCTCCACCATCGCTTCAGAAGATATCATACTGGGAAGGAACGAATTTCAGCTGAGTGCGGATTTTATATCCGCAGCCTGTCCGGCTCCGGACGTGTCCGGTGACATCCTCTTCCAGGCCGGGGAAACGGGTAAACGGGATATCTTCGTTCTTTTGGGAGGTGATCTCTTCCCCAGAAGAACCACCGCGGCACAGCAGTATGCCCAGGCTCAAGAAAAGGAAGCCGCGGCAGTCTCTTCCGATGATCTTCTTTTCGCAATCCTCGGCTATCAGCGGATACTGGATATCTTCCCCCGCAGAGAGATCTGGTGCGCACGTTCTCTCCTCCAGCAAAGTTCCATATACTCCACGCTGGGACGTTATCAAGATGCGGCCCGCCCTTTGCGAGAACTGATCCGTTCCTATCCCCATCAGCGCCCTCTGATACTCGAGGCGGAACTCAAGCTTGCCGCCCTGCCGCTTGACCCTCTGCCAGAGAGAATAGCCCGGCTCCGTTCTTTGCTGGAAGAATACCGGGGTCTGGATCGCAATAGCGCCGAAGTTCACCTGCTGCTGGGAGACCTGCTGCGAGAAGCCGGCGACAAGACCGCTGCGATTGAAGCCTACAGCGCCGCAGCCGCGGCCGGTCCGGGAGGATCCAATATAGTGGCCTCCGCCCGTTTGAAAATCGGTGACCTGCTGGCCTCGCAAAACCAGCCTGAAACCGCCCGGCAAACATGGCTCTCCGTTCTGCGTGATTACGGTTCAGTACCACTCTGGCGTGACCGGGCCGGCCGCCGTGTTCTGGAAATGATCCAGGGAGACGACGAAGCACAAATTAAACAGCTGCGGGATATAATCGAACAGGCTTCTTATTTCCCTTCCCTGGCGGTCGAAGCACAACTCAGAATCAGCCGGATCTTGACTCGACAGAATCACGTAACTGAAGCCCTGCGAGAGCTCGAGCAGATACCGGCTCTGGCGCCGATGTTGGACTGGGCCCTGGCCCGCAGTACAATCGATCAATCCTCCCTCCGGGCCCGACTGGGACAGGAGCTGCAGGCCTTCATCAAACTGGAAGAAGTGATAGAGAAATACAACTTACTGGAAGGCGGCCGCTATGCCCAGGCCGCTCAGGATACGCTCTTCTCCCTCTACATGCGGTCGGCCCGCCGACTTCTGCAGGATCAGGACCTTACCCTGGCGGCAACCCGTTTCCGCCGCGCAGTCAGCCTGAAACCGAGAGACATCCAGGCACGCCGGGGATTACTGGAATCCTCATACCGGCTGGGACGGCTTCCACAGATGGTGGATGAACTGGAAGCCGAACTTGCCGATAATCCGACCGATCAGGTGCTCCTCTATTCTCTGGGATTGGCCTACTCGTACCTGGGAGAAAACAACCGAACCCTGCTGGAGCGATCGAACGCGCTGCTACAGGTGTCCCTGGATCAGGATTATCGACTGATCTATCCTTACCGCACTCTGGGATATAACTATGAGCGGCTGGAGAAATTAAGGGAGTTGGATGAAGGAAGAGAACGGGGCCTGGCCGTGCGGGCCTTCCGGCTGGTCACTTCTCCCCTGCGCTGGCTGGCAGGTCTCATTAGAGTGGGCGGGGATAAGGAAGAAATCGGGTATTATGAGAAGGCCATCGAAGTGTTGACTACGGCCATGGAACTGAATGATGAAAAGAAAGACCCCGCTATGGAGGCCGCCCTGGCACAGAACTTGGCGAATAATTTCTACAATTTGGGTGAATTCGGATTTAAACGAGCGTTCCATTACTACAACTACAGGCTGGAGCTTGATACCACCTTTACCTCGCCCCAGGAGCAGGCGGTATTTTTCGAACGGGCCGGCCGCTGCGGCGAGGTTCTCGATGATATCGATCCGGCGATCTCCTTTCTCCACCGGGCAGTTGCCATTTATACATCCCTGGGTAATGGGCGTCAAGTACGGGAAGACAAGCGTCTTTTGGCGTTTCTTTACCACCTGCAGGGACAATACGAAAATGCCATCGCCATCTATGAAACGCTGGCCCGGGAGGATGAGGCTGAATCCCGTCTCAAAAGCGCTGAACAGGAGTATCGCAACGCGGCATACAACTACCACCTTCTGGGAGAACCCGATCTGGTCCTGGAGAATGCCTATAAGGCAGAGAAACTGCTTGAACAAATCGGTATCAGCAGTAAACGGTCGTACCGCAACGCTCTGAGAGTGGAAATCCTCGGTTTTTCCATTCCGGTCTGGAGCATGGAAGAAATCGGCGGCGCCTCTTCTCAAGGGTTGACCACGGCCGACGAAGCCGCGCTCGTATACAGTCTCATCAGCAGCAGTCATGAAAATCAAAAGTTCTTCGATCGGGCCAAAGAGTACGAAGAGAAACGCTTCACTCTCTTCCAAAAATCCGGCGACCGGCTGGCCAGGCGCATCTCATTGAACCGCCTGGGCGTGCTCGCCTTCAAATCCGCGGATTTCAGCCAAAGCTGGAACTACTTTCTGGAATCCTTCCAGGAAAGTCGCAAACGCAAGGACCGGATCGGCCGCCTCATCAATCTGGACAACCTGGCAAACGCCTGCCTCAATCAGCCGGCAGACAGCAGCGGTCTGGCCCAACTGCACCGGACCATCACCGTCTGCGACGAGGAACTGCGTCAACGCTTCGATCCGCCCCTTAATGACGGGGAAAAATCACGGCTCCTGGCTTTGAGGGGATCCCTTCTGACCCGTCTGGCAGAAAATGAACTGAGTGAAGACGGCGATCCCTTATCCTCGGCTTTCAGGGCTTTGGAGTACAGCCTGCAGGCGGACTCGTCCTTTCGGGCCGCCCTACCCCGGGCCCGTAAAGCGCGGCAAAAAGGAATGATCCTGGCCACCCAGGCCCGCCTTTACCAAAAAACCGGCGAATCAACAACGGCCCTGCAGCTGGCAGACAGCAGTCTCTCTCTCCTTTCCAGAGCCGGAGAAGAGGACCTCCTCTGGCGAATCAATTATCTGCGAGCCGGCCTGCAGCAGGATTCCGGAGAAGAAGCTCTCGTCGATTACCGGCTGGCCATGGATGAGTTGGAGGCCGTCCCTGTCTCAGAGATAGGTGATGAAGAATTCGTTGCCGGCCGGGAACGACGCTTTCAGCTCTATGCGGACGGCGCCGCTTTTATGGCACACCAGGGCAAGCCTGAAGCGGGGCTGCTCACGTTGGAACGGGGTCTGCGCCGGCGGCTCAGCGAACTTTTAGTCTGGCGACCGCTCACCTTTAAACGGGAACGCCACAAGATCATCTGGGGAAATCTGCTCTATCTGAGGCAGCGATGCTACCAGGATAATCTACAAATACAGACGGCTAGGAGAAACAAGGCTCCCCTTTCTCAACTTCGTGAACTGGAACGGGAATTTTCATCATTAAGCGGGGAATACAAGCAGATCTGCAAGGAACTGCAACAGGAAGATCCGGTCCTGGCTCATCTGGCCGGTGTCTCCAATCTTTCGCTTTCCCCGGTTCGTTCCCTTTTGCATGACAGAGACGGCGTTCTGATCTACCTGGCGGAGAAGGATACCACCCTGCTCTGGCTGCTGGATTCAAATAGTCTGCAGGTGCGGTCCATCCCGGCCGGTCGAGGTGATATTCTTGCGCTGATACAAGAGATGAACCGGGAACGTGGTGCGGGTGAAACAGGGCCGGCTCTGGATCTGCTGGGGAAGACACTTTTCAAGCCGGCAGAGGATTGGATCAGAGGGAAAAAGCGGCTCAGCATAATACCGGACCGTGACCTTTGGCGTATTCCCTTCTCCGCCCTGTCGTTCCAGTTCCTCGGAACGGACAGTATCGAAATCAATCTCTTCCCCTCCCTGACCGCTATTACGCTCTCATATCAGCGGCGAAAGGCAGGTTTGAGAAATGGACTGTTCGTTGGAGAAAACAGTGACGCCCCCATCGCCGCTCAGATGAATACGTCTCTGGAAAAAACCACAATACTTCTGGGAAGCGGTCAGGCCACGGAAGCTGCGGTCTCACGCTCGCTGGTCTCTCCCCACCTCGTACAGCTGGAACGTTGGTGCCGTTTCAACCGTTACGATCCCTTTAGATCCTCCTTTGTTCTCTTCCATGATACCGGTACAGACGGCTATCTGCACGCCTGGGAACTTATGGACAAAGATATCCGCGCAGCCCTCTTCATCATCCCGCCGGGAGCGGATGGAGCGCCTTCCAGCTGGGAAGGACCGCTGGCCTTTTACTGGAGCCTGCTCTACACGGGTGTCCCTACCATGATTAATCGTCTCTGGCCCGTCGACCGGAGAGCCGCCAATATTATGAACAGCGTGTTTTATCGTGACCTGGCCGGCAACTCGCCCCTCCAGGCGATGATGCTGGCACAACGTGCCGTACGGGACAGCCTCTCCGCGCCTAAAGAATGGGCCGGATACCAGCTTATCGGATTCCAGGGAATGAATCCGCAGGAACGGCTCCGGTTCGCAGCCGACAATCTGCTGCTCAGGGTCCGTGAAGCCCAGGGATATGAGCAGCAGGGCGAATTCAAACGAGCGCTCCGGCTCTATCAGGAGGCTCTCGATATGTCCCATCTTCTGGGGGACTCGACGCTTACCTATAATATTCTTACTCTCTCTCTTTCAGCATCCATTCAAGGTAATCTCTGGAGCGAAGCCGCTGATTACCAAATACAGCTGCAGTCATTCGCGCAGAACCAGGGACTGGAGGATGACATTCTTACGGGCCAGCAGAACCTGGCCGTTTTCTATCAGCGGGAAGGCCGTCTGGAAGAGGCCCTGCAGGCCCAGAAAAAGTATATCGAAATGGTTGTTCAGCAGGGTGATCGACTCGAAGAGGCAAAAGCCTCCCGGGAAATCGCCATGCTTCTTAATGTGGCTCAACGGAGGGATGAGGCCGTAACCTGGACCAGCCGTGCCTGCAGCCTCTATACCAGTCTGGGAATGGAACTGGAGACGGGACGCACCCTTATCCGTCAGGGGCGGATTCTACTGGAAGGAGATCGCTATATTCCTGCGGCGGAAGTACTGGCTCGAGGTCTGGGAATCCTGGAACAGGGGGAAGACCAATCCGGACTGCTGTTTGAGATTGCTTCGGGATATCAGCTTTTAGGCCTGGCGGAAGAACGGCTTACCCGCTATGAAAAAGCAATCAAGCACCAGGAAACAGGGGTCGATCTCTTCCATCGACTTGGTCAATCCAGACAGGAAGCTCAAGGCCTGCAATATCTGGCCAATGTCTACTGGAAAAGCGGAAATCTGCGGCAGGCGGTAATCCGCCAGGAAGAAGCCCTGGCCATCTTCCGGAAATTGAACGACACAAAACTGCTCAGCGTCGGCTACTCCACTCTGGGCCTGATAAAAATGGACACCGGTGAACATGAAGAAGCACACCGCCTCTTGAACCAGGCCCTGGCTCTGGCGGAATCCGCCGGTAATCAGGCGGATCGTTCCACTATTCTGAAAAACCTGGGCCTCCTGTACATCAAAGAGAACCGGCTGGCACAGGCCCAGTCGCTGCTCATCCGATCCGCAGCTATTGATTCTGTCACGGGATCGACATCGGGACTGGCCTACTCGTCACGCAACCTTGGTTTACTGCAGGTGCGCCTGGGATTCCCGGTAAAAGCGATCCCCCTTCTGCAACGCAGCCTCAAGCTGTCCCGTGATCTGAATGATATCCGTAACGAGGTGCAATCCTATTACGGCCTGGGTCAAGCGTACAAAGACATTGGCGAGCATGGTACGGCCATCGCCTATCTGGACAGCGGCCTGATCCTGACCGGCAATCGAGCCCTTCCGGATCTTGAATGGCGCCTCCTTTGGCAGCGGGCCCAGGTAAACCGGCAGGCGAATGAGGCTCAAGCCGCTAGAGAGGATTACCGCCGGGCGGTAGAAATAGTGGAATCTCTCCGGGGAGGTCTGGGAGCAGAAACGCTTAAACAGGGCTTCCTGGAAGACAAAATGGATCTCTACGCCGACGTTATCGACTACCTGATAAAACGAGACCGGTCCCCGGAAGCCTTCGAATATGCCGAAAGAGCAAAATCACGCAGTTTCCTGGATATCCTGGGAGGCGGCACTCTTTTACCCGGCCTGAGCCGGGAAAATCTGCAGCGGGAGCGAGCTCTGCGGGATTCTATCGGTCAGACCCGCACCTTGCTTGCCGCGGCTGACAAGGAAGGATTGCCCGACAGGTTGAACGAAACGGATCTGCAGAAGCGTCTTGCGGGACTGGAGGAACGTTACGGCCGTTTTATCACATCCGTTCAGACACAGGACCCTCGCGCCGCCTCGATTTTAAGCATCAAACCGGCAACCATCAAACAGATACAGGATATCCTGCCGGATTCTACCCTGCTGCTGGAATACTTTCAGCAGGGGACCCACCTCTTCATCTGGTCAGTGGACCGGAGAAGAGTCGATTGCCGGGAAGTCAGTGTGGTGGATTCTTCCCTGACGGAACTGATACGGAATTTCCGCAACCGCATTGCCACCCGTCTCACCTCGGATCAGGAAGCCCTGCATCTCTACGAAGTGCTCATCAGCCCGGCCGAAGAACGACTCCGGGGAGCAACCCGTCTGGTCATTATTCCCCATACCGTCCTGCACTACTGCCCCTTCGCCGCCCTTCAGGACAAGGACGGCGTCAATCTCATCGACCGTTTCTCTGTTTCTTTGGCTCCCAGTGCAACGATATTGGAATTCTGTCACGACAGAGCCGCAGCCAGTCCAATGCCGAAGGATCCCGCCATTCTGGCCGTCAGTAATCCTCAGCAGGATACCGATCTTGATCTGCCTTTCGCGGACATGGAGGTCGCATCTCTCAAACGAACATATGAACAGGTGGAGGTGCTCTCGGGCTCAGCCGCAAGCGAAGCCGCTGTCAAGAGAAAGGCCGGAAATTTTGATATACTCCATTTTGCCTGTCACGCCGAGTTTAACGACCAGGCACCGCTCTTCTCCTCCCTGCTGCTTAACCCCGGGGAACAGGAAGACGGCCGGCTGGAGGTCACGGAAATTTTTAACCTGAAATTGAGCTGTTGTCTGGTCACCCTGAGCGCCTGTGAATCAGGCTTGGGAAAAATTGCCGGTGGAGATGATATTATCGGGCTTTCCCGCGGATTTATCTACGCCGGAGCGCCCTCCTTCATTTCCAGTCTTTGGAAAGTTGATGATCTGTCCACGGCCGTCCTGTTAAAACGATTTTACCGTTACCTGAAAAGCGGGATGTCCAAGACGGAGGCACTGCGACAGGCTCAGCTCTGGGTCCGTGATCATCTCAGCGGACAGCCGGCCGATTGGGCCGGATTCACCCTGACGGGAGAATTCGAATGAAAAGCTCCGATACGGCGGTTGACAGCAAAGGGAAAGGATTCTTGGATGCGGCGCTGGACGCGGCCCGGGCTGCCGGTAAGATGCTTATGGAAGGCTATGGTGCTCTACACCAGATCGACCTCAAGGGCAAGGGAGACTTTGTCACTGAAATGGACCGCCGCTCCGAAGAGGAAATAATCCGGAGGATTCATGAAACCTTTCCTGATCACGCTATCGTGGCTGAAGAATCAGGAGTCAGCGAGGCTCAATCCTCCTACTCCTGGATTATCGACCCTCTGGACGGCACCGCCAACTACGTGCGCCGCATCCCCATGTTCGCCGTTTCCATTGGCTTGATGCAGGGGAAAGAATTCATTGCCGGAGTCATTTACAATCCGGCGCTGGAGGACCTGTTTTATGCCGAGAAAGGCAAAGGAGCCTTTCGCAACGATCAGCCAATCAGCGTGACATCAACGATGAAACTGGAGGAAGCTCTCCTGGCAACCGGATTCCCCTGGCGTTTTCCCGATCTGGTAGATCACTACGCCGGTCTTTTTGCCTCGCTGCTAAAACGGTGCGGCGGCATGCGGCGTATGGGCTCCGCGGCGATGGATCTGGCCTATACCGCCTGCGGCATTTTCGACTGTTTCTGGGAGATGAAACTGAAACCCTGGGATGTCGCGGCCGGAGTGATAATTTTACGGGAAGCGGGCGGAGTGGTTTCGGATTTCGAGGGGGGAAAAGAATTTCTGGAGAGCGGCTATATCGTTGCAGGGAATCCTTCCATTCAGCGGGAAGTGGTGAGTCTGCTGAGATGACAGCCCGTACGGGACTATACGGATTACTCTCTCATATCCGGAATGAAAAATCTGTGCTTGACGGTCCAAGTCATATTGTGATGTTTTCATCAAAGTCAGGTCAATAATGAGTCAACTGCCGCCATCCCGAATCAATAATACCAAGGAATGAATTTTCATTTGATATAGGATCAGACATGTCATTACTGAAATCATTACGCTCCGGCGATCCTCTGCTGATTCACCGGGCCAAAAGGGAAAGATCCTCCCGTGACAAAACCCGCCTGCTGCCACCGGTTTCATCTCTTTTACTCCTGCTGTTGATAATTTCCGTATGCGGAACCGGAAGCGAAACCAGATCATTCTGGACGGAAATCAAGGATGCCGGTCCGCTGCCGCGGGGCTATACCATCCCCGTTATCGATCTTTCAGGGGATAAAAAAAGACAGGTCATTGTGGACCGGGAAGAAGGCCAGTACCTGGGACATCCCACCACTGTTCTTCTGGAAGACGGACGTACTATGCTCGCCGTCTATCCCAAGGGACACGGCCGCGGTGCCATCGTCTACAAGAGGAGCGAAGACGGCGGCCGCACCTGGAGCGGACGGCTGCCCGTTCCCGCCAACTGGTCCACGTCTCAGGAAGTTCCGACGATTTACAGGACGGTGGACGCTCATGGAGTCAGACGGCTCATCCTGTTTTCGGGCCTTTATCCGATCCGCATGTCTGTCTCGGAGGATGACGGGGTTTCCTGGAGCCCTCTCGCTCCCATCGGCAAATGGGGCGGCATCGTAGCCATGGCCGGCTGTGTGCCGCTGCGAACCGGAAAGGGTAACTACCTGGCCATGTTTCATGACGACGGCCGTTTCTTCAAGGGGGAAGGAAAATCGATAGGGATCATGACCTTGTATGCCACCTTTTCCCGGGACGGAGGGCTCACCTGGTCTCATCCGCGGGAGGTATTCACATCGGACAGCGTGCACCTCTGTGAACCCGGGATCATCCGTTCTCCGGACGGCAATCAGCTCGCCGTGCTTCTGCGGGAAAACAGGCGGGTCCGCAACTCCTTCGTGATGTTCTCCAATGATGAAGGGAAAACCTGGACCGCCCCCCGGGAACTGCCGGCTGCTCTCACCGGGGACCGTCATACGGGTCGGTACACGCCCGACGGACGTCTCTTCATCTCCTTTCGGGACACGGCGGGTGAATCGCCGACCCAAGGGGACTGGGTCGGATGGGTAGGCACCTATGAGGATATCGTCGAAGGAAAGGAGGGACAGTACCGCGTCCGTCTCATGGACAACAAGCACTCCTGGGACTGCGCCTATCCCGGCGTGGAAGTACTCCCGGATTCCACCATCGTCGGTACCACCTACGGCCACTGGGAGAAGAAGAAGGAGCCCTATATCGTCAGCGTCAGGTTCAGTCTCGCTGAGATCGACAGCCTCTATCGGGCCCGGCAGAACCAGTAAGAGAATCCTTACCTGCCGGATCTGTCCCCCTGTTCCGACCGGGATGCTGGTATCGCTTGTATTTCCGGCGGAATATTTTATATTAGGAGAAAGCATTTTCAATAACCCTGTTAATAAAAGTCCGAAGTACTCCCGATGGGATTGAAAAAAGAACTGAATCTTTTGGGAATCTTCTCGGTAGCCTCCGGAGCAATGATCAGTTCCGGTATCTTCGTCTTGCCCGGACTGGCCTATGCGAAAGCCGGACCGGCCATGATTCTCTCCTACATACTGGCCGGTATTCTCGTACTTCCCAGCCTCTTCGCTAAGGCGGAACTGGCCACGGCTATGCCCAAATCGGGAGGCACCTACTTTTACATCGAGCGGAGTCTGGGGCCGGCTTTCGGCACTTTCGGCGGTCTGGCGAACTGGTTCTCCCTCAGCCTGAAGAGCGCCTTCGCCCTGGTGGGCATCGGTGCCTTTGCCGTCCTTATCAAACCGGACATCACCTTATTCGAGATCAAATTTATTGCGGTAACGGCCTGTATCATCTTCACTTTCTCAAATCTCATTAGTGTGAAATTCACCGGTAAATTACAAATAGTCCTGGTGTTCATCCTCATCGCCATTCTGGTGCTCTATATCGGACGGGGATTCATCTCTACCCATCCGGACAACTATGTCCCATTCATGCCCAAGGGTCTGTGGTCCATCGTTTCCACCGCCGGTCTGGTCTTCGTTTCATTCGGCGGTCTGACAAAAATCGCCTCCGTCGCCGAAGAAGTGAAAAATCCCTCCAAGAATATCCCTCTCGGGATGTTGCTCGCTTTCTTTATCGTCACGCTGCTCTACATCCTGGCCGTGGGGGTCACCGTGGGTATTGTAGCCGGGAGCGATCTGGAAGGCTCCCTGACACCTCTTTCTCTCGGAGCCGACCGGGTGATGGGAAAATTCGGGACAATTATGCTTGCCGCGGCTGCCATCACCGCCTTCATCACCACCGCCAACTCCGGTATTCTGACCGCCTCACGCTCCCCGCTGGCCATGAGCAGAGATAAACTGCTGCCGGATTTTATATCGCGCCTGCACGGAAGATTCCAAACGCCGCACCTCGCCATTTTTCTGACGAGCGGGTTTATGATCCTGGTCATTATTTTTCTCAGTATCGAGAATCTGGTCAAGACGGCCTCCACCCTGATGATTATCCTCTTTATCATGGATAATATCTCGGTGCTGATTATGCGGGAAAGCCGCATTCAAAATTACCGGCCCCAGTTCACGGTGCCGCTCTATCCTGTCACTCCTATTCTGGCAGTGATTCTCTACGGTTTTCTTCTTGTCGAAATGGGGCCGGTCCCCCTGCTCAGCGCTCTGATCTTCTTTCTCCTCGGCCTTTTAAGCTACTGGTTCTATTCCAAGCGCAGAGTCAAACGAACGGCGGCCATCATGCATGTCGTGGAGCGGATCACCGCTCGAGAACTGAAGACAAAAACCCTGGGGGAAGAGTTAAAAAAAATCGTCATTGAACGGGACGAAATCATCGAGGACCGCTTCGACCGGCTGATAAAAGAGTGTAAAGTTCTGGATCTCGAGGGCAGTCCTCCCATAAACGACGTCTTCCGCACGCTTTCCGAGATCCTGTCGGAACGGCTTGATCTGGACAGGGAACTGCTATTTTCTCTCTTTCAGGAACGGGAGAAACAGTCCTGTACCGTCATCAAACCGGGATTGGCAATTCCCCACATCATCATTTCCGGAAAGAATAAATTCGATATCCTGCTGGTGCGCTCCCGCGAAGGCATTTTCTTCTCCTGCGCCGAAGAAAAGGTGCAGACCATGTTTGTGCTGGTGGGAACCGTGGACCATCGCAACTATCACTTGCGGGCGCTCATGTCAATCGCCCAAATCGTGCAGGAACCCGATTTCAACAGGAAGTGGATGAAGGCCCGGGATACCAGAGAGCTGAAGGATGTCATCCTCCTGTCCCAGAGGAAGCGGGAATCCTGACAACCTTTCATTTCAGTGGATATATATTCTCCCACGCTCATCCCCGGAAAACGGCAGGCTGGAATCGCCATTACTCCGGGATCGCATCCTCATGAACCGATGCTCATCATCTCTCCTGTAAATACTCCGGAACAGGGAAAAATCACATTCAGCTGTTAATGGTAAAAGACGCTGGAAAGCCGCGCGAAGAGGGAAGCCATAATCATATGATGACGATATAATCGAGAGGACAGAAAAGAAACCTGTTCGTAATAATCCGGTACCCGCTGATTCCCGCCTCATTCAGAAGGAAAGACAATTCCCTAAGAGAAAGAAGTCTCATATAATCCCCCGCGGCCCATTCCTTACCGGTACGAACGAGATAGGTGTCGAAGCTTTTTTTCGGCAGGTAGTGCAGAAAAGGAGTTCTCGTGTGCACCTCGACAGGGAAAAAACGGTTGGGTGTCGTGAAAAAGGCTCTGCGGGCAACCCGCTTGATTTCCCTGAGGAAAAGCAGCTGTTTCTCTCTGCCTCCGACATGTTCAATCACTGCATTGGACCAGCAGATATCGAATTCTCCGTCCTGAAAAGGAAAAATGTCACCATCGTAATGTACTGCCCGCACGGCGGTATACCGCTCGCTGAATCCGGCCGGGGCATCGATTCCTAAAGCGGTCAGATTTGCGGGATAGGGATAGTGTTTCTCAATGTAGTTGTCCGTATCGGAATATTCCTTTTCCTGGAAACCCACGTCCAGCACCGTGGTCTCGGCACCCGGGGCCATTTCCCGCAGGAAAATCTCCCATTTTCTCTTCCGGTTCAATCCTGATATCCAATAGGCGAAAGACATGATTGCTTCCAGGTTTATATTGAAAAATAAGGATCTTGTTGATCCCGGCAGATTAAACGGTGGATCTTTGCCAGGCCCGCTGTCTGTATGTCAGCGGAATATTCCCAGGAACACTCCGGCTGCAATCGCCGATCCGATGACTCCCGACACATTGGAAGCCATGGCGTGCATTAACAAATGATTATCCTTGTCATATTTGAGCGCGAAATTCTGCACCACCCGGGCCGAGTCAGGTACGGCGGAAACCCCGGAGGCTCCAATGAGAGGATTGATTTTTTCTTTCAGGAACAGATTCATGATCTTGGCGAAAAGGAGACCTCCGAAAGTGGCCACCATAAAAGAGAGGAGCCCAAGTCCGAAAATGCCGATGGATTTGGGAGTGAGAAAGCCTACATTCACCCCTTCCACTATGCGGGTGGCCTGGGTGCTGGCCCCGACGGCGAAAGAGAGCAGCACGGTGCAGATATCCAGCAGGGCATTGCCCATGGATTTCGCCAGCCGCTCGGTCACGCCGCTCTCCTTTAAAAGATTTCCCAGCATTAACATTCCCACCAGCGAGAGTGACCCCGGAGCGATAAGAGCGGCGACGATGGTTACTACTATGGGAAAAATGATCTTCTCGCGTTTTGAAACACTGCGAGGCGGCTTCATTCGGATGGTACGCTCCCGGTTGGTGGTCATGATTTTCATAATAGGAGGCTGAATGAGCGGCACCAGCGCCATATAGGAGTAGGCCGCAATGGCAATGGGCCCTAAAAGATGGGGGGCAAGCTGAGATGATATAAAAATGGAAGTGGGACCGTCCGCTCCCCCGATTATACCGATAGAGGCCGCCTCAAGATTTGAAAAACCTAAGAGAAGGGCTCCCAGATAGGTGCCGAAAATGCCCAGCTGAGCCGCCGCTCCCAAAAGCACGGCCTTGGGATTTGATATAAGGGAGGAAAAATCCGTCAGGGCTCCGATTCCCAAAAAAATGAGCGGCGGCAGGATACCGGAGGTGACTCCAAAATAGATGATGCTGAAGACACTGTTCTGAGAGAAACCATTGGCCACCGTATCATAAACCCCGATGGGCAGGGTTTGCAGGGAGGGGATATTCCCGGCGATCACCCCGAATCCGATGGGCAGCAGGAGCAGGGGCTCATAATGCTTCACGATGGCAAGGTAGATAGCAAGACATCCCATCGCGATCATGATAATATTGCCCAGAGATATATTGGCGAAGCCGGTCATCCGGACAATCTGACTGAAGACCTCCATCTCAGCCCTCCGCCGGTTTCAGGATAAGGAGGGGATCGCCCTGATTCACCGACTCCCCTTCTTTGTAACGAATGTCCACGATGATACCCGCAGCGGTGGCGTTTACTTCGTTCTCCATTTTC
>CAZUMH010000077.1:0-17071 GCA_964621645.1 uncultured bacterium
CCCCTTCGGGACAGTGAGCCGTTACCCACTGCGCGGCTTTTTCATACTCTTTTGGATCGAAGATGCTTTCTTCCATGCGGCGCACCAGTTCGCTCATATCCACGTATTCATTGCGCATCCCGAGATACTCCTGGAAGAAGTGATCGTCCACCACCGATCCGGCGATGCCCATGGATACCGATCCCACCGAGAGGTAGGAGTTGCCCCGCATCCGGGCTAAAGCCAGACCGGCCCTGGCGAAGGCGAGCAGTTTTACTCCCACATCCGCGGGGATGGATTCGTCATTGGCGTCCTGCACATCCCGGCCGTAGATTGAGAAGGCGGGCAGACCCTTCTGGCTGTATCCGGCCAGGGCCGCGGCCAGATAGACGGCGCCGGGCCGCTCCGTGCCGTTGAACCCCCAGACCGCCCTGGGCATAAGAAGATCATCGTCCATCACCTCCGTGCCGTAGCACCAGCAGGGAGTAACGGTGATGGAAAGGCCGACTCCTTCCCGCCTGAACTTCTCGGCGCAGCCGGCGGCCTCGGCTACTCCGCCGATACAGGTATCCGCGATAACGCACTCCGGCGGCAGGCCGCAGGGGTGGCGCAGGTTTTCGGATAGAAACCTGGCGGCGTTCTTCGCCATAGTCATAGTCTGATTCTCCAGAGCTTCCCGTACCCCTTTCCGTCTGCCGTCGATCACCGGACGAATCCCGATCTTGGGAAGGTCCCGGCGCAAGCGGTTCAGCGCTTGTCCGGAATCGGTGTTTCTGGATGTATTCATGTCTCATCTCCACTATATAAGAATTATCGGCGGCTCATGGAGAGGGGGCGTTCATCATTACCTCCGGCCCATGTTTTATTGGGGGTATCCCCCAGGATGAATCGCAGTTCTCCGCCGTTCATGATTTCAGTATGGCTGATCCAGTTCCTCTTCAGCGATTTGCCGTTGAGAAATACCTGTTGCAGGTAGACATTCTTTTCGGAAAAGTTATCAGTCCGCACCCGGAAAACCCGGTCGTTCTCCAGATTGATGTTCGCCTGTTCCACGGCCGGCGAGCCGATGACGTACTGGTTGCTCCCGGGGCAGACAGGGTAAAAGCCCAGGGCGCTGAAGATGTACCAGGCGGACATCTGGCCGCAGTCATCGTTGCCGCAAAGGCCGTCCGGCTCGGGCCGGTACATGGTATCCATGATCTGCCGCACCCGGGTCTGGGTCTTGTAGGCCCGGCCGATGTAATTATACAGATAGGCCACGTGATGGCTTGGTTCGTTGCCGTGCACGTAATTCCCGATCATGCCCTCTCTGGTGATGTCCTCGTTGGCGGCGATGCTCTCATCGGCCACGCTCATGACAAAGAGGGAATCGAGCCAGGCCTCCAGTTTGTCTTCACCGCCGATGAGGCGGACGAACCCGGCCACGTCCTGGGGCACGTAGAGCGAGTAGTTCCAGGCGTTCCCTTCAATATAGCCTTGGCCGTGGGTGCTCATGGGATCGAAATTGCTCTTGAAACCGCCGTCCGAGAGGCGGGCCCGCAGAAACCCGGTGGCCGGATCGAAGATATTGCGGTAATTAGCGGCCCGCTTCAGATACTTTTTTGCTATATCCTTGCGGCCCAGCTCCTCCGCGAACCGGGCGATGGTCCAGTCATCGTAGGCGTATTCCAGCGTCTTCGAGGCCGAATTGCCGCTGAGATCCTCCGGCACGTACCCGTAGCGCCGGTAGGCCCCGATGCCGTCATAGGGATCGTAATTACTGCTGGCCACAACCGCCTGAAAGGCCAGGTCGACATCGTAATCCCGGATACCTTTCAGATAGGCGTCCGCGATGACCGGCACGGCGTGGTAGCCGATCATGCACCAGTTTTCATTATTGTAGTGGGACCAAACCGGCAGAATATGGTGCACGCTCTCCTGATAGTGGGCCAGCATGGATTGGATCATGTCATTGGTCCGCTGCTGCTGCAGGATGGTGAAGAGAGGATGAAGGGCCCGGTAGGTGTCCCAGAGTGAAAAGATGGTGTAGTCGGTCCAGCCGTCCGTTTTACGGATGTTTTGGTCCAGCCCGCGGTACTGGCCGTTGACATCGGAATAGACAACCGGGCTGAGGAAGGCGTGATAAAGAGCTGTATAAAAATTAATCATGGTACGATCGTCGGCCTCGATGAGCACGCGGCCCAGTTCCCGGGACCATTTCTCTCCGGTCTCCCGCCGCACCCGGTCAAAGTCCCAGTCCGGTATCTCCTTTTCCAGATTCTCGACTGCGTTGGCGCTGCTCACCGCCGAAAGGGCGAACTTTACCAGAACCGCCTCACCCGCTCCGGTGACGAAATCGAAATGGGCCACAAGCTCTTTTCCGGCCCGTTCCGGAAAGTTGTCATCCTGGGCGAACTTGCGCCAGAATCCCCGGTACAGGGGCTTGTCCTTGTCGACAAAGCCGTACCGGAGCGGCGCCTTGGAAAAGGCCATGGCGAAATAGAGGCGCCTGTCCCTGGCCCAGCCCTCCGTCTGCCGGTAGCCAGTGACCAGGGTGTCGTTTTCCATCCTGAGCCAGGACCAGACCACCTTGCCCTCGTAGTTGTAAATGCCGCTGGTGCAGTCGAGGATGACATGGGCCGAATCGGACGCGGGGAAGGTATAGCGGTGCAGTCCCGCCCGCTCGGTTGCTGTCAGCTCGGCCTCGATATTATAATCATCGAGATGGACCGCATAGTACCCCGGCGAGGCCTTTTCCCTCTCGTGCGAGAAACGGGAACGGTACCCTGTTTCGGGATGATTGGCGGTTCCGGGATTAAGGTGAAGCCGGCCCACCATGGGCATGATCAGGAAATCGCCCAGATCGGAATGGCCGGTGCCGTTGAAATGAGTATGGGAGAATCCGGTGATGGTGGAATCGTCATACTGATATCCGGCGCAATAGCGGTAAACGCCGGGATTATAACCCCGGCCATAACTGTAGAGCAGCGTGTCCGTCTCGGGACTGAGCTGCACCAGCCCGAACGGGGCGGCAGCGCCCGGAAAGGTGTGACCCATCTCCTCCGTGCCGATAAAGGGATCGACAAAATCCGTGATGTTCTGACGCTGAGCATTCACCGTGAAAGGCAGTGATAACAGCAGAAAAAGGACAGGGAACATTCTGGTCATGGCATCTCCTGGATTCGGATCACGGTTCAAACAGGGAGACAGGAGGCCCCCCCGCCGTCTGTTCATTGATAAATACCTCGGCCCGGAAACGGGCGATCCTTTCGGCTGAAGAAGCGTTGTGGGCCGCCTGTTCCAGGGTGGTTTCCCCGGTGGAGATGACCCCGTATCCCGCCACCACACAGCACCCCTTGTGCCAGCGCAGCATATTGAGGATGGGATTTTCCTTCGTCAGCCGCCCCAGTTGTCCCGGGTCCACCAGACCCAGGCGGGGATTGAGGTAGATGGCTTCCGCGTCGATGGGTTTGATGACCGGATGGCCCGCCGTCCCGTAGGAAAGGGAGAGGTCTGTTACGGTCAGGGGATTTTCTCCGGTCAGATCTCTGAGCACCGCCGTCCCCTCGGCCGTTGCCAGAGGGCTGACCGTAATCATGCAGGTGTTCTGATGGGTTTCCCGGTAGATGAGTTTATGGAGCCGCAGATCGAGGCTGTCAGCCTCATTATCATTCAGATCGGAACGGATCAGGGGAAAGTCGAAGCCTGCCGGGACGGCTCCCAGGGGGCAGTAGATCATCACCCCGGCCGATATCTTCTGACTCATGGAACCGCTTCCGAAAGCGCTCAGCCTGTTCTCGTAATTATAGACGAGGCGCTGTCGGAAATCGTCGATCACGGTCTCGTCGCTGACCTCCCGGCGGGAGTGATCCTGATCTTCGAAGCGAGGGAACCGGTGAGGAAAGGCCTTCCGGCCCGCCAGGAGGGCGCCTGTCTGCACCACGTCCATTCCCCTTCTTCTCAGATGGATGGCGATCTCGGCGCTGGTCTCCAGCACGGTCATCAGGTGCAGTGCCTCTTCCGGAGATGCGGCCCGCACGAAGGATCCGTGCCCCCGCACGATGGTGAGCTTATCCTCTTTGAGGTATGCGGGGATACGCTCCTCCATCTCGGCCGATCCGACCGGCTGGTCATAACTCCCCACCCGCACACCGCCCAGACGGCCCGTTCCCTCAAGATCCAGGGGCCGGAAGAGAAATTCCTCTCTCCCTTTTTCATCCTCTCCCAGATAGTCGAGGAAGAGCCGCTTCTCCCTGGTGTCGAAGGAGATCACGGCCGTGTTGATGAAGTGGGCGTGCACCACCGAGTTGACTCCGGGCAGGGAGAGAACCCGCCGGTGGATGGTGGATTCGGTGGAGGCGCGTCCGTCCCCCCAGCTCACGTCCCGGAAGGTTAGGGGCACAATATCCTGGGGAATCAAGGCGCCGCACTGGGAGCCGCTGGCCGTAATGTAAAAACGGTCCCTGTTAACCGGATCACGCATAGAAAGGTTGCCGCTGTGAGTGTTGTTGCCGTTGATCACGCCGATGGCCCGGCCCACCCGGTACAGCCGTTCGTACAGTATGTCCTGCTCTTTAAGGCTCATCTCTCTTTATTCCTTCTCTCCATTTCCCGAGCGGACAGGTTTATTCGCAGGAGGAGACGGAAGATCCGTGTCTGCCACCCGGTCAAGACCGAGGTCCCGTATTGTCTGCGCCTCCGGGACTCCTTCATCGTTCCAGCCCAGAGAACGGTAAAATTCCCGGTGCATCTCAGTGAAACCCCGCCGGTCGCAGACCGCCTCACCGTCACGGCTGCTGATGGTCTCTTCATAGAAGCGCCGGGGCAGCCAGTCATCCTCCCAGCTGAGGCCGCAGCGCAGATTGAAGAGCCGTTCCAGCGTCAGTACCCGCCAGGCCAGTTTCTTCAGCGTTCCGGCATTGCACTCCTCGCCGGTTACCGCCTCAACCATGGCCGCGTACTCGTCCAGGCTGAGGGAAAAGGAGCCGTAGGCGCAGGCCCCGATGATATCCAGGGTCGTGTTTTTCAGGGCCGCGTTCTTGGATATCAGCGGAGTTCCTTCGATGCGCCGGGCCGGCCACTCGGCGTAGCCGGCACAGTAGGCGTGCGGCGCCGTGTATCCTCCCTCAAGATGCCCCCCGCCCCGGTTGTTCATCTCGTAGCAGAGGGCCTGACTGTAGGAAGTGCGGGGATCATAGGCCGGCAGTTCCTGCTTCTTCACGCTCATGGAAAATTCAGGGTGCCCGTAACGCTCGCAGAAGCGATAGGATCCCTGGGCCAGATAGAGGCCGATTCCCTCGGCTTTACCGGTGAGGTGGATGAGGGGAAGCAGCAGCTCCGGCCGGCCGAAGCCGGGATCTCCATGTTCTTCG
The DNA here is from genome assembly GCA_964621645.1 of uncultured bacterium. GTDB lineage: Bacteria > Zhuqueibacterota > QNDG01 > QNDG01 > JAGLOF01 > CAZUMH01. The sequence goes on from CAZUMH010000077.1 coordinate 5,331, forward strand.
CGGAACGCCGCCGTATCCGACAGCAGCCGCTTCTCCTGATCCGAGGCCTTCTGTTTCCCGCTGATATATTCGAAAAGTTCGAAAAATGCCGCCAGAGTGGCTCCCAGACTGATAGTGTCCAGCCCGTAGCGGTTGGCCAGATTGTTGGCCCGGGTGATGGTGGGCAGGTCGTAGATGGAAAGGTTCGCACCCATCAGAGTGGTGGATTCAAATTCCGGTCCCTCGCCCTCTTCGATGATTCTTCCTTTCCCGTCCAGGAGGGTGGTCTCTCTCTTGCAGATAATGGGACAGTTAAAACAGGCGCTCTTCCGGACAGTGATGCGTTCTTCTCCGGGTTTGGCCCGGCTGGCGTGGTAGCGCAGCGCCTCTCCGTTGATCCTGGCCACATCCTCCGGCCGGTGGCTGGTGTCTTGCATGTTGTTGTGGATGAGCTGGCCGAAATTGTTCACCATCCCCAGAATGCCCAGGGAACCCATGGCCGCCAGAATGCCGAACATATCCTCCCGTTTAGTGAACTTGCCCAGGTCCAGCTTCAGTTTTACCGGGTAGAAGACACCGTGTCTGTTATTCGGATCAAAGGAGTCGGGCCGCGCCACCGCGATGGTTACGGAAGGATCGGCTTCCGCCACGATGGCCAGGAGATTCTTGGAGCCCCAGACGGCCCCTCCCCCGCCCCGGCCCAGGGCCTTGCCCGTGTCGCTCATTACCGCGGCGAAACGGCAACCGCGGCGCCCACCCTCCCCGATGGTGAGCACCTGAGCCCGGCCGGAATATTTCTCTTTCAGAAGCCGCCGCAGCTCAACCGCGTCCAGGGTTTCATATTCGGATGCATCGTCAATGCTGACCCGGCCCCGCTGGAGAGTCAGATAGACGGAGTGATCGGCCCGGCCGCTGATGACGAGCGCGTCATACCCGTTTTTCTTGAAGGCGACACTCCACTTGCCGCCCGCGTTGGTACTGCCGTAGGCTTCCGTCAGGGGGGATTTGTAGTTCATATGAAAGCGGCCGCTGGTAGGCAACTGTGTGCCGGTGGTGGGCGAGGCGCTGATAATGATTACATTATCCGGGGAAAGAGGATCGACATCCCGGAAAGGATCTGCCCCGGCTCTTTGATTTTTCAGATTATTAAAGTGGCGCCAAAGCAGGACCGCTCCCAGACCGCGGCCCCCGTAGTAACGGCTCGCCAGTTCGGGATCGAGCGCTTCAGGCTCAATCGCTCCGGAGGAAAGATCAATTCTCAGGATGCGCCCCATGTAGCCGCAGGGTAATGTTCTGCTACTTTCAGTCACACTATCATTCCAGCTAAGGGACGGGAGCAGTCTGGGACTTCCCCGCCTCGGTTATCCATCATCCTCTAACAGGCACTCAATAAAAAAGCACTTCGCCGCTGATTTCCTGTTTATCAAAGGAGCCGCTCCGCCAGCTGACGGTCAGGTCATTTCCGCCTGTCTTTTCGAAATACTCCACCCTGATATTATGCAGGCCCTTAGCCAGGGCGATCGTCCCTTCTTGCTCGTGCAGGCCGTGCAGGCCGTCGTTGTCCACTACCAGATGACCGTCAATAAAGAGTTGGCTGCCGTCATCGGAATCAGTGTAAAAGGCGTATACCGCCGTTTCATCCACCTGTATATATCCTTCCAGGACCACACCAAAATATTCGTCTCTCACCTCGGGGGGCAGGGTGAAGATGTGAGAGACTCCCGATTTTGCCGGACTCAGCCGCCGGAAGTTGGGCAGTTTGTCCCAATTCCCTTCATAGTAGAGATACTGCAGTCCCGGCTGCGGCAGAGATATCTGTTGTGCCGGCAGAGGGTTTACTTTCATGAATCTGCGGCTGACGGTGCCGCTCACCGGGCGGCCGTCCCGGAAACAGCGGGCCGCTACTGTGGTGCTCTCCTTCACGGTGATTGGTGCGTCGGCCACCGGTGACTCGGCCGACGGATCGCTCCCGTCCAGTGTGTAACGGATGGTCACATTATCCCTGTCCGACACCAGTCGTACCTGCAGGCTGCTGACAACGGTGGAAAAATCAGCCTCTATGACAGGAGGATTACTCACATCCGGTTTCCCTTTAATGTCCAGGGCGACCACACTGCATATGGTATCGGGAGGCTGGTTGGGGAGGGTGATGATGAGGGCATCCTCATCCCGCTGGACCGTAAGGCTGTTTTGGGGATCGGCCAGCATCTTCGCATCCAGAGGATCATTGTAAATACCGGACAGCGCCAGCCTGCCGTCCGCAGGCCAGTCGAATATGTGCAGGAAAAGGCGGGAATTATCACCCATTCTCTTCTGGGTGCACCTTCCCCATGCAAGTTTTTTAAAGGGACTGGCCTGGGTGCCGTAGATCGCTTCTCCGTTCACTTTCATCCAGCGCCCCATGGCCGCCAGCCGCTCCAGGCTTTCCGGCGGCAGGGTTCCATCCGGCCGCGGACCGACGTTGAGGAGAAAATTGCCTCCCTTGGAAGCGATATCCACCAGCTTGCGGATGAGATCTTCACTGGACTTCCAGTTCTTGTCGTGTTTGTTCCAGCCCCAATGGTCGTTCATGGTCATGCAGGTTTCCCAGTCCACCCCGGGCAGTCCGGTGGCCGGAATCTGCTGTTCGGGCGTACCGAAATCTCCGGCGAACTCGCCCTCTTTGTTCATCCCCTCCATACCACTGCGACCGGCTCCCACCCGGTTGTTGATGATGATATCCGGCTGCAGGCTGCGCACATACTGATAGAGATCGAATCCGTACTCCCGGGTCCAGGTTGATTCCCACTCACCATCGAACCAGAGGACACCGATGTCGCCATAGTTGGTCAGCAGTTCCCGCAGCTCGTTTTTCATATATTGAATATAACGGCTGAAATCGGCGCCTTCACTGGACCGATCCTTCTCCCAGCCGCGCCGGGGCAGATAGTCGGGATGGTGCCAGTCCATAATGGAATAGTACCAGCAGATCTTCAGACCTTGTTTGCGGCAGGCCCTGGCCATTTCGGCCATAATGTCCCGCTTAAAAGGAGTGGACATGACATCAAAATCGGTATATTTGGAATCGAAGAGGCAGAAGCCGTCGTGGTGCTTGCTGGTGATGACGATATATTTCATACCGGCATCTTTGGCCGCCTTCACCCAGGCGTCGGCATCGAATTTAACCGGATCAAACCGGGAGAGAAATGTATCGTACTTCTCCAGAGGGATTTGCGCGGTGGTCCTGATCCACTCCGCGTGATTGACCTGGCCATTCCACTCCCCCGCCGGAATGGCGTATAATCCCCAATGGATGAACATGCCGAATCTGGCATCTCTCCACCAGGCCATACGTTCATCCTGGCTCAGTTCCTTCTTGCCGCAGCCGCCGATTAACAGGGCGGCGGCCATAAGAGCCAGAAAGGTCGCTTGTACGCTCCGTTTTTCCATCTCTCATCCTCCTCAATATAATTGCAGTACCGCTTCCGCAGTCGTCTCATCGGTGACGAGGTCCGTCACTAATCCGCTCGCCAATGCCGCTCCGAGCGCTGCCGCTTTATCATTGCCCCCGGCAACCACCAGGCGGCGGGGGACGGTGCGCAGCGTCTCCAGATCGATACCGATAGTCCGCTCCTCCATTTCCCGAGAGCATGTTTCACCACGGACGTTGATGATATGAGTACAGACATCACCGACCGCGCTGCAGCTTTTCAGCATTCTGATCTCCTGTGGAGAAAAATACTGCGCCTTCATCAGAGTGGACTTCTCCGAGAACCCGCCCACAGAGAAAACGGCCAGGTCGATGTCGCGGGCTGTCGTGAGGGTGGCTGCGATACTCTTCTCCGCCGCCAGGGCCTGTTTAACGTCGGGACTGTCAACGATGGCGGGGACCGGGAGCAGAAGTGCTTCGGCTCCCAGGGCCGCCGCGATCAATCCCGTGATCTCCGGAGCGTGGGTGTTGTAGCTCCCCCGGCTGAATCCTCCCACCAGCTGAACGACCCGGACGTCACGTTTTGGGACCGGCCGCAGCTGCCCGGCCAGGATCTGTAGCGTCGTTCCCCAGGCCGCGCCCAGCAGTATGCCGTCCTGCACCAGATTCTCCAGCTGCCGGGCTCCGGCCCGTCCCAGCTGCTCCAATCCGACGTGATTACCAGCCAGCACCACCGCTTCCGTCAGCCCGTAAACCCGTCTAAGATCACGTTCCAGCCTGACCGATCTGCCGGCAGGATCCAGGATCTCGATGCGGACGATACCCTCTTCCCTGGCCCGGCGCAGAAGTCTTGATACCGCCGGGCGGGAAATTCGAAGCCGCTCAGCAATCTGCTGCTGGCTCAGTTCCTCTTCATAGTAGAACCGGGCCGCCGCTACCAACGTATCTAATTTTTTCTGGGATGACATCATGAATATGTAACATTTGTTCAACATTAAAGAACATTTGTGCAGGCAAATCAATATACTATTTCCGAAAAAGATTTGCAAAGAAAAAAAGGATGGATTTGTAAAAATAATTGAATATATTTCAATCTAAACTTTCTAGTATACGTTCCGTACAAAACAGGTATCAATTGTCGTACTGTATTGCATCAAACAAGCGAGGAGGTGCCATATGCATCGCAAAAGTCTCATCACAGCCAGGACGACGGTTTTTCTGCTTATTTTGGCCGTTCTCATTCTGGCCGGATGCGCCGCCAACAAACCCGGCTGGGGCGATCCGAAATCCGGTTTGATTCTCACCTATCAATGGCCGCAGGATGTTTCCCGCGAATACACCATGAAGGCCGAGCAAAATCAGGTTATGGACATGAATGGAAACACTATTGAAACCAATTCCAGCAGCAATGTCTCTCTTACTGTTGTTCCCAAGAGCAAAGAAGGAGACAATACGATGCTGGGGCTGACAATCAACGATATGTCAATATCCATCAATTCAATGGCGGGTCAGATGAATCCGGACGTGTCACAAATAAAAGGGAAAAGTTTCAGCATGACTCTTTCGCCTCTCGGGAAAGAGCTGGATATCTCCGGTACGGAAGGATTGGTTTACCAGGTCCCCATGAGCGGCGAACAGAACGCCGCCAACGGTCTGAGAACCTTTTTCCCGGATCTTCCCTCGGAACCGGCTCCCATCGGCTACACCTGGACTTCCCACGATACCATACACGCCGCGGAAAATATCGACCTGACCATCATCATGATAACCAAAAATACCCTGGCTGCCCTGGAAACAATTGACGGCAAAGAATGCGTCAAAATAACCGGGATTGTTACTGGAACCATCCAAGGCTCAGGCGAACAGGCAGGCATGAACGTTGCTCTTGAAAGCGACATGGAGGGGACCGAGACCTGGTATTTCGCCTACAAGGAAGGCATGTTCGTTCAGACCGCCGTCAGCATCCAAAGCGAAGGAACCATCGCCATCAGCGGTGCTCAGAACATGACCATGCCCATGACCCAGGAGAGCAAAATCAACGTCAAGCTGGTAAAATAGAAGAGTACTGTAAGCTGGACTGATCTTTCTCCAGTCTCTCATGACGTTAAAGCCCCGCCCGGCCACCCAGGCCGGCGGGGCTTTACCATTTCGTCGGTATCGGCCCCTGGGAGTTGGATATCCCTGGATTGACACCGCGGGACTTCAGATCATTCGTCTGTCACTTTCGGCAGGCCGAAACGGGCCACTGCCGCAAGGTCGCCCGCTTTTTTGGGAATGGGACGGATGGTGAAGCCGAAACTCAGCGGTTTGGGATAGAGCCGGTACTTTTCGATTACACCCGGTCCGCAGCTGCCGTTGCCCAATCCCAGCTGAGCTCCGTCCAGGGAGAGGATGACCTCTTTCCGGGGATTCAGTTCATTCAGATGTCCGGCCTTGTCCAGGTCCTCGGGCCGGAAGTGCAGCGCCGTGACCGAAAGCGGCGCGTCCGCCTTGAAGAGGAGGCCCCGGCCCTTGCCGTCCGTCAATGCGGCCCAGCGCACATCCTCGTGGTTGCCCATCTCCTGGGGCCGGACATAGGGGACGAACTGATCCGTGACCGTGCTGGAATACAATCCCACCGGAGATCCGGTCTTGCGGTCCGGATAGTTCTCCAGCGGTCCGCGGCCGTACCAGGTGAAGGTTTCCAGCGTGCCGGAAAGCTCCAGCAGCAGGCCGATCTTGGGCAGAATGGGCAGGTCACCGTAGGGGGCCACTTCGTTTTGCAGGTGGACGGTGCCGTCCGGGAAGCAGGTATAGGTGATATGGTGCCTGAATCCCGCGCCTTCCCTGCCTTCCTTGGTTATCTGAAAAGAGACGACCACCAGGTTTTTCTCCCGGCTCACCGTATGCGATATCTCCTTGACGGCCAGCCGGTTCAGGCCTGCTTCCAGCCAGCGCTTCTTCATATAGTTGTTGTTGTCCGTGGGGGCCCGGTAAGTATTGAGCACGGGGCCTCCCTCTCCGGCCAGATACTCCGTTTTCTGATATACATAGGAGAGGATCGATCCCTTACCGGTGTCGAAGGTGACGGCATAATCACTGCCCTTTACGGAAAGGGTGCCCTCTGCTTCGCTGACCGTCTGGGTCAGGGTGGAATCCAGATACAGCGGAGTGGCCGGCGGGCTCTCCCAGGGCAGACGGAACTGTTCCCAGGCTACCTCATACCCCTTCTGAGTCCAGGGAGTATCCTCGCTGAGGCGGAATCCCAGGTGCAGCCAGTACTCCGCGCCGGGAAGCAGCTGCGTAGTGGAATCAGGGACGTTCAGGTAGATGCTCATCCGGGGGCCGACGTCCAGAGTCGGCAGTATTCCGGATTGGATGACGCGGCCGTCCTGGCTCAGGGTCCAGACGGCTTCATAATCGGAAAGATTGGTGAAGAAGGATTCATTATGGACATAGACGCTGCCGTGATTCAAATCATCCTCTTTCATGAGGACGTTTTGGTACACCTTCTTCACCTCAGCGGTTTTGGGCGGCAGCTCCCGGTCGGGAAAGACCACCCCATTAATGCAGAAGTTGTTGTCGTTGGGTTCATCGCCGAAGTCGCCGCCATAGGCCCAGAACTTTTTCCCCTCGGGTGAAACCTTGAGCAGGCCCTGATCGACCCAGTCCCAGATTGAGCCGCCCTGCAGATGTTTATAGCTCCGGATGGCCTCCCAGTACTCGGCCAGGTTTCCGATGGCGTTGCCCATGGCGTGGGCGTACTCACAGAGTATCAATGGCCGCGTCTGGGGCAGCTGGGCGTAGCGGATCATGGATTCGATGCGGGAATACATGGGAGAGACGATATCCACATAATCTCTCTGGCCGGCCCGCTCGTAATGCACCGGACGGGAGGGATCCCGGCGGTGAATCCAGTCGGCCGCCGCCTCGAAGGCGGTGCCGTCACCCGCCTCGTTCCCCAGGGACCAGATGATGACGCTGGGATGGTTCTTGTCTCTCTCAACCATGCGTTTGATCCGGTCCACATGGGCCCGTTGCCACTCCGGCTTGTTAGCCAGGGTCTGCTCCGGATTGTATCCCATGCCGTGGGATTCGACGTTGGCTTCGTCGATAAGATAAATGCCGTAGCGGTCACAGAGATCATACCAGTAGGGATCGTCTGGATAGTGGCAGGTCCGCACTGTGTTGATGTTCAGCCGTTTCATCAGGGTGATATCCTGGATCATTCTTTCCCGGGACACGTAGTGGCCGGTGACGGAATCATGTTCGTGCCGGTTGACTCCCTTGATCAGGACAGGCTGGCCGTTGACCAGCAGCTGCCCTCCGGCGATTGTAACATCCCGGAATCCCACCCGGCAGGAGAGATGTTCCAGTTCCGTGCCGGAGGCGTCCTTCAGCGTCAGGACAAGGGTGTAAAGATTCGGCTTCTCCGCGGACCATTTCAGGGGATCGGTCACCCGGGCATTCAGGTGGATGATCGTTTCGCCGTCCGGCTGCACAAAGAAGCCGCTGCTTTCAGCCAGCGGATCTCCTCCCAGGGGTGCGCCCGCGGTATCGAAGAGGCGGGCCTCGATGGTCGGTTTGTAGACTCCGGTTTGGGAAAGATTTTTTACCCGGCCGGTGATTTTCAAGGTCGCGTCCCGGTACTGCTCGTCCAGATCGGTTTTGACCCAGAAATCACGGATGAATATCCCCGGCCGCGAAACGAGATAGACGTTGCGGAAGATGCCGGAGAGGCGCCAGAAATCCTGATCTTCCAGGTAGGAGCCGTCCGACCAGCGGTAAACTTCGGCCGCCAGCAGGTTTTCGCCGGGAGTAACGAAATCAGTGATATCGAACTCCGCCGGCACCCTGCTGCCCTGGCTGTAGCCCACCTTGCGGCCGTTGATCCAGAGGTAGAAGGCCGACTCCACTCCATCGAAATGGATGAAGATGCGTCTTCCCTCCCAGGTCTTGGGAACGGTGAAGCTGTGACGGTAGGAACCCACTGGATTATAGTCATGCTGGATGTTGGGCGGATCCTTCTTGAAGGGGTAGCGGACGTTGGAATAGATGGGGATGCCGTAGCCGTGCATCTGCCAGTTGGAAGGGACGGGGATCTCGTCCCACCCGGAAACATCATAATCGGATTTGTAGAAATCCTGCGGCCGCTCCGCCGGCTTCTCGCACCAGTGGAATTTCCAGCTGCCGTTCAGGCTCAGCTGCCAGGGCGAGTCGTTCCTCTCACCCGTAAGCGCTGTCTGCAGGTCGGCATAGGGCATCAGGGTGGCGTGGGGCGCCTCCTTGTCTATGCCGATTATTTGGGGATTCTCCCAGTCATTCTGCGCCGACAATGGCGACACAGCCGCAAACATCCCCAGCAGCCCGGCTATCACTGTTCTCTTCATGGTCGTCTTCCCCTAACTAAATAGTTCGGATTACAATTCTGCGGGATACATTTACCGGACACAATATACGACAATCATCCCTCTTTTTCCACCCCTGTTTCCATGACATTCGAGCCTGTCAGGCTCAACGACCGATCGCCCGGGATATCCATCCAGGGTGCCTACCTCTGTGGGATATATATCCCACCGGGTAGTGTGCCGGTCTGCGATACACATCACGGGCTATCGAAGTTGGGCCACCACGGAACGAGTACCTGAAATGGATACGACAAAAAAACGGCCCTTCCCGCAGGAAGGGCACCCTATTTTCCTCTCTCCCCGGCTGTCTTTGGACAGAGGAGGTATCCCCTATTGAATTTATTCTTTATTCTTTCTTTTTCCCGTCTCCGGTCTCCTGGATTTCAATTCCGCGTACTGGCTCGCAATCCACTCTGGATCACTACTTTTTCTGCCAGAGATAACTGGCCTTAAAGAAAATTCCCCGGTGGATTTCCATCAGGTCACCACTGTGGAGCTGCCAGTCGTTTTGCTGCCAGGTTCTCCGGTCATAGAGGGAGCCGTATCCCAGGTGGACCACCGTACCGGGGATAAAGGTGAACGAGGCGAGAAAGTCGGTGAGAAGCTTGCTGTCGTAGCTGTTATACTGCAGGATGGCCCGGATGAAGAAATAGCGGTTGAACTGGTAGGTTGTCCTCGTATTGATGATATTGAGATTATAGATATAGGCGTCATCCGAGGCGCGGTAGAACGTTTCTGAGTATCCGTATACCGACTGGTTAAATTTCTTCCCGGGCTGCAGGGTAAAACCGAATGATCCGCCGTATACATAACCCAGATAGGCTGGATCACCGTAATAGAAGATACTGCCCCGACGGGCTGCGGATCCTTCCAGGGAGAGCCACTTATTCATCTGCACTGATCCGGATGTCACGACTCCCTTTTGTTTAAAGGTAGTTCCCTGCCAGTACTCTTCGGTATAGTCCGTTTCGAAATGAAGATTACCCTGTTTGATAAAATTGATGTTCAGTCCCGCGTAGGCGTACCTGTCCTGTTTTCTGGTAACCAGGTCAAACGTTTGGGAATAGACGACTTCGGGACTGATCCTTCTCAGCCAGTAGGCTTTTTCAGGATTCGGATAAAAATTGGGGCCGAACCACACCCAGCCGCCGTCGATACCGGTTCGCTGTATAAACGCTGAGGACATGCTGAATCCGGGATCATAATGTTCATATGATATTGCCGCACCTAAATTCCGGGTCTGATATCCGTATGCGGCATTGATGCCAGTCCCCTGAATACTACTGTTTTCAACTCCAGTCGTACTGTGCAAAACGGAAAAGGTTGTTTGGTGATTTCCGGCAAACCGGAACTGAGCGTCCCCGCCGATTACCTGGTTGTCACTCCCGGCAAATTCCCGGCCGCTGTAAATGGCGCCGAGATAGTTGTCGCCGCCCACGCTGTACTTGCCGCGGGCAATCAGATTGAGGGATCGTTTTCCTTCATTCGGATTCACTCCCTCATCCCAGGCGTATCCAGGAAATTCATCACCAGCTGAGAGAATCCCCAGTGATGCTTTGCCGAATGTGCCGGTGAGCTTCCCCGCCCAGAGAGGATCCACGATCTGACGGGTATGGACCGCGGTGAGCATATTGCCGTGCCCGATAATCGAAAAATTGAATATATCGGTCCCCTCCATGAAAAAGGGGCGTTTCTCCTCGTAAAAAACCGGGTAGCGCCGATTCACCTCCGCCTGAAAAGCGTCGCTCTCAACCTGACTGAAATCCGGATTGTAGGTAGCTTCTGCGGTCACCGCCGAAGTGAGGCCGTATTTGATTCCAACGCCAAAATCCGGCTGTCTGTCATAGCCGCTCCATTCCTTGTCGCTGACTCTGTCGGCCTGACCGCCATAGGTGAAGCTGGGGAGGACTTCCAGAATAATCGGAGCGTTCAGATCATGGAACACTGCTTGGGCGTGAACATTGAAAATTCCCTCTCCCATCTTAATCTCCGGCCATGATCCGCTGGTACCCAGCCGGCTGATCCTGCGCCAGAAGAGAATACCCATCTTAACAGAATCGCCGCTTTTAAATCTGATGTTCCTCAAGGGAATTTTTAATTCCACTTCATACCCGTCCGCATGCACGCTTCCGGCGCTTTCCCAAACGAAATCCGGAGACATGTCTTCACCGCTCACCGCTGAGGTGAGGATATCTCCCTGAATCCCGTTGGGATTGACGAAGAGGTCGTATGAGCTTTGGCGATTGCCGAGAGCGTCCAGGGAAAGGCCGACCCAGTCATCACTGAACATATGGTCGCGTCTGGTGACGGATGTCTTTATTTTTTTAGGTTCGGTATCGTGACAGCGGAAGGCGATATAAATATTATTTTGGTCGTAGGCAACCCATACATCGGTTTTTTGGGGAAGTGTTTCCCCCCGGGTAGGATTATAGGTAATGAAGGGCCGTTGAAGTGTGGGACTGCCCCATTCAGTTGCCTCGATGGTGCCGTCGAGCACCGGTGCGGTTTCACGGAAGACCGGGGATATGGAAGGACGTTCACCGTCCTCGGCGCGCAATTCCGCGCCGCTGAAGAAGAGTACTGTACAGAGTGGAAATATCCGTGTCAGCATTTTGATGGTTTTTATCATTAGCCGCTCTCCATGGTTTTTCATAGTATACGGTTTTTCGTGCTCTGCGTTGCCTGATTCATCCATTTTTCCGAGATCAGTGATGTTACCCTGACAGGATTCGGCCCTCCCAACCTCATTCGACCGACAGCTTCAATCCCATTGATCTTTCGTATTGTATCACACCGGCATTCTGAAATGGTTGCAAAAAAATCCTCAAGCGTATTCAAACGGTTTTAAACAGGGCAAACCGGCAGTCACTTTTCTTCAGATCCGCGGTCGCGGTCTGCTGAACTAATATTGTATTATATATTTAATTTCATCTGTTAGCATTCCAATAATTTTCATGTACTACTTT
>CAZUMH010000078.1:0-16876 GCA_964621645.1 uncultured bacterium
GGAGCGGCAAACGCCTCTTTCTTGTATTTACCTGGTTTATGCTCATTCTGGTTGTGGCTGTCTTCTGCACTACGGTAGCCAGCACCTTTGTCAAGGAACCGGCGGCGGCCACTTCCTCCATACTCTTTATAATTCTTGCCGTAGCCTTCGGTCTCAGTCTCTACCGCTGGCGTCTGCCCCTCTGGCAGGTAACACTTGCCGGAATCATCCTGTTGGCGGTCTGTGTCAGGCTCGGACTCAGTATGCCCCTGCATCTTTCCTACAATACCTGGCTTTATGTGCTTTTCGTCTATATTTTTATCGCTTCAGTGACACCGATCTGGATCCTGCTGCAGCCGAGGGATTTTCTTAATTCGTTCCTGCTTTATTTCGTGCTCTTGGGGGGCGTAGCCGGTATTTTTATCAGTAATCCTCATATCAGTTTTCCGGCATTCACCAGTTTCAGTACCAATACGGGGACGCTCTTTCCCATTCTTTTTGTGACCGTGGCCTGCGGCGCCATATCCGGGTTCCATGCGCTGGTATCCTCGGGGACAACATCAAAACAGCTGAATAATGAGAAAGATGCAAAAGTTGTTGGCTTCGGAGGCATGCTCATCGAAGGAGTTCTGGCTGTTATGGCTATGATCACTGCTGTGGTTCTTCTGCAGGGAGATTACGGCAGGCTGGTTTCCCGGGAAGGCGGCGGCCCCATCGGTATTTTCGCTTCGGGAGTTGGGGGGTTTATTTCAACCCTGGGTATTCCGCGTAACGCAGCCGTGACCTTTGCGGCCCTGGCTATTTCTGCCTTCGCCCTGACTTCACTGGATACAGCCACCCGGCTGGGTCGTTTCATATTTCAGGAGTTCTTTGAACGCAGAGATATAAGCGCAAAACCGTTCCTGGCGCGTAACAGATATCTAGCAACGGCGGCCACCATTTCGGCAGCCGCATTCTTTGCTTTTTCCGGTACGGGAAAAATATTATGGCCGCTCTTCGGTGCTTCAAATCAGCTGTTAGCGGCGTTGGTTCTGCTTGCCGTTACCGTCTGGTTCGCCAAGATGAAAAAGAAAAATGTGTTTATCAAAATACCGATGTTTTTCATGTTTGCCGTCACCTTGACGGCTTTGGGCAGTATCGTTGTGCGGAATATTTCCACGGGAGAGTGGATTTTGGCCGGGATGGGAATCATGCTCCTGTTAGTGGCGGCGGTACTGGTTTTCGAGGCTTTCGCCAGTCTGGTACGCAGTGCGCGGGAGTAATGTGTAATCCCGGATAAGCAGGATGCAGATAATACCCGGGCATCCACCCTCAATAAAGAGAAAATGGATTCAAAAATCAACCTGACAGAATCTCAGCGGCAGGCGGTGGAACACGGAGACGGTCCTCTGCTGATAGTGGCGGGCGCCGGGACAGGCAAGACCATGGTGATCACCCGGCGTATCGCCGCCCTGATCGAATCAAAGCGGGCCAAACCGGAGGAGGTTCTTGCCCTCACCTTTACGGAGAAGGCTGCGGCGGAAATGGCCGAACGAGTAGACCGGCTTCTCCCGTACGGAGTCGTAGAGGTGCCCATCTCTACCTTCCATGCTTTTGGAGAAAGTGTTTTACGGGAATTCTCCCTCGATCTGGGTCTTAATCCCTCCTACCAGGTACTTTCCGAAGCGGAGCAGGTCATCTTTTTTAGGGAACATCTCTTTCAATTTCCTCTTGAATATTATCGTCCTCTGGGGGATCCCACCCGTTTTATCCAGGCAATACTCAAAGTCATTTCCCGGGCCAAAGATGAAGACGTCTCACCGCAGGATTATGTGGCGTACGCCCGCGTTCTGGAGGGAAAGGCATCCCCCCGAACTGATGACCAGGAATTAAGAGACGAAGCAGCCAAGGCCGGAGAGATCGCCGAGACCTACGTCCTCTATCAGCGGTTTCTGGCCGAAGCGGGCAAGGTGGATTTCGGGGATCTGGTCTGCCTGGTGCTCAGGCTTTTCAGGGAACGTCCGGAGGTCCTGGCAACAGTACGGAAAAGATACCGCTACATTCTGGTCGATGAATTTCAGGACACCAATTTTGCCCAGTTTCAGCTGCTGCAGCTTTTAGGAAACGCGGATCCCAATATAACCGTGGTGGGGGATGATGATCAATCCATCTATAAATTCCGGGGCGCGGCCATCTCGAATATCCTCACGTTCATGGATGTGTATCCCAATGCCAGACAGATCGTCCTTACGGATAATTTTCGATCCACCCAAATCATCCTGGACACGGCTTACCGCTTGATCCAACATAACAATCCGGACCGCCTGGAAGTAAAGAACCGGATCGACAAACGGCTCCGATCCAGCAGGCAGCAGGGACCGCTGGTTGAGCATTTTCACTGCGATACGCTCAGCACCGAATCCGATCAGCTGGCCGCTGAGATTAGCGAACTGGTCGAAAACAAGGGATACAATTACAGTGACATAGCCGTTCTGGTGAGGTCCAACAGTACTGCCGATCCCTTCCTGCGGGCGTTCAATATGAAATCCATTCCCTGGCGCTTCACCGGAAATCGGGGCCTCTACAACAGGCCGGAAGTGAAACTGCTCATCAGTTTCATGCGGGCCGTGGTCAATCCGCATGATTCCATCAGCCTGTACCATTTGGCCAGCAGTGATGTCTATGAACTAAGCAACATGGAGGATCTGCACCTTTGCCTGGTAGCCGCCCGGCGGGAGAACAGATCGCTCTATGATGTATTGGTGAATCTGGAAGAGCGGGAAGAGTATGAAAAGCTCTCTATTGATTCACGCACAACCCTGAAGAAAATGGTCAGCGATCTGAAGGACTATCTCAATCTCTGCCGTAGGAATATTACCGGAGTGGTGCTTTACCAGTTTTTGACAAAATCCGGCTATCTCAAGAAACTGACCCGTAATGAAAGCGAGGAAAACAGCCGCAGAGTTCAGAACATCGCCCGTTTCTTTGATGTGGTCTGGGCCTTCGCCCAGGTGGCCAGGGAAGACCGTCTGGTTCATTTCGTGGAATATCTGGATATGCTCATGGAAGCCGGAGATGATCCGGGCACGGCGGAGGCCGATCCCGATATCGATGCCGTTACCGTCAGCACGGTGCACAAGGCCAAGGGCCTGGAGTGGCCGGTGGTCTTCATGCCGGCGCTGATAAAAGGCAGGTTTCCCGCCCGAGACAGATCGGATCCCATCGAACTGCCCGACGCACTCATCGCGGAACCGCTTCCCGCAGCCGACCCGCACCTCCAGGAAGAACGGCGGCTCTTTTACGTGGGGATGACCCGGGCCCGGGACCGGCTCTATTTTTCCAGTGCCGCCGATTACGGAGGAGTGCGATCCCGAAAAGTAAGCGAGTTCGTGCTTGAGGCTCTGGACCGACCGGGCATTGAAGAAGTAAGCAGGAAGACCAGCGCCGCGGAACGTATCCAGCGATTCGCGCCGCCGCCGGAGGGGCCGGAACCCGGGCTCACCGCTCTGGATGAGAACACCATACTGGAACTGTCCCATTACAAGATAGACGACTATCTTACCTGTCCCTTGAAATATAAGTATGTGCACATTCTGCGCCTGCCCTTTTTCCATCATACCATCGTCTACGGCAAGGCGGTGCACGCCGCGGTGGAGCTCTACTATCGCTATCGGCTTGCCGGTGCTCCCATTTCACTGGATGATTTATACGGAGCCTATGAAGATGCCTGGCGCAATATTGGTTTTCTCTCTCAGGAGCACGAGGAGAGGCGCAAAGCCTCGGGCCGGGAGGCAATTCAGCGCTTCTGGGAGAAGGAGGAAGCTTCGGGCCAGCTGCCGGCTCTGGTGGAAAAGGAGTTCAGTTTCAGGATCGGCAATGACCGGGTGTCCGGGCGCTGGGACCGCATCGATGAACGGGATGGGGAAATAATCGTTGCCGATTTTAAAACGTCCGGTGTTTTTCAGCAGAAAGAGGCCGATTCCAAGACAAAAAACAGTCTGCAGCTGGTTATTTATGCCATGGCCTATGAGAAGATCCACAAACGCCGGCCCGGCGCGCTGGAGCTGCACTTCCTGGAATCCGGGCTGGTAGGGCGGGCTCTTCTTTCAGACAAAATGCTGTGTGAAGCGGAGGAGAAAATCGGCACGGCGGCCGAGGGGATCCGCCGGAGACGGTACCAGGCCACCCCCGGGTATCAGGCCTGCCGCTACTGTGCCTATTATGAAATCTGTCCCGGTAAATATGAGGGAGAAGAGTAGGGAATTCTGGGAGGACATATGAAAGAGTATTCTTCAGATGAGCTGAAATGGTTACGGTCCCGCTGGGAGAGAGACCTGATCAATCATATCGTCATCGCGCTCAATGAGGGGAATCCCATAAATACATTGATCCTGGAAGTGGAGCGGGATGAACAGCTGCCGGCAGCGGAAGGGAAGAGAGATTTTCGCGGTATCGACTTTTCCCATCAGAACATCCGCGGACCCTGGACAGTGAAGAAAGAGTGCCGTTATCGCAAGGGAGTATCACTGGCCGATTCCGACTTCAGCTGTGCCGATTTCTCCTGGGTCAGCCTGCCCAGGGCCGATCTGAGCAATTGCCTTCTCTGTCAGGCCGATCTCAACTACGCCGAACTCATCCTGGCGGATTTTTCCGGAAGCGATCTTACAGGTGCGGATCTGACAAATGCCTGGCTTCTGGATACCAAGTTTCAGGACGCAAAGGTCACCGAAGAACAGCTGCACTCCCGCCAGTGTCTGGGACAGCTGGATTTTGATTACTATGCCTATGAACGATAAGGGAGGATGTGGAATTTAGGGCAGAGGCTCATCCCGAAGCTGCATCCACTGAATAATGGAGGTGCCGAACCATGTGTGGAAATCAGGATAGTTTTTTTACCGTCATCGCTGAACGGCGCTCTATCCGCAATTATGAGAAAAAAGATGTTGAAGAAGAACAATTACTGCAGGTCCTGGAGGCGGCCCGGATGGCTCCTTCCGCCAATAACAGACAGGACTGGCGCTTCGTAGTGGTGCGCGATCCGGAAAAGCGCCGCCGCCTGGCGGAAGCGGCCAATGGACAGAAATTCGTCGCCGAAGCGCCGGTGGTCATTGCCTGCTGCAGTGTCGATCCGGAAACCCGGATGCGCTGTGGCCAGCCGGTCAGCGCCATCAATGTGGCCATCGCCATCGACCACATGACTCTGGCAGCTGCGGCTCTTGGTCTGGGTACCTGCTGGATCGGTTCATTCTATCCGGACCAGGTGAAACCCCTGCTGAACATCCCGTCCGAGGTGGCCGTAGTGGAACTGCTTGCTCTGGGTTATCCCGCGGATATCCCTCCGGCGCGGCCCCGGAAAAACCTGGATGAGATCGTCTATTACGAAGAATGGAAGGATTGATCCATACCTATGCCGCACCGGAAGATCTTCTTCGTCCTCTTTTCTGCTCTTTTCGTGGCGATGCTGGGAGCGGGTATTATAGCGCCCACCATGCCCCTCTATGCAGAAAAGCTGGGAGCCGGTGGATTCTGTCTGGGATTCATCTGGTCCAGCTTTTCCCTCTCCCGGGCAATTTTTCAACCAATGATGGGAAAACTGTCAGACCGGCGGGGAAGAAAGATCTTTATTCTGACCGGACTCACCATATATACTCTGGCGAGTGTGGGATATATCTGGTCCGACACAATAGTAGAGCTGATCTGGGTCCGGTTCCTGCATGGAATCGGCTCGGCCATGGTCATTCCCGTCGCCGCGGCTGTCATCGGCGATCTCTCTCCTCAGGGCAAGGAAGGAGTCTGGATGGGTGGATTTGGAGTGACTCTCTTCCTTGGCTTCGGATTCGGACCGCTTTTGGGCGGTGTTTTAACGGATCTTTTCACTATGTCTTTGGCATTTCTGGCTATGGGCCTGCTCAGTCTGCTGGCCCTGTTGCTGATCTGGTTTTTTCTCCCTGAAGACAAGGATCAGTATATCCAGCAGCGTCCAGTCTCACCATTCCGGGTAATGTGGAAGAGCGGAGTGGTCAGGGGTTTGCTGGCCTTCCGGTTCAGTAATGCCGTATGCCGTTCGGTCATCCTGTCTTTTCTTCCCATTTTTTCATCCCGGCTCGATCTTTCCACAGGGCAGATAGGGATTCTTGTTTCCAGCAATGTGCTTCTCACCGGATTACTGCAGCAGGTGTTTGGCAAACTGGCGGACCGGATAAACAGACGGATTCTCATCGTCAGCGGCAATATTATCACCGCCGTTTCAATCATGGCAATTCCTCTGGCTAAGGATTACGGAACGCTGATGGTCCTGGGCATTATTATGGGATCTGGAAGCGGTATGGCCTTCCCGGCGGCCGGCGCTCTGGCCACGGAACTGGGCCGTGACCATGGTATGGGAAACATGATGGGATATTTCAATTTCAGCATGAGTCTGGGAATGGTTACAGGGCCAATCCTTTCAGGATTCATCCTGGATCGCTGGAATCTGCGAATCGTTTTCCTGGCTGCCGGCTTGATCGGAGTGTTGGGCAGCGTGTATAGCTGGCGGCATTGCCGAGAGAACCGGGGGACGGAAACGCATGCCTACGTATGAATTTACTTGCAGACAGTGTGAGAGCCACTTCGAAGTGTTTATCTCTATTTCAAATAAGAGCGAGATTGTCTGCCCTTCCTGCGGCGGAAGAGATATGAAAGAGGTGTTCGGCTGTTTTTTCGTGGGAGGGACACCGTCGAAAGGGAGCGGCGGCTCCTGTAGCGGGAACTGCGCCGACTGCAGCAGCAAGTGCGGGTGACAAGCGGGGGATTGGAAAGCATGAAAAATTTTGTTCATTCTGGAAAGGCCTTGATAAATACAAGATTGTTCCCACTGGTCCTCCTTATATTAGGAGCGGCTCTGTCAGCCTGCAGCCGCAATGCGGTCCAGGTTATCGATCTGTCCGGTGAATGGCGTTTCCGCCAGGGTAAAAGCGAAGAGTGGCGGCCGGCGCAGGTGCCGGGATGTGTACACACCGATCTGTGGGCAAACGGCCTGATCGATGATCCGTTTTACCGGGATAATGAGAAACGTCTCGCCTGGATCGGTCAGCGGAATTGGATCTATGAAAGGGAATTTCAGGCAGATCCATCGCTGTTCCAGCGTCAGCATGTCCGTCTCCTTTTCCGCGGACTCGATACCCACGCCAGGGTGACGCTCAACGATTCCCTCCTGTTTTTCGCAAATAATATGTTCCGCAGCTGGAGTGCCGAGTGCGGCAGCCTCCTGCGGCCGGGGAAGAATGTAATTAGAGTAACATTCTATTCTCCCCTGCGAGCCGATTCCATGGCGGCGGCTTCTCTGCCCTATACACTGCCGGACAACCGGGCTTTCAGCCGCAAAGCCCCCTATCAGTATGGCTGGGACTGGGGGCCAGCTTTCCCGACCATGGGAATCTGGCGCCCCGTTTCTTTGGAAGTCTGGGACGGCCCCAGGCTGGAAGATCTGCAGATATTTCAGGATGAACTGAACGGGGAACGGGCCCGGCTGCGAGCCTGCTTCGAGATTACATCGGAGGATTCCTGCCGTGCTTCCCTCTCCCTGAATGTATTGAAGACGGGAATCTCCCCCCTTAAAAGAAAGGTGAAATTACATCCGGGCCTGAACCGGATCACCCTGTCCTGTGAAATTCCCTCCCCCCGGCTCTGGTGGCCGCGGGGCATGGGGCAGCAGCATCTTTATGAATTGCAGGGGATCCTCACATCCGGACATAGGGAGGAGAAGATACGACGCCGTGTAGGGCTGCGGACACTGAGCCTGGTACAGGAGCCTGATTCAGCGGGTGTATCTTTTTATTTTACGGTGAACGGAGTGACCCTCTTTGCCAAAGGCGCCAATTATGTTCCCATGGACAGTTTCCTGCCCCGGGCAACTTCTGAAGAGTACCGGCAGATGATTTCCTCCGTGGCGCGGGCCAACATGAATATGCTGCGGGTCTGGGGGGGTGGTATCTATGAAAACGATGGGTTCTATGATCTCTGCGACGAAGCGGGAATTCTGGTCTGGCAGGATTTTATGTTTGCCGGGGCCCTCTACCCGGCCGATCCCCTTTTTCTGCTGAATATAGAAGCCGAGGCCAGGGAAAATATCAAGCGCTTACGGAACCATCCCTGTCTGGCTCTCTGGTGCGGGAACAACGAAATAGACGAAGCCTGGCACAACTGGGGCTGGCAGCAGCAGTTCGGCTGGTCCGCGGCAGAGCAAAAGAAACTGCGGGATGATTACCGCACAATTTTTCATACCGTACTGCCCGGGGCCGTGGCCCTATTCGATTCCGGACGGACTTATTGGCCTTCCTCGCCGAAAATCGGATGGGGGCGCCCGGAGGCTGTCCGGGAGGGAGACATGCACTACTGGGGCGTTTGGTGGGGCAAGCTCCCCTTCAGCCTCTACAAGGAAAAAGTGGGCCGTTTCATGAGTGAGTACGGATTTCAGGGGATGCCGTCTTTGTCTTCCATCACACGTTTCACCCTTCCGGAGGACCGTTCTCTCTCCAGTCCGGTGCTGGGAGCACATCAGAAACACCCGTTCGGCTGGGAGGCCATTGATATCTATATGAAGCGCGATTACCGGAATCCCAAGGATTTCTCTTCCTATATCTACGTCAGCCAGCTCCTCCAGGCCAGGGGCGTGGGTATCGCTCTGGCGGCCCATCTGCGGTCCCGTCCACTGTGCGGCGGCACTCTTTACTGGCAGCTGAACGACTGCTGGCCGGTAGTCTCCTGGTCCAGTATCGATTATTTCGGACAGTGGAAGGCACTGCATTACACGGCCCGCCGTCTTTTCCGGGATGTCGTGCTTCTTCCTGATGAAGAAGGAGGATTGCTGTCGGTCTCTGTAAGCTCAGATCGCAGGGAATCCATTTCAGGCCGAATTGAGATGAAATGTATCGATTTCCAGGGCGGCGAATTCTGGCATGCTTCCCGGCCGGTCACGGTGCGGCCCTTGACCACCACCAGAGTGCTGAACCTTCCTCTTGACAGCCTTGAAAACAGGGTGGATCCCCGCCGGGCCGTGCTCCTCCTGGAATTATCGGACGGCGACAGCGTCATTGCCCGAAGCAGCCACTATTTTGTCCGGCCCCGGCAGCTTGAACTGCCCTGTACCGAAATAAAGATGACCATCGCGCCGCACCGCAGGGGCTGCATGATTACCCTGAAGAGTGATCTTCTCGCCAAGGATGTCTATCTGGAGGCGGCTGGAATACAGGGCTGGTTTTCAGACAATTTCTTCGACCTCTTGCCCGGAGAGGAAAAAATAGTTACCTTTGTCAGTGAAGTCCCGGGCACGAATGTAGCTGATTCATTACGAGTGCGGTCCCTTCGAGACACATACTGATCCAAAAAAATAACGGTCACGGACCCTTTTGGAATACAGACTGGGAGTAAAGACAATGAAGATATTACGGCTTATCATCCTCACTCTTTCCCTGGCGGCCGCTGCAGCCGCTCAGGATCTCTGCTCCTCTGTGGATCCTTTCATCGGTACCGGCGGACACGGGCACACCTATCCGGGCGCGAGCCTGCCTTTCGGCATGGTCCAACTCAGCCCGGATACCCGGCTCACCGGCTGGGACGGCTGTTCCGGCTACCACTATTCCGACAGCGTCATCTACGGATTCAGCCACACCCATCTGAGCGGCACTGGGATCCCCGATTACTGTGATATCCTTTTCATGCCGGCCACCGGAGGCGTGAAGCTGAATAACGGCTATGGTGAGGATCCCGACCTGGGGTATGGTTCCCGTTTCAGTCATGACCGGGAAGAGGCCGAACCTGGCTATTATCGCGTCCATCTGGATGATTACGGCATTGATGCCGAGCTTACCGCCAGCCGCAGAGCGGGACTGCACCGCTACCGCTTTCCCGGTTCCGGCTACATCCTTCTTGATTTAAGCCACCGGGATCCGGTTATCGATTCGGAAATACGGGTGGTTAACGATCATGAGATCGAGGGTTCACGCCGATCCAATTCCTGGGCCAGGAATCAGCATCTTTATTTCGCAGCGCAATTTTCCCGGCCTTTTAACAGGGCGGATCTGGCGGTAGATGACAGTATCCGGGCAGGCCTTAAAGAGGTCACGGGCACCGACCTCAAGGGCGTGTTCTATTTTAAGCTCACCAAGGGAGACGAGGTCCTCTTGAAGGTCGGCATCTCCGCAGTGAGCGTGGAAGGGGCCCGCAAGAACCTGGAAGCGGAAATCCCGGATTGGAATTTTGATACAGTGCGCAGCCGAGCCCGGCAGGAGTGGAACAAAGAACTGGGACGGATAACGATCAGCGGCGGGACTCCTGAGGAAAGAACGGTTTTTTACACGGCGCTCTACCATGCCCTGCTGGTGCCCAATTGTTACACAGACGTAGACGGCCGCTATCGGGGAACGGATCTGAAGGTGCATCGTGCGGATGATCACACCCAGTACACCGTCTTCTCTCTCTGGGATACATTCAGAGCGGAACATCCTCTCTTCACCCTGATTGAACAGCAGCGCACCGGAGATTTCATCCGCAGTTTTCTGACGCATTACCGTGACGGCGGCAAGCTGCCGGTGTGGGAACTGGCGGCTAATTACACCGGCTGTATGATAGGATATCACTCGGTGCCGGTCATCGTTGACGCCTATATGAAGGGGATGCGGGATTTTGATGAGGATCTGGCCTTCCAGGCTATGATGGCGAGCGCCGACAAGGATGAGCTGGGGCTGGCCGAGTACCGCGCTTACGGCTATATTCCCGGGGACCTGGAACCGGAGTCGGTCTCTAAAACGCTGGAGTATGCCTATGATGACTGGTGCATCTCTCAGATGGCCCGCAGTCTGGGCCGTGAGAAGGAATACAGACGCTTTATCGAAAGAGCCCAGTTTTACAAGAACCTCTATAATAAAGAGACGGGATTCATGCGGGCCAGGGTAAACGGCCGCTGGCAGACACCTTTCGATCCCGCGGAAGTTAATTTTCACTACACCGAAGCCAATTCCTGGCAGTACAGTTTTTTCGTGCCCCAGGACATCAGGGGATTGATCACACTTATGGGCGGGGAAGATAGTTTTCTGGCCCGGCTGGATTCACTGTTTACGGCCGACTCCCGCACCAGCGGCCGCGAACAGGCTGATATCACCGGGCTCATCGGCCAGTACGCCCATGGCAATGAACCCAGCCATCATATGGCCTATCTGTATAACGATGCCGGTCAGCCCTGGAAGACTCAGGAACTGGTACGCCGCATCATGTCCGATCTCTACACCGCGAGACCGGACGGTCTTGCCGGCAATGAGGACTGCGGGCAGATGTCCGCCTGGTATGTGATGAGCGCCATGGGGATATACCAGGTCACGCCGGGAGATCCGGTCTATGCTTTAGGCAGTCCCCTGTTCGACGAGATCACACTTCACCTGGAAAATGGCAATAAATTCATCATCCGGACAGAAGGGAATGGTCCTGATAACAAATACATCCAGTCCGCCCGATTAAACGGCCGGACGATAACCAGGAATTACATCCTCCACGACGAGATCATGAAGGGAGGAGAACTCCTGCTGCGGATGGGGAGGGAACCAAACGAGAGCTGGGGAAG
Organism: uncultured bacterium; assembly: GCA_964621645.1. Lineage (GTDB taxonomy): Bacteria > Zhuqueibacterota > QNDG01 > QNDG01 > JAGLOF01 > CAZUMH01. The sequence continues at coordinate 11,552 of CAZUMH010000078.1, forward strand.
TGCTCCCGGTGATAGAAGAGTCACAGCCATCACCGATTATCCCATCCTCGTCACTCCCTTTATCGCCGCAGGTGACCGTGTCTTTTCGGGAACGGAAATGGTGTCCCTTGCCGGTACAGAAACGGGGGCCGTGATCCGCTACACGCTGGACGGCACCGATCCAGGCCCCGATTCGCCGTTGTATACAAAACCCTTCCCTGTATCTAAGAGTCTGACGCTGAAGGCGGTGGCGCTGAAAGAGGGGAGAGCGCCGAGTTATATCATGACGGCTGATTTTAAGAAGATTCCCTCGGGCCGTTCCGTCAGGATACTCTCTCACTACAGCAGTCAATACACCGGAGGCGGGGATATGGCGCTGTTGGACGGGATCCGCGGCGGCAACGATTTTCGCACCGGATTATGGCAGGGGTACGAAGGCCAGGATTTTCGAGCCGTGGTGGACCTGGAGAGTGTGCAACGGATCCATACTGTGGGAGCCGGATTCCTGCAGGACGTGCGGTCCTGGATCTGGATGCCCCGCGGGGTTCGTTTCAGCAGTTCGCGGGACGGGAAGAAGTTCACCTTTATCGGTCTGGCTGACCCGGGGGTGAAACAGAGCCGTTATGGTGTCATCATCAAAGATGTCCTGCTTAATGACCTCGATATAAAAGCGCGATTCATTAAGATAGAAGCCGAAAACCTGGGACCTATCCCGGATTGGCATCCCGGCGCCGGCGGTAAAGCCTGGATATTCATCGACGAGATCATAATTGAATGAATCCCAGAGTAACTAAGGAGATCCGAGCCGCTGCCATGCTGGAATATGAACAACGGCTATGGCATGAAGGGATTGATCGGATCGCCGGTATCGATGAAGCGGGCCGAGGCCCCCTGGCGGGGCCGGTTGTGGCCGCGGCCGTGATATTCCCTTCCTCAGTCTGGCTCCCCGATGTGGATGATTCCAAAAAATTAACACCACGCCGCAGAGAGTCGCTTTTCCCGGTAATTCAGGATTGCGCCCTGGACGTAGCCGTTGGCAGGGTGGATGAAAAGGAAATAGACAGGATCAACATCCTGCAGGCCACCCGTTTGGCCATGCGTATGGCCCTGGGACGGCTGAAGGAACGGCCGCAGCACCTGCTCATCGACGGACGCGGTCTTCCCGAGAAATTTTTTCCTCAGACCGCCATTATCGGCGGGGACCGCCTTTCCGTCTCGATTGCGGCTGCCTCAATTATCGCCAAGGTCACGCGGGACCGGATCATGATTGAGTGCGACCGTCTCTATCCCCAGTATGGATTCGCCCAACATAAAGGCTACGGAACCAGACAACATATCGAGGCGATCGGGAAGTATGGACTCTGTCCCATTCACCGCCGCTCTTTTCATCTGAAGGGTAATCGTGATTTCTAAGAAACATACTCATAACCAGTCCGTAGGCAAAAGAGGCGAAGACGAAGCCGCGGCTTTTCTGGGTGGAAAGGGGTATACCATTCTGCAGCGGAATTTCCGCTGTTCAGAAGGAGAACTGGATATCGTGGCGCGGCAGAGAGACGTGCTGGTCTTTGTGGAAGTGAAGACCAGCAGCGGTGATGCGTTCGGACCTCCGCAGGAATGGGTGGACCGACGGAAACAGGCCCAGATCGGCCGGGTAGCCCAGGTCTACCTGCAGCAACTGGAGGATGAACCGGACTGCCGCTTCGATGTCGTGGCGGTGCAGATCCAACAAGATGGACAGGCCAGAATCAATCATATTCAGGACGCTTTCTGGCTGGAGTCCTGATTCCCTGAGACGGGAGGGCGAGTGACGGAAAAAACTAAAAGATGGCGCAGTATCGGCGGAGTTTTTTGGGAACTGGCCAAGTGGGGGCTGGTGGTCTACCTGCTTCTGCCGGTCCGGTCGCCGTTGCCCGGCAAGAGAGATGTCATCCAGGTGATGCTGGGGATACTGCTTTTCATCATATTTGCCGGAAAACTGTTATACGATACGATCATCCTCAGCATCCTGCGGCAGAAAAGAGATTCGGTTAAGAAGGATATTATTACCGTTATCGGCATGGTGGTCGTCGTAGCCCTGGTGGTAGGGCTGCTTTTGGTGACGGCTGGATTTCTCCTTATGTATATGTTCCAAAATATGAACAACATAGAGGCAGAATAAAAGACCATTTATTAGAGCTGACGAAATCCTGATGATGGAGTACTGATCCGGGCAGAGCGATCATCGGGGCGCTGTACCATCCTCTTGAAGATTCAGTAATAGTATAGACAGAGAATACAGTGAGCCACAGTGATAAACAAGAAGATAATGCCGGCGTGGGAAGTTCACGGATTCTGTTCTGTGATCCGCGCTGCGAGTTTGCCTCCTTCCCGAAAGAGGGGGATATCGATGGGGCGGGCAGCTGCCGCACCTTCGCGGCGCTCTGGTGTAGCAAACTCGAAGAGTATGTCACCCGCAACGCCCCCTGCCGGGCGAGATTCGGCAAACGCCGTCCAAAATCAAACTGGTAGCTTCCCTCCTGTCTCAGGAGCGAAATCTGCCGGAATCGATACCGTATTTATCTACCTTATATCCGATCATCCGCTCGGTGATCCCTAAAAGACGAGCCGCCCGAGCCCGGTTGCCCCGGCTGGACTTGAGGGCGTCCTGGATGAGCTCTTTTTCCAGCTCTTCCACAGCGTCAGTAAGAGATCGATGGGGAAGGGTACCGCTGCTTTCGGCGGTTTGCAGAGTGGGCGGCAGGTGGTAACTGTGAATCACCTGATCGTCACAGACGAGGACGGCCCGTTCGATACAGTTTTCCAACTCACGAACATTGCCGGGCCAGTGATAACTCATCAGTATATCAATCGCCGGCGTGGAAATGCGCCGCACCGCCTTGCTGTGTTTACGGGCGTATTTGAGCATGAAGTGGTCGGCTAAAAGCAGAATGTCGGTCCGGCGGTCCCGCAGGGGCGGCAGGAAGATCGAAAAGACGTTCAGCCGGTAATACAGATCCTCCCGGAATTTTCCCTCATCCATCAGCGTCTCAAGATCAGTATTGGTGGCGGCGATGACCCGTACATCGACCTGGATGGTCTCGCCGCCTCCGACTCGTTCGAAGGAATGGTTCTGTAAAACCCGCAGCAGCTTGACCTGGGTGAAGGGTGACAGATCGCCGATCTCATCGAGAAATATAGTGCCGGTGTGAGCCAGTTCGAAACGTCCTTTTTTCCGAGACGCGGCACCGGTGAAGGCTCCTTTCTCATATCCGAAAAATTCCGACTCGATGAGGGTTTCCGGGATAGCGGAGCAGTTGACCCGAATGAACGGCTTGTCCTTGCGTAGGGAGTTATAGTGAATTGCTTCGGCGATGAGTTCTTTTCCGGTGCCCGATTCCCCCCGCAGAAGGACGGTGGTAGCGGTCTGGGCCACTCGCGCCACTTGTTCATAGATATCTCTCATTTCATGGCTGTTGCCAATGAGATTGTGAAAACTGAATTCTTCCAACAGCTTTGTTTTCAGTGAGACGGTTTCACTGTCGAAGCGGGCCCTTTCCTGTTCCAGCATATACTGCCATTTTACCGGTTGTACCAACAGCAGCGAGACAGTGAGGAATAGTCGCTTCCAGCGGGCCAGGTCGCGTTTAGAAGAGACCGGAATGAGAACACAGAGAAGACCGAGGATGGATGTATTGTCCATTAACGGGAACACGGCGAAAGTTGCTGTCTTCCGTTCGCCCCAGAGGGCCAGCTCAAAGGTAGCAAATTCCTCCCTTTTTGCCTGCGGCAGGATAACCGGATTGCCGCTCAGGGCGGCTTTGCCGCAGATGCCTTCTCCGGACTTAATAGTCAGGCTGACTGCCTGAATGGATGATCCCTCTGCTGCGAGAGCGTGGAATTCCTTCGATTCCCGGTCGGGCAGCAAGATCGCTCCCGATGCCAGCTGACCCGTTTGCCGCAGGACTGACAGAGTCCGGGAAAGACATTGTTCCAGAGATACTGAGCCTGCCAGAGCTGCGAGAATTTGTCTAATGATATCGAGTTCCGCCAAAGAGAATGTCCTCCAAGAGACAAATTTGTGGGATTGATGTATTAATCTTACGAAAATGTATGAAAAAGTCAAGGAGAAAATACGACTTCCGGGGATTTTCAGGAAAAAACGGCAGCGGTTTTTCCTGAGGTTCGCTGTTAAAGTGACAAAAAAGTACTAACAATTATTATTGCGACAAATTTGTATGAAATATATCAGGCCGCTTTTTTATGCGGTCTTTATTAATTTCAGGATATTTATTTTAACTTCTTTCTTGACAATAAGTTATCCTGCTGCCATATTTTTCCTGTCTTCGGCGCGTTTCCGGCACGGAGCTTGCTTGTTCCGGGGTATAATCCATGCGGTAACAATGACAGGAGGGGGTATGAACAAGGAAGAGATCCTTAAGATCATCAAGGAAGAAAACATAACTCTTATTTATCTGCTTTTTACGGATATTATCGGCGATACCAAAAAAGTCACCATTCCGGCCCGGGAGACGGAAAACGCCCTGGATCAGGGAGTCTGGTTTGACGGTTCTTCCATTGAAGGATTCGCTCGCATTTACGAATCGGACATGCTGCTGCGTCCCGATCCGGATACTTTCGCCATCCTGCCCTGGACCAAAGAGAATACCCGGTGCGCCCAGCTGATCTGCGATATCTATCTGACAAATGATACCCCCTTCAGCGGCGATCCCCGGGGACTGCTGCGCCGGGTGATGGACAAGGCGGCTGCCAAGGGATTTGTCTATAAGGTCGGTCCCGAGATCGAATTTTTCCTCATCGATCGGGAAGATCTGCCCGAGCTGAAGCCCCATGACCGTAAAGGATATTTCGATTTGGGGGTCCAAAGCCGGGCGGTGGAGATCTGCCAGCACGCCATGATGGATGTGGAAGCCTTCGGGGTGACGTGTGAAAGTTACCATCACGAGGTCAGCCACGGCCAGCATGAGACAGATCTGAAATACGATAACGCTCTGAGCATAGCCGACGGGGTGATCGCTCTGAAACATTCCCTGCGGGTGCACGCACGGGCCCGGGGCTTCAAGGTGACCTTCATGCCCAAACCCATTACCGGCATCAACGGCAGCGGTATGCACGTACACCAGAGTCTCAGCGATATGAAGGGAGTAAACACGTTTTACGGTCCCGGAGGGCCGTATAACATCTCAGAGACAGCCATGCAGTTCTTGGCCGGCCAGATTCTGCACGCTCGCAGCCTGGCTTCCATCGTGGCCCCCACGGTAAACTCCTACAAACGGCTGGTACCGGGATTCGAGGCACCTGTCTACGTCTGCTGGGGACGCATCAACCGGTCCGCGCTCATCCGCATTC
>CAZUMH010000079.1:0-16772 GCA_964621645.1 uncultured bacterium
TGGATGCCGTCAATTCCTGGTTCCATCTCGATCCGGCGCGCTGGTCCTTTCCGCTGAAGATCAAGACGTTCACAGAGAATACCATTATAGAGACGGCTGGATTCTCCCTCCGGGCCCTGACCAGTGACCACATCCGGGAAGGGGCAAGCTGGAGTTTTATCCTTCAGGCAGGCACAAAGAGGGTCATCTATACGGGAGATATTCATTCACTGGACCACCTGCTGCGGGCGAGTGAAAAATCGGAACTTCTTATCAGTGAATGCACTCATGTCACTCCCGAACAAATAACCGTTTTTGCACGAAAGGCCGGCATCCAAAAAGTGATACTCACCCATATCCCTCCCGAGCTTATGAATTTTATTCCGGATATCGGCGGAACTTTTGTATGTGCCCGTGAACAGGAAACGATAGAGGTGTAAATGACCGGCGACAAACAAGGTGAAGCATCGCCACAGACCGGCACCTTGAACTTGATCGGAAAGTCAGAGCCCTTCCAGGAAATGCTGGAGCGCATCAAACAGGTGGCCCCCACCAATATCGGCGTTCTGATTACCGGTGAAAGCGGCACCGGCAAGGAGATAGTGGCCCAGGCGCTTCACCATCTCAGCCAAAGAAAGGACAATCCTCTTCTGACGGTGAATTGCGGCGCTATTCCTGAGGGAATCCTGGAAAGTGAACTTTTTGGACATGAGAAAGGCTCCTTCACCGGAGCCACCGAGAGCAGAAAAGGATATTTCGAGAGTGCCGACGGGGGCACTATCTTCCTCGATGAAATCGGGGAAATGCCGCTGGGTACCCAGGTTAAACTGCTGCGGGTGCTGGAAACCCAGGAGTTCTTCCGTGTGGGCGGCTCCAAATCGCTGCAGGTGGATGTACGGGTACTGGCCGCCAGCAACCGGAATTTACAGGAAGCCGTTAAAAAGGGGACATTCCGCCAGGACCTTTACTACAGGCTGAACGCCGTGCAGATTTTCGTTCCCCCGTTGCGCCAGCGGCGCGAGGATATCCCTCTTCTGGTGAATCATTTCGCCGTCCGGGTGTGTCAGGAAAACAGCATCGAATATGAAGGCTTCTCGGATGAAGCCATGGCTCTGCTGGTGGATTATCCCTGGCCTGGCAACATCAGAGAACTGAGAAATCTGGTCGAGCGGGTGATTATTCTGGAAAAAGGCCGGCGTATCGACAGACGTCTGCTGGAAACCCACTTGACCGTGAGGGACAGTTACGATCGCAGCCTGCCCGTGGCGCTGCATAAAACCTCCGAAGAGGCTGAACGGGAACTTATCTACCGTGCCCTCCTGGATCTGCGCATGGCCGTGGAGGATATCCGCTCACTCTTGATGGAACGGGATTCGACGCTCCCGACTTTTAGTGTGAATGAAACGGCCGCAGAACCGGGTGAAGTGAAGGGAAATTTCAACATCAAGGATATGGAAAAAGAGATGATCATCTCAGCTCTCAATTATTACAACGGCAACCGCCGCAAGGCCGCAGAGGAGCTCGGTATCGGTCTGCGGACTCTCTATCGCAAATTAAAGGAATATGATCTTGAATAAACCGTGGATAATCTCTCTGGCTATTCCAACGCTTCTCTTGTCGGCAGGATGCGGCATCTACTCGTTTTCCGGATCGACCCTGCCTCCCCATATCCGTACCGTGGCCGTGCCGCTGTTTGAAAACAGGACGCCTGAATTCGGTATCGATCAGTCCCTTACAGACGGCATCATCGAGGCCATAAGCCAGGACAACACGCTGAAAATCAGCGATCCCGACAATGCCGATTCAATCATTGAAGGAGCCATTGTAAGGATCGAAGACCGCGCCGACACCTATGACCAGGCTGAACAGGCCTCCGCCTATCGGGTCACAATAACAGTCAAAGCGAGTTTCACCGACCGGAAAGATCGTAAGGTCTTCTGGGATGAGACCCTTACTCAATGGGGCCGCTATGATAACAGTGAGACAAGCCGGGAAGAAGGCCTCCGGGAAGCCATCCGCAAATTAGGCGAAGATATAATAAACCGAAGCGTATCCGGCTGGTGATAAACCGAAAAATACCTTGCGATTTCCCGGCGGATTTAATACATTTTTACTTTATGATAGTATTGCCCCTATATATTATACTTCCATTTTATAAGAGCAGGCCCAGATGAATGATTCGATGAAAGATATGGAAATCAGGTTGGAGAAAAATCCTAAATCTTTTCTCTTTGCCAGACTGGCCGACATGTACCTTGATGAAGGCCGCAGTGAGGAAGCGCTGCGTCTCTGTCAGGAAGGGATCAAACATCACCCCTCTTACGTTACCGGTCATTTCATTCTGGCCAAAGCCCATCTGGCCCGTGGTGAACAGGAGGAAGCCGAGGCCGCTCTCAAGCGCGTCATTACTCATGATCGTGAATTTCTCGCGGCTCATAAACTGCTGGGCGACCTCATGGCCAGGCAGGGATGGGAAAACAAGGCCGCGGTCTACTACCGTGATATTCTGGAAATCGATCCTTTGGAGAACGAGACCAGGGAAATACTGAAAAGTTTTTCCCTGGATGAGCCTGGAGATGAACTCGGATTTCATGAACCGCTGCCCATCCACTCCAGGGAAGACCTTAATATCTCAACTTCCACCACCGGCATCAAGAAACAGGATTGGGAAGAAGAATTCGATCGTCTCTTTGAATCCCGTCCGGAGAATGCTTCTCCGGACGAGGGAGTAACATCCATCGTGGATGACAGCAGTGATACGGATGTGCCAGCTCCGGAAACGGATGTAGCGCCGGATTCCGGTACAATTGATCCGGATACCGATGAAATAGAGGCTGCGCTGGAAGATCTGGAGAAAGCCGAGGAGCGGATCGACACCGCTTCTTCGATTCCAGCAAAGGAAGATGAAGAGATCGTTGAGGAAAACGATCTGGAAATCACTATTGAGATCCCGGAGCCTGTAGGAAAAGAAGACAATGAGACGGAAGAACTCGATCTCTCCGCCTTCGATATTCCCGAGTCACCGTCAGCGATGCATGAAGAGACTACTGCGGAACCTTCACGGACAGATGAAGAAGAAATTTTTGAACTGGAAATCCCGGAAGAATCAGTACCCCCGGCACCTCCTGCAGCGATAGAAGATCAATCGGGAATTATGCGGCCGGGAGGATCGGAGTCGGAAAGTGAAAACCTGATCCATGAAGATGAACTTCTTGCGCTGCCGGATGATGCGGCGGCCGATACGGACATAAAAGATCAAAAAGAAGAATCGAGTCCAATTCTGGATCCATCCGGAGCCATAGAGATCGATCTCGACCTTGATAAAATAAATCCTCAAACCGCGGCGGGATCTCACCCGCCACCGGCGGCAGCAGACAAAGAGGTGGATGTGCCCCTGGATGAAATATCCCGGGAGAAACCGCCTGCGAAACCGGAGGACCTGGCGGATTCCTCTGCTCCCCAGGTACGGTCTTCTAAGGACGAAAAGACCATTCCTGAAAAGAAGGAACCAGCCCCGGCGGCAGAATCCGAAGAGTCGGGAACGGAAGAATCCTCACCCAAGCTTGTCAGTCCCACCTTGGGTGAGATTTATACTGCCCAGGGTCAGTACTCAAAAGCGATCAAGGTCTATGAAACGCTGCTTGAAAAGTCTCCTGACAATACTACCTACAAGAAAAAAATCGAAGCGTTGAAAAAAAGACTTAACGAGGCCGGATAGCTTCAATGGCATGAAAAGTCCTGAGCTCTCCATTATCACTGTTACGTACGACAATGAGGATACCATCACCGCCTGCCTCTCCTCACTGCTGCGGATTTCACTGTCATATGAAGTGCTGATTATCGATAATCATTCCGGTGATAACACCATTAAGAGGGTGCGAAGCTTCCAGGACAACAATCCCGGGCTCTCGCTGCACCTTATCGCTAATAACAGGAACAGAGGATTCGCCGCTGGCGTCAATCAGGGATTGCGCAAATCCCGGGGAAAGTATATTCTGCTCCTGGGGCCGGATGCTTCGCTGGAGAATGCCGCGGCTTCTCTCCTGATAGAATGTCTTGAACAGCATCGGTGGACCGGTCTGTCCGCTCCCCGTCTGGAGAATCCGGATGGTTCTGTGCAGCCCTCATGCCGCTTACTGCCCGGCTGGAGCGATCTTTTGCTGGAGTTGAGCGGGCTGCCCAGAATATTTCCGGAATTGATAACACCGCGTTGGAAAAATGCCGGCTTTGATTATACCAAACCGCAGGAAGTCCAGCAGCCGCAAGCCTCCTGCCTGCTCATACGTCGAACGGATTATAAGGAATTGGGCGGTATGGACGAACGCTTTGATATATTCTTCAACGATGTGGACTGGTGCCGCCGTTTTCTCGATGCTGGCCGGCGCGTCCGCTACTGTCCCGCTGCCGTGGTGCAGCACGCAGGAGGGGGATCGGTATACAAGCACAGGATCCACTCGATCTGGAAATCGCATCAGGGGTGGTACCGATATCTTGTCAAATATTCCGCCGGTCCGGCTGCGGTCACCCTCTCTCATTTCTGGGGACTGCTGCTTATCATCGCCGCGGCCTACCGTTCCCTGCTCTGGCTGGTCCTTGGAGCAAAGTCCGGGAAGGCGCATGATGCAACAATACGGGCCAAAAGGAGTCTAATATAATAACAGGGAGCCCTTAAAAACTTTTTCATTTATTTCCCGTATTAAGTGTTTGTCCCTCAAGGCAAATTTTACAGACCGGACAACATCTCAAGATTTACAGACACTGGATGAAAAATAAACAGAAGAGGTGAGCGCATGAAACGGTTTAAAACATGGCAGATTTTTTTCTGCCTTGCCCTCCTGGCATCCCCTCTCGGCGCCCAGATAATTCTGAAATCCCCTCTTAGCCCGAGAAATGCCAATTACGACCTCACTGTGACGCTGAATACCGAGACCAAACAGATTCAGGGTCACGAGGTGCTTACCTGGAGGAACATCACCTCCCGTCCGACCCGGGAGCTGCAATTCCATCTCTATATGAACGCCTTTAAGAACGACAAGTCAACCTTTATGACCGAGTCGGGCAGCACCGGCGGTATCCTGCGCCGTAAGAACGCCTGGGGCTGGATTGACGTCACCTCTCTGCGTCTGGCCGGCGGTGGAGATCTGAGCGGCAGGATCAGCTTCATCCATCCTGATGATGACAATGAGAAAGACCAGACCGTGATGCGGGTCACTCTCCCCCGCCTGGTTGATCCCGGTGAAACCATTCGGCTGGAGCTGAATTTTACCACCCAGCTTCCCTATGTGTACCGCCGCAACGGCTATCGCAAGGATTTCTTCATGGTGTCCCAGTGGTTCCCCAAAGTGGGTGTTCTGGAAAACAGCGGCTGGAACTGCCACCAGTTTCACGCCAATTCCGAATTCTTCTCGGATTACGGTGTTTACAATGTGGAGCTCACGCTGCCCAAGCAGTATATCATCGGGTCCACCGGCGTAGTGCAGGAAACAAAGGAGTCGGACTCTCTCAAGACCCTGCGCATCAGGGCGGAAGACGTGCACGATTTCGCCTGGACAGCCTGGCCCCAATTCCTGATAGCTCAAAGAGAGCACCGGGGTGTGAAAATTATCCATCTCTATGAAGAGGATCAGAAAGGGACCGTGGAGCGTACCTTGGATGCCATGGAACGCACCCTGGATTACCTTTCTGACTGGGTGGGTGAATACCCCTATCCCCAGATAACAGTGATGCATCCCCCCACGGACTGTATGAACGTGGGCGGCATGGAGTATCCCATGTTCGTCACCGGCGGTTCCTTCTACGGCCTGCCCAAAGGGATCAAAGCCACCGAGATGGTGACGGTGCATGAGTTCGGGCACAACTGGTGGTACGGCATGGTGGGGAACAATGAGTTCGAAGAGGCCTGGCTGGACGAGGGCATCAACAGTTACAGTGAATTGCGCATGATGGATGAATTCTACGGCAGCAATGAATCCATGATTGAAGTCCCCGGATTCCGTGCCGGGGAAATCGCTTATCAGCGTCCCTCCTACATTCCAGTCGCCCGCTGGGACCGCACCCTGCGGCCGGCCTGGACCTACATCGGCGGCGGCTACGGCTCCCATTCATATTCTAAACCGGCCCTGATGCTTAAGACACTGGAAAATTACATCGGCCGCGAAAAGATGGATCAGGTGATGCGTTCCTTCTTCCAGCGCTGGAAATTCCATCATCCCCATTCTGATGATTTCATCGCCGAGGTAAACCGGGTGACCGGCAAAGACTTTAACTGGTTCTTCGACGCTCTCCTGAAAGGATCGGAAGATGTGGACTATGAAGTCAGATACGTCCGGACCGGCAAGGACAGAGAAGACGTGGGACTTTTCGATGAGGGGGGTGAAAAGGTTCTTCTGCCTCGAAAACCGGACAGCAGCGCGGTGGCGACACCGGACAGCGGCGCGACCGAGCCTGAACTCTACACTTCCGTAGTGCGGGTGCACCGCATAGGAGAGTTCATCATTCCGGTGGACATTCTTCTGGTATTCGAGAACGGTGACAGCCTGACCACCCGCTGGGACGGCAAAGAGCGCTGGTTCAAATACACGGTACAGCGGGAATCGAAGCTGGCTTGGGCCGAGGTGGATCCCAAGCATGTCCTGGTGCTGGACAAAGACTTCTGCAACAACAGCAAGACCGTCTCTGCAAGGAAGGGACCCGTTAATTATATCACCAGCCGTTTTCTCATGTTCTTTGAGACGGCGATGAATGTAATCGGATTCATGGGCTAAGGCGAAGGAGGTGCATAGTGAAAATTCTACACGCATACGGCAACGGCATCGGCGATGTCGCCCGCAACGGAAAAATGTGGCTGCTATTTTATCTGGTACAGTTTCTCTTCGCCCTGGTTCTGGTTACTCCCGTGCGCACAACCCTGCAGCGGATGATCGGTCACAGTGTCATAGGAGAAGAGATCCTGCGGGGCAACGGGGCCAATGTCCTGTTCGAATTTATAACTAATCACGCGGATGTCGTTTCCCTGGTGCAGGCACTGATTCTGCTGGCCGGTCTCATATTCCTGATAGTGAGTATCTTTCTCAAGGCGGGAGCCACCGGCTGTTTCGTCCTGCGCAGGCCCTTTTCCCAGGGAGGATTCTTTCGCTATGGAGCCGAATATTTCTGGCGTTTTCTGAGGCTCTTTCTTATCTCTCTTATCTTCATGGCGGTTGCTTTTATCATCTATACGGGTCTCAACGGTTTTCTCAAATCGTTGGCCGGAGATTCGGAAAAAGCCCGGGTCATCTCCGCCGTCGCGTCCATTGGAGTCCTGATTTTCTTACTATTCTTTATACACATGGTTTTTGATTACGCCCGCATCTTTACCGTCGCCCGGGAAAAGAGGAAAATGCTGAAGATATCTTTAAAGGCCTGGGGGTTCGTCCTGCGCCACCCGCTTAAGACTCTGGGACTGTTCTATATGGTATTTCTGACCGGGGCGCTTTTCTGGGGCGTCTACTATTTCGTGGGCGGTAAACTCTCCGCCCTTGCCGGTTTGGGTATCCTGATTATTTTTATCTGGCAGCAGCTCTACGCTTTTACCCGGGTGGGGATTAACCTCCTGTTTATTTCCTCCCAGGCGGATCTGGCGGCCAGTATGAAAAAAGAATAAACCGCGGATTTCTAGCGAGGATAAAGCAATCCCCCTCTCCATGACCAGTGGATTGAAGGAGAGGGGGATTTTACTGTTTCAGACTGTCTGGATTTCACCCATCAAGCGCACACCTCTTTTACAAGCCCTTGCGATCCAGTATTCTTTCGATCTCATCCATAGTGTTATTCATGGCTTCCATGGTAAGTCTAAAAGGTTTGGGGGAAGTCATGTCGATGCCCGCTTTCTTGAGCACATCGATGGGATAATCTGATCCTCCGGCTGAAAGAAACTCGATCATGTTACGTACCGCACCCTTCTTGCCGTCGATGACCCGCTGGGCAAGGGCCGTAGACGCGGTGAAGGAAGTGGCATACTGATAAACATAATAATCATAGTAGAAATGGGGTATATAGGTCCATTCCACCAGGATGTTGTCGTCGATATCACATACGCCCTTATCCTGGCCGTAATATTTTTTCAGAATATCTCCGTAAATGGTGGTCAGATTATCACCGGTCAGAGCTTGACCTTTCTCCACCGCATCATGGATGGCCAGCTCGAATTCGGCGAATTGTGTTTGCCGGAAAACAGTGCCTTTGATTCCGTCCAAATACTCCATCAACAGTGATAACCGCGCATCATCATCTTTAATGGTGTTTAGTATGTAATGGGTAAGCAGAGCTTCATTGAAGGTGGATGCCACCTCAGCCACGAAAATTGAGTAATCGGCCAGGGGATACGGCTGATTCTTGTTGGAAAAATAGGTGTGCAGTGAGTGTCCCAGTTCATGGGCCAATGTGCTGACATCGCTGTATTTCCCATTGTAATTGAGCAGCATATAGGGATGAATGTCATAGCCGCCGTCATTGCTGTAGGCGCCGGAACGTTTCCCGGGCGTTGGATAGACATCGATCCAGCGTTCTTCCCGGGCCCGTTTCAGCACGTCTTCGTATTCCTTTCCCATGGGCGCCATGGCCTTGAGGACAATGTCCCAGGCCTGATCGATATCGTATTCCAAATCGACTCCCTTTACCACGGGCGCGTAAAGATCGTAATATTTCAATGTATCAACACCCAGCATTCTCTGGCGCAGCTTCAGATAACGGTGGAATGTATCGAGATTGTCGTTCACGTTTTTTATCAGGGTATGGTAGACCGCAACGGGTATATTGTTTACATCCAAAGCAGCCTGCAGGGATGAGTCATAATTGCGGCAGCGTGCATAGAACACGTCTTTTTTCATCTCTGCGAAAAGCTCCGCTCCAATGGTGTTACGGAATTTATTCATGGCGTCCCAGAAGGTATTGAAAACGATGATGCGATCCTCTCTATTGGGAAGCCTCCGGAAACGGGAGTATCCGGCTTGATCGAGCTTGACAACCTGACCGTCAGTGAGTGTTGCCTCAGGATAGGGGAGTTCGGCGTTGGTAAATATACTGAATATGTTGTAGGGAGCCTGGGCCATCATTCCCGCCTGAGCCAGAATCTTCTCTTCCTTCTCTGAAAGTTTATGAGCCTTACGCCGCAGGATGTCATCCAGATACAGCCTGTAATGCTCCAGACCCGGTTCCTGAGTCACGAATTGATCCACCTGCTTCTTGGTCATTTTCACCAGCTCAGGTTCTAGGAAGGCGGCTTTGGCGGCAAAGTCGGTGGCAATCTGGGAAATCTCCTGCTTCATTGCCTGATAGGTGGAATTCCTGGTATCCTGATCCGATTTCATGGAAGCATAGTTGAAGAGCCTGGTAAACTCCATAGAGAGATCGCTGCCGAATTGGAGGCATTCCAGCAGCGTGGCCGCCGAAGAGGTAAGCCTGCCGCGATAGCTTGTTATCCGGTCCATTTTGGAAACCAGGTCTGTCTTGGCCTGTTCCCAGGACTGATCATCGGTAAAGATATCCTCCAGTCTCCAGGTGTACTTCTCGGGAACTGATTCCCTTTCCCGTGTCTGGCTAAGTACAGCGGATGAGAACATAACGTGATAGGTAAGAATAATCATGAGTGCACCTGTAATTTTTATCATTCTTTTCTCCTAATTTGTTCGGCTCCGATATAAATGAGAGTAATGTAAGTAATACATTTCGATTAGAAATGCAAGAGAATTCTTCCCGGAGAAGATTTTAACTGGAATTCTCCGCTAAAATGAGGTATCTTTTAATAACGTCAAGAAATAAAAATGAGGATGAGAACGATTCAGCCGAACATGCAAAGCAGATTGGGCGGGATTGTCTCCGGATGCCCTGCTCACTCTGATGGAAATTGAGGAGAAGAACAATGAAAAAGACAAGCGTGGTGTTCATTATATCCCTGCTCCTTGGGACTGCACTGCTTTCAGCAGGGGATGATTTTCCGGAAATCAAGGGCTGGAGCAAGGCCGGAGACGTCCGCACCCTGACACCGGATAATCTCTGGGAATACATCGACGGTGCCGCGGAGCAGTTTATCAACTATGGTTTCAAGCAGTTACGGTACTGTGATCTCAGTAAAGATGATATCACGATTACGGTAAATATTTATGATATGGGTACGCCGCTTAACGGCTTCGGTATATACAAAGCCGAGACCTCGGCCTCGGCCGAACATCTGTCTATCGGTACCGTAGCGGTTCTTTCCCCTCCCTATCAGTGCCAGCTGCTCAAGGACAGATACTATGTAAAAATCGAAGCCTACGACGGCGAAATCTCCCGGGAACGTGGAGAAACGATCTGCCGGGCCCTTGCCGCCGCTCTTCCAGGAAAGTCTGATCTCCCATCCGAATTCTCTCTTCTGCCCCGGATCTCCAGAATTACCGGCAGTGAAAGCTACGCCAAGCACGCCTTTTTGGGACTAGCCGAATTACATGAATGTGTGTATGCCGATTACCGGGATGGAGAGAAGGATTCCTATCGGATATTTATAATGCTGACTCCCGATGAGAAGTCCCGGGAAATCACCTGGAAAAAACTGGCCGGGAAATGGGACAGAAGCGAGATCGGTAATGTATCCTTCCTTTACCGGGAAATTCCCTATGAAGGATTCGTCGGCATTATCAATAAAGAAGGCCGTCTCCTCGGAATCGCCGGAGCCCGGGATGTTTCCCATCTCAGTGAACTGCTAAGCAACCTCGCCGACTGATAGGCGGAAAAATAAACAAGGATCAGGACCCCGCCTTAAGGGCGGGATTTTTTTTCATCGTGGTGGAGGCAGCCGGAAGTCTGGTACGCTCTCCGGGACGGTTTGCTTTCCTGCGGCGGATATCCCCTCCGCCGAGAAATTCCATCTCTTCCACGCGCAGCGACACGGCCCCCAGTTCCTCCTCAACTCTGCCCCGCAGAATATAGGGCCGCACCGGTGAAAAGCGGGAGGCGTATGTGCGAAAAGCCGGCGGGAAAAATATGGTCTCATAGAGTGCGGTACGGTCTTCGAAACTGATAAAGGCCATGGGTTCATCTCCGCTGGTATAGACCATTTTGTTGGTAATCCACCAGCCGATCATGGTCACGCGTCTTCCCACATTCCTTTCCAGATCTCTGCCCCGTATGTGAGGCAGGCGGCGGATGGCCTCTTCGTAAAGATCGAGAGGATGCACCGAAAGAGGAAAACCCAGAGCCTCGACTTCGAAGAGCAGCATTGTGCGGAAATCGTAACGCCCTAGATCGGGAACCCGCACCGCTTCCCGGCAGAAGAGGTCCAGTTCCTCCTGACTGCAGTGACGCCGCTGGGTCCCGGCCGCCTCGGTCTCCCACAGCAGCTGGGCCCGGCTGCGCCCCCCGGCGATGGAATCGAGGCAGCCGCCCTTGATAAGAATCCGCAGGTCTGAACCATCCAGGCGGATCCGACGCAGCACATCCTCGAAGGAACGGTAGGGACCCCGCTGTTCCCGTTCCTCGAGGACTTGTTCCAGCGCCTCGCTTTTCAGTCCTTTGAGCTGCATTAATCCCACCCGGATCTTGCCGCCCTTTCCCCGGAAACACCTGCGGGAGAGATTAATATCCGGGGGCAGCACCCGCAGCCCCATGCGCCGGCATTCTGACAGGTAGGCAAAGGTGGAATAGTAGCCTCCCCTGTTGCTCAGAACCGCGGCCATGAACTCCGCCGGGTAATGGGCCCGCAGATAGGCGGATTTGAAGCTGACCATGGCATAAGAAGCGCTGTGCGGCTTGCAGAAGCTGTACCCCCCGAATGAGAGGATCATCTCCCATACTTTTTCGATAACCGGGAGGGGGATTTCCCTGACCGCCGCCCCCTGGAAAAAACGCTCCCGGTAGGCCGCCAGCGCACGGTGATTCCGCTTCTTGGACAGTGTCTTGCGCAACCCGTCTCCCTCCTGGGGAGAGAATCCGGCCATGGCCACGGCAACCCGGGTGACGTCCTCCTGATAGACCATGATGCCGTAGGTCTCCCGCAGCACCTCGTCGAGAATAGGGTGGATCGGTTCATAGGAGTCTCCCCGCAAGCGGCGCACGTACTCGTTGATAAAGGGATTGGCCGCCGGCCGGATGATGGAGCTGTGAATAACCAGATGTTCATAGTCCCCTACCCGGGCTTTCTTCTGGAGCTGACGGGTCGCGGGGGATTCAACATAGAAGACTCCCAGGGTATCTCCCCGGGCGATAAGTTCCTGGGTCCTGCGGTCATCCAGGGGATTAAAATCGTCATAGGCGATAACGCGGCCCGTGTTCTCATGTATGGCCGCCAGAGCGTCGCGGATCACCGCCAGAGAGCGGTTTCCCAACAGATCGATCTTCACCAGCCCGGAACTCTCGGTCTGATCCTTCTCCCACTGAATGACGGGGATCCCCTTGGGCGCTATTTCCACAGGCACATGGCTGGTGATTTCATCCGGGGTAATCACTACTCCGCCGCAGTGCACCGAGATGTGGCGCATCATGCCGTTGAGCCGGGAGGAGAAATCCAGAATCCGGGGCCACGGTTCTTTCAGTTCCAGCCCCTGGAACACCGGGTGGGTCCGCATCATCTCTTCCACCGATTCCCCGCTCCAGTACCAGAGCTGGGCCAGACGGTCCGTTACCCGCTTGATCTCCGCTTCCGGCAGACCGTAGACCTTGGCCACCTCCCGCACCGCGGCCCGGGCCCGGAATCCCACCTGGTTGGCAACCATGGCCGCCCGTTCGGCGCCGTATCGGTCAAAGACGTAATCGAGGACTCCGTCCCGCTCGTCCCAGGGAAAGTCCACATCTATGTCAGGGGGATCCGTGCGTCCCGGGTTGAGGAAACGCTCAAAGTAGAGATTGTATTGGATGGGATCCACATGGGTGATGCCCAGACAGTAGGAGACGATACTGGCCGCGGCTGACCCCCGGCCGCAGGTAAGCGGAGCCTGCCGCACGATATCCTCCATCACCAGGAAGACGGCTCCAAAGCCCTTCTCACCGATGATGCCCAGCTCGTAGTCGATGCGCCGGTGTACCGTCTCCGGGAGGTCCCCGTAGCGCCGCATCGCCCCTTCCTCCGTCTTGCGGCGCAGCTTTTCCTGGATGCGATTCTGGTCCAGCCCCTCGAAGCCGGAGAATATCACCCGGCCGAACTCGCCCTGGAAGCAACACTCTTCCGCGATGAGCAGCGTGTTTTCCAGCGCCTCGGGGAGATGAGGGAAACGCCGTGCCATCTCCCGGGGGGACATGAGCCAGGCCTGGGGCGGTGCCGTCTCGCGCCGGGGCAAACGCGAGAGGGTGGTGTTCAGGTCTATGGCCCGCAGCAGGCGGTGCACCTGGTAATCTTCCTCCGCAGTGAAGTAAACGCCGCCGCTGGCCGTGTAAGGAATCCCCAGCCGCCGGGCCAGGGACAGCACCGGACGGTAGGGATATCCCGGCCGCAGTTCCGCGTAAAGATGCTGACGGCCCCGTAGTTTCCTGAGCAGAGGAATGCTGTCCGTCAGCACCACCAGTCCTTCGCTTCTCTCATCCAGTTCGCCGGCGAGAGAAAAATCCTTGCGGCAGTGCAACCGTGAAAGCAGCCGGCAGAGAGCGGCATACCCGTCACGGTTCCGCACCAGCAGAACGGCCCGCTCCCCGCCGCTTACCGCCTCCGCCCCGATGATGGGACGCAGCCCCGTCTCCGCCGCTATCTCGAGAAAGAAGATAAGACCATAGAGGTTATTGGTATCGGTAAGAGCCAGCCTCTCCATGCCGAGCTCACGGGCTCTGCGGCAGAGCTCTTCCAGGGAAGCTGTGCCCCGCATGGGAGAGTAAGCGGAGTGAACGTGCAGGTGAACAAAACTCATGGCTTCCTCACGTGCCGCTCCCGGAGGGTAAAGCGGCCCGGCGGGAGGAGATCTCCCGTGCCGGGAACGTTCTGCCCCAGCGTATGGTCTCATGGCCGAACCGGTCCCGTATCCCGTCCAGGGCCAGGACCAGCCGCTCCTCCCTTTCGTTCCGTTCCCGCCGCTCCAGCAGGATCAGCTGGGACGAAGGAGGGATGAGATCGGTGAAGGTGAGGCTGAGATAGCGGATGCGCTGGCGCCGCTGCGTGGCCGCGCGGTACACCAGCTCCAGCTCCTGGAAAATACGCCCCTCCACCAGGGTGGGAAGGGAAAAAAAAGAGCGTCTGGTTACATCCAGACCGTCTGCGTAGCGGAGATGCAGCCAGACGGTGCGCGGCAAAACACCCTGCCGCCGCATTCTCCGGCAGGCCCGTTCCAGGAGCAGAAACAGTTCGCCCAGCACAAGGGAGTCATCATTACTGTCCTCGGCCAGAGTCGTTTCCTCCAGCAGAAAGGGCTTGGCGCTGGGAGTCCGCACGGGGGTATCGTCTATGCCCAGAGACTGGCGCCGCACCAGGGGGGCCCGCCTTCGGAAAACGACGGCAAGCTGGGGCAGTGAAAGCGCGGCCAGCTGCTCGATGAGGCCGATATTCAGCTCACGCATTCTCTCCCGGTCCCGCCGGTCCCGCAGCGCCGGCAGGAGGCGCGCCCGCAGGGGAGCCAGGAAGGAGGCTTCGCTGCCCGCCGGTACGGAGTAGAGATCGCCGTGAGAACGGATAACCACCGCCGCCACACCCGAGACCAGCTTGTTGGCGCCGATCCCCAAAGTGGAGCCAAGCGGCAACCGTTCCTCCACCCGCCGGCGCATACGGAAGGCGCAATCCTGGGCAGAACCGAAAAGACGGCTGCTGCCGCTCATGTCCATGAAAAAGCGGCCCCAGCCGCAGCTCTCTACCAGGGGGGACCAGTCGTTCAAAACGGTGACGATCTCGCGGCCGGCCTTCTCGTAGAGTGCCGGATCGGGGGGCAGTACAGCCAGACGGCGACAGCGTTTCAGAGCCGTAGTCAGGGGCACTCCCGGACGGACGCCCTCCCGCTCAGCCTCCGGCGATGCGGAAAAAACCAGAGCCCGCGGCGTATGGCGCGCCGCCACTACCAGGGGGCGGCCCCGCAGAGAAGAATCCCGCAGCTGTTCCAGAGCCGCGGGAAACCCGTGCACGCGCAGATGTATGATACTGCGATTCATTCTCTCCCGAATGCCCGTCCCCCGGAATCAGCGGCGGGAAGGTCCCGTCGGGCTTTCAGACCCGTAGCGTCGCAGCAGACCGACCACCACCCCCTGAATACTGAACTCTCCCTCCCGTACCATGATCGGCCGCATGGCCGCGTTGGCCGGTCTCAGCTCGACTCCTCCCGCGACCGGATAGAATTTCTTCACCGTCGCCTCCCCCTCCACCAACGCCACCACCGTCTGTCCCCGCACGGCCATATCCTGTTTCTTGACCACGATGGTATCGCCGTCCAGAATCCCCTCATCCACCATGGAGTTTCCCCGTACCTTGAGGGCGAAATACTCTCCCCGGCCCAGCATCTCCTCCGGCACGTCCAGTCTCTCCTGCTGCTCGATGGCCTCGATGGGGCTGCCCGCGGCCACCATTCCGGCCAGCTGCAGCGACACCGTGCTTCCGCCGTGCTCCACCAGCTGGATCATGCGGCTCCGGTTGCGTTCCGGAATCCGGATATATCCCTTCAGTTCCAGCTGAGCCAGATGCTTCTGCACCGACTGAAAAGACGCGAAGCCGAAATGCCGCCGTATTTCATCATAGGTGGGCGGCCTGCCGTGAGAGTCGATGTAACGGCGCAGGTAGTCGTAGACTCGCTGTTGTTTTTCCGTCAGATTCATATCGGGAATATAGGTATAAATAAGGTATAAATCAAGACATTTTTCACACTGTCAGTAAAAAAACGTCTGTGTGGATAATTGAGGGCGGATAAAATCCTTCCGAACGGTTGTGGTATTCCAAAAAATATTCGCAGGATTCGACTACCACCATCCCGAATCAATAATAACAGTGGATTGAAAGAATCGGAATGGCGTATAACAGAGAAAATATACCTCATTTCGGGCCGACTTCAGGCCCGAAAGCGCGGCTGCTGCTTTTTACGCCGCAAAACACCCCGCACCCGAAAAGGGGCCGGCGTGCAAATGAAAACAATCGGCGGCCCGGCTTGTTTTCGGGCCGCCGCGGTGAGAGAAAAGCAGCGTCCGGAGGTCGGGATGGGGCATAGAAACACAAAGAATGAGAACGCACCTGTGAAAAACCATTCAGCCGCACCAGGGGTTTTTGGTCCTTTTTGCTCCGTCAAAAAGGACATTCCATTCTCAACGGAGGCTTCTGATACGGTCTCAAAAACTATAGAACGTGTAGGACCATCCCGATCCATTACATAGTAGTATTGTGAGCCACAGGATAGTTTTCGTCAATAACAAAAAAATCCTCCCGGCCGCTTCCCCGGCCGGGAGGACACGCTGACGAGGAGATATACGTCCTACAGATATTTCTCTACTTCCCAGGGGGTGACCCGCATCAGAAAATCCTGCCACTCTCTCCTTTTTACCTGGATAATATGTTCGGTGAGATCGTATCCGAGCATCTCCCGCATAATACCATCCTCTTCCAGTTCGCCCACCGCTTCAAAGATGGTGCGGGGCAGCAGGGTAATGTTTTTTTCTTCCAGTTTTTCATCACTGAATCCGTATACGTTCTCTTCGATGGCTTCCGGGGGAGTCAGCTTGCGCTCAATGCCGTCCAAGCCTGCGGCCAGCATGGCCGCAAAAGCGATATACGGATTGCAGGATGGGTCCGGGCAGCGCAGTTCCAGACGGGTGCCATCCTTCTGTTTGTTCTTCGAAACATTGGGAATGCGGATGAGCATTAATACAGGAGACACCTTGGTGATCGAAAT
>CAZUMH010000080.1:0-16698 GCA_964621645.1 uncultured bacterium
GATCCGGCGGGACGGCTTTGGGATAGAGATACCCGGGGCCCGAAAGACACCCGATGAAGTAGTCGTTGGGTGTAGCCATGGAATAAAAATACTCCGCCATGGCCGGGGCCATCCAGGTATAGTTCATCAGCACTTCCCAGGCGTAGGGGATCTCACCGCGGCCAGGCTTCAGCCAGGCGCCGATGCCGATGCCATCGGTCTGCACGCATGAAATATAGACCTTTTTTTTGGGAATGTATTTTCCCCCGGGCTTTAGGTTGTGATTGTTCTTGAACACGAATCCGGGCGACGGTTTTACCTGACTGCTGAAACTGAGATTGGGAAGAGTGTGGAGCCCTTCCACCCGGTGACCGTAGCTCGATGTCAGCTTCACGTGTTCCCGTTCCAGATCTTTTGCGTAGGAATGCCAGCCCATTACCATGGACATCGGTTTCATCTCGCTCAGGATCTTATTCGCCAGCGCGTACTCTTCCGTATCGGTCGGCCGGCTGGAGAGATCGTTGAAAAAGACCTGCTTGTAGACGCCCCAGTCGGCGACGCCCGGTCTCATCACGTTCCCGTGCGGACCTCCGAGCCAAACAATGAATTCCTTGCTGCACCGATCCCAGTAACGGTCATAGGCCCAGGAGTAGATCTGTGCGTCGGTCCATCCTTCAAACTTCCCCCGGAAGTCCTCGACAGGCCGCACTCCTGCGGCTTCGACCGTGGGGATCAGATCTTCGCTGACCACCACCGCGTGTTCGAGCCCGGCTGCGGTAAAGGCGACGATCAGGGATGTCCGCACGTTTTTATCCCATACGACATAACCCTTGACATATTCTTTCAGCTGCCGCAGCGCCTGCTCCGGGGTGGTGAGTTCCCGGAAGGTATAATTGAGCCTGTCCCGGTAAAATTCGAAAACGGATTCGGTGTAGGTAAAGGGCCAATCCGGCGGATAGATAAAATACAGCGTTGGACCGTTTACGTTTGCCAGGCCCTGGAGACTGATCAGCATCGCCTGGGTGGGGAGCAGACTGTCCATCTCCCAGTCATTCTTGAGCTTCATGAAGTAGGCGTGTCTGCTTCCTTTTCGTTTCAGGATATATTTAATTTCTGGTCCGGAAGTTCTTGTCGACCGCGTGATGGTATAGGTAAGCTGTTTCTTATCCGTTGAGAGCTCGTAGAGATGGACGCAGTGGACCGGAGCCGGCCCCTGGGAGCCCAGCACGTCGAATTCCTCAACCAAGCGAAGGGTGCTGGTATCATTCACCCACCGCGCCGTAATCCTGCGTTCTTCACCGACGGGCATGGAGAGTCCCATGAATACATTTGTCGGGAACACCCGGTTGGAGATGGGAATCGTGTTTATTTCTCCTCCGACTGTGAGGTTCAGGGTATCGCTTAAACTTCTCCCCTTCCCCCAGGTCTGGATCAGGGTGATCTCCGGGCCGGTACTTTCGAAATCAATCTGAAGCCCGTTATACAGGTCGATTTCAGAGCTTCTCGTCGGCACCAGTTCCCAGGAACCGTTGAAGGCATCATTGCCCTGTGCCAGCGTCGCTCCGGTAGAAAGCATAAGAGAAACAAAGAGAAAAGCAAGGATTCTGGATAGGATAGTATTGCTCATGTTGTAATCTCCATGATGTGATAAATATCCGGGATTGCATCCGATAGCTGATGGGCGGCACCGTGCTCATCCATGTCAGGCAAGGAAAGAAATCCAGTTGTATTCAGGTTATGAGGGAGATCGCTTTTCCAGCTGCGCCAATCCCTCTCGAACTTCATTCCTTGGTAAATTTCCATTCGCCAGCTCACGATCGGACTTACCCAATAATCTCGTATAAAAAGATCTGCCTGCGGCGAGGATATCAGGATAGTCAACCGCGATCAATTCGTACAACATATCTTCCGCTTTGCCAAAACGGCCGGTATGTTCGTAATAACAAAACAATGAAAATCGTATACGATCCGGTAGTGGATACAGGATTATTTTCCCCGTGATCTTGTCTATCTTCTCAAGATATTCTTGTTGTCGATATCGATCATCGGAAAGCAGTGCTTCCGAAAAAATATAAAAGGATTTGATATAAAGAGAGAGGATAATGTCGTTCTCCCTGTTTTCCAATTCCTTAATTTCCGCTTCTTCCCGTAACAATTCAGCCAGAATGATGCACTTATTCGAATCAATACTTCCCCCTGATGTCATCATCCCGACCAGCTCATCTTCAGGAACAGCCTTGACAAATTCCGGATCAAATCCCAGTAATGTTTTATAAGCGGTATCGATCTCGAACAGCGCCTGCGTATACTCTTTTGTTTCTTTATGTAATATGATTTTCATAAGAGCGGAGGAAAACTGCTCGATAAGACGCATGATGTAATCTTTTCTGATCATGTCCGTTAACTTTTCCCGGCACGTGGTACTCCGGCAGTCATAGCCTGCCGCTATCCCGTTAGGACCACAGCCCGCCTGGTGCTTTACTCACACTGACAATACGATTGGGAAGGCTATTTGTTCTTAACAAAGCTGGCCTTGATCCAATTCCAGTTTAACAGTATATGGAGAACGACACCGATCGAAAGCACGATACCGCCGCCTTCATGCAAGAGCTCATACGTCTCATGCGGCAGGGAATCATGAAATGCCGCTGTTACAAGCTGGTTGAGAAGCAGGACGGCAAGGATCGGATTGAGCACGTTCAGTACTGTCTGTTTTTTCATGATGTGAATTCTCCAACATTTCAGTAAGCCCGGGGTGCAGTATTTACAATCTGATATACTAAATGTTGCAGCGGCCGGAATTAGAGGATCGTGTTTGATTACAGGTTACTGTGTGTTATCCGCTCGTATTCTCACTATTAATTTCACCTGCTTTTTTAAGTGCGAATTTTGAGATGATAGGGCCGATAATTTCATGAATGACTGTTGCCCCGATGACGACATTCAAGATAATATCTGAAAATGAACCAAAGGCTGCGTTTTGCTTGACAAGTAAAGCCAGACCGATGACAATGCCTCCCTGCGGGATCAAACCGCCGGCCGTGTATTTCTGGACCGTTGCAGATGACTTCGATATCCTCCCCCCTAAGAATGTGCCGGAATATTTACCCAGTGAACGGAAAATAACGAACATAAAAATAAATAAATAATTGGACAGCAATACCGACAAATCCAGATGCATGGCGCTGATAGTAAAAAAGAGGACAAGTATTATTTCTTCAGTGTATCGTTCAAGTATTTTGAAAATTTTATCTCTCTTGATGTTGAAATTAACCGTTATTATTCCCATCATCATTGTCGAGAGAAGCCCATCCGCGCCCAATATCCCAGCACATCCGTAGCAGAGTGCCAGAAGACCGATAATCACCGTGATTAATACGCCTTCTGATTCTCTTTTAATTATTTTTGATACAAAGTTTAAAAAGAAACCAAATAAACATCCCGTAATAATCGACGTTAATATTCTGATAAGCGGCTGCAAGATCGAGTGGATACCAAAAGCGTGGTGTGTGAGACAAATATTGACGACAGCGACGGAAAGGCTGAAGTTTATTATACCGAGGATATCATCAAATGCTGCGACTCCCATGATCGTAGAAGTGACCTCCCCCGTTGCATGATATTCATGTTCCACCGCCAGCGTCGCGGATGGGTCGGTTGGCGATGCGAGGGATGCCAACAGCAGGGCGACGGGAATAAAGTACAGCAATAAACCAAGATTAGATGACGGGACGAGTATTGGAGCCAGAAAGATAAACGAAAGAGCCACGAAAAGGAAGGCGAATTCAGCCTCGAAAAGGGTGATAAAAATAATCGATTTGCCCAGGGTGCGAACTTTGGATGATAATAACGTCCCTCCCACTGAAAATGCTATGAACGATAACGCGATATTGGTGACAAGACTGGTATGATCAACAAACGATTCCGGAATTATATTTGTGAATTTGGGATTGAGAATCAGACCGGCTAAAATATATCCTGTCACTTTGGGAAGCCTGACGAAAGTGCATAATTCGCCGACAAGAAAACCGGTAAATAAAATGACGCCGACAATGAGGATTGGAGACATTGATCATTCTTTCATTTTAAATCATTGTATATCATGAGGTTCAACAAAGCGGCACGACTTCATCAAACCTGTTCAGGCTACCCCTAGTGTGCGGGATGGCGGCTCTGTTCAGGCTGTCAGAGCAGAGTATTGACAGCCGTTTCCCTTAACATACAATTGTTCTATGAAAAAGGGAAGGGATTTTTCAAGCCGAGGAGTGATGCTACGCCTCAGGAACCGCCGCCGCTGATTCGCCGCTCGATCTCTTTCTTCCGTTTTTCGATTTCATCCATTCGGATCTGAAGCTGCTGGCGGATCGTGTCCACCTCCGCGAATGTTGTAAGTCGGTTTGCCCCAATCAGTGTCTGGATTTCCTTCCGTCTGCTATCGGCTTCAGAGCGGACGTACGCTTCAACCTGCTGCTGCGCCTGCCGTACAGTATTTTCCAAAGTGGTTCTGATCTGACGGGCCAGCATTCTGTCGACATTGGAATTCATCCGCAGAGTATACCCGGATGTGTCGCCCTTCAGCTGAGCGGAGAGTGTTACCCGGGTGAGACCGGCCAGCACATCCCGCACGATCCGCGAAATCCGATTATCGGCTTCCCCATTATATGAGAAGGTCACCGGCGCGGCGTCCATGTTTAGCGTGATATCGAGGGCGCTTTCGCCGAATATTCCTGAAAGACTCAGATCACACGCGGGGGCGTTCACCGTTCTGGGGAAATCATCGCCGCTCTGCAGCATGATCTCGCCGAGATTGACATTGGCGGCGGTCACCTTTAACGAATCATGGGGCAGTGCCGCAGTGTGATCGAAAATACCTCGAATACCATAGGTGTTGCCGGATGTCTTTTTTAGGGTCAGGCTGAAGCTGGTCGGTTCGCCGTACAGTTCCGGTTCGGTGGTCACGCCGGTCACCGTGCCGTCAAGAAAAAAGGCCTTCGATGTATCGCCGGCAGCGCTGGCCGCAGAAAAGTGGGCTTTTCTCAGTAAAAACTTCGGATAACGATGCTTGAAGGGGAACCGGATATCCTGGCCTTTGAATCGAGAAGGGGTTTTCTTCTTTTCATGGCTCAGCGCTTTTCCCGCCGTCGGAAGATACGTGCGTGCTAATGCCA
Source organism: uncultured bacterium (assembly GCA_964621645.1). Lineage (GTDB taxonomy): Bacteria > Zhuqueibacterota > QNDG01 > QNDG01 > JAGLOF01 > CAZUMH01. Next base: position 5,148 of record CAZUMH010000080.1, read on the forward strand.
CAAAGTCAAGCAGCTTTTCCGCTTTGTGGACAAGAGGATCGCCGAATAAAAGCAGACTCACATCTTTCACATCCAGATCTCTTAGCTTGGCTAGCCGCTGCGCTTTCTCGACATCGCTCTGAAGACCCGCGTCGACGTCTTTCAGCCGTGTATCCAGATCGGTGAAGGTCCGGGTCAGTGACGTGTAGGTTCCGGTTACGTCGTTTTTCAGGGATGTGGCGTTCTTTTGAATATCACGAATTTTTTTCAATGCTTCCGCCAGAGCGATAACGTTCTTAATGTTGTCGAGGTTGAGTGAAGCAATGTCGGCTTCCAGCTTTGCCAGTCGGTCATCATATGATTTTGGATCCTCCTGTTGTTTCCAATAGGTGAAGGCGCTGTCTGCAAACTGTTTGAGTTCACTGTATCCACGGAATGTTTCCAGATTATTGAGGTTGACAAGGGAGTCGATCTGTAATTCTTTCCCCAGTCTGGATAGATCCAGCACCGGCAGTTCTTTCATCTGGCCGGCCAGCGCGGCTTTGGCCTTTTCAACCATGCCCGGCTTTTTATCCGTTCGCGGCGCTCTTTTTTCGGGGATGAATCCGTCCGTTTCTCTTTTCGTGCCGCTGCGGGCGTTCTCGAAAGACATTTCCTTTATGATCACCCGTCTCCAAAACAGGGGGCGGGCTTCCATGCTGAAGGTGACTCTGCCCGTTTCCAGAATATTCCGCCAGGTGTTATCTCTGTCAGCAACCTGAAGCCGATCCCACGAGCAGGTTAGGGTGAAAAGGCTGAAATGGAAACCGTCTATCTCCACTTTGGCGCCGGCAACGTCTTGACCGGCGGATTCGAGGGCTCGTTCGATGTATCTGTCCCGGGTAAAAAAGGCGATAACAGCGATTAGGGAAAGAATGACGAGAAGAATAATGATTCCTTTTTTTCGCATCATGCACCTCCCATATCACGGATTTTCTGGCAGAGGAGAACCAGTTTGTTGTTTTTGAGGATCTGCACGATTCTCCACTTGTTGATCCGCTCCTCCAGGCCGGAGCGGTAGGAGAGCACGAGTTTTTTCATGCCGAAGAACAGGGGAACGAAGAGGATCAGTCCGCAGAAGAAACTTCCCATAACCACCGTATTGTAGAAGCACCAAAGAGGGCCACTGGCCCGAATCCTAATTACCGCCCCGCAAATTCAGGTGATTCTCCCTGGAATAATTTGTCTGCCTTAAAACGTTCCGGGCATCTCCATTTGGAAAACATGCTCTAAAGAGTGTGCCACACAAGTGTTATTCACTCAGCATACGACACCTGACGTCAGACGCTAGGTGTGGCCTAAACCGGCTTCTGTTTCCTTGATTGTACACTCAGGGCGATAAGCAGATAAATAATAGCAGCCCATAACAGACTGTTGAGCACCACCAAAGGCCATCCGAGAAACCGCACTCCCGGCCCCAAAGATTCCGCAACCAAACCAAAGGGAAATAACAAAACAGTACGAAGGATCATGAGTACACGATGCAGCAGATCATTACTTGGCTGAGGATATATTCCAAACATAAATCCTTTGATTTCAAATGTTGTCATTGCCACTCCCACGGAGAACACAAAGTGGATGAGCGCTATAACAGAAATTACGATTACCTTTCTCATTCAATTTCCTCCTTAGTGTCTACCAATAAGCTTCAGTGATAGAAAATATATCAGATGAACTTGACAGAATGCAATTAAGTTATCATTTCAATTTTCTGCTGGCGAAGGTATTCTTCACCTTCGCCCTTGTTTGGTGCCCAATTCTATCAACGGGTAAAATACCGCATTCATCTAACAAATAGTCCTTTCCCCCTTAGCAGGGGCTCATGCCCTTGCGGAGCAGGAAACCGCTTGATAAAAACGATACTCGGTAGTACATAATTTGGAATAGTGACAGCGGAGATGGTCAATTTTTCTAAAATATAAAATATTGTAGACTAAATCAATAACAAATTAGGGTTAAAGCCACAATGATACAAACAATCTTGGCACAGGAAAGAATTCTAATTTCATACCGAATGTTACATCCATACCTTCACCCTGCCGGAGGTATGGTAAGATATTCCTTGACAAGAGTGCCAGGATTTCGTACATTTCGTCATTTAACGAAATGAAGGAACGGATTTTGTCGGATTGTTTGCCCATTTTCAAGGCCCTGGGGGACAGAAACAGGCTGCGCATCCTCAAGATGCTTGAAGTGAAGCCCCTCTGTGTCTGCGAGATCAAAGAAGTGCTGGGGCTTGCCGCCTCCACCACCTCCAAACATCTGAGTATTTTAAAGGAGACCCGACTCGTTTTCGAACAGAAAGAGGGTAAATGGGTCAACTACCATCTCAACCGGGCCAGCCAGATCGGCTGCATCCGGGACATCCTGCCCCTGGTGCAGACTTGGCTCGACGACGACGCTCTCTGCGCCCGGGACCGGGAGAAAGTTCAAACGGTGGACCGCAACGCCATCTGTGCCGAACAGGGAATGTAAATCATATTATTTCGTCAAGAGACGAATTATAATGAGCTGAGGAGACCCTTGTGAACTGGAAAAAAGAATGGAAAAATCTCTTATGGATCGCCGCCATCTTCGCACTGGCCTACTACCTGCCTCTGGAGAAGGCCCGCTTCACCCGGGCAGTCTGGGAAGCCCTGGCCCTGGCTAAGTGGTACGCCCGGGAGCACGTGCTCCTCTGTCTGGTTCCCGCCTTCTTCATCGCCGGGGTGATCAGTGTCTTCGTCAGCCAGGCCGCGGTGATTAAATACTTCGGGGCCGGAGCCAAGAAATGGCTGGCCTATCTGGTGGCTTCTGTTTCGGGAACAATCCTGGCTGTCTGCTCCTGCACCATCCTGCCCCTCTTTTCCAGCATCCATAAAAGAGGCGCCGGTCTGGGACCGGCCATCGCCTTTCTCTATTCCGGTCCGGCCATCAATATACTGGCCATCATTTTAACCGCCAGGATTTTGGGAGCCGAGCTGGGGATAGCCCGCGTCGTCGGGGCCGTACTCTTCAGCGTCGTTATCGGTTTAATCATGCACGTTATCTATCGAAAAGAAGAAAAAGTGAAAGCCGACGCGCAGCTTGTGATGCCTGAACCGGAAGAGACACGGCCTCTCTGGCAGACGGCTTCCCATTTTTTTATCCTGGTAGCCATCCTCGTTTTCGCGAACTGGGGAAAACCCGCGGAGGACACCGGACTGTGGCATGCCATCTGGTCGGCCAAATGGTTCATTACCGGGATTTTCGGCATTCTCTTCGCTGTCTCATTAATCACTATTTTGAAGATCCGATATCGAGATGTAATCCTGGCGGGGATCCCGGTTGTCCTTGCCGCCGCCCTGTTTAGCAACCCCCTCATTCCGTTCTCTCTTGCCGTCCTCGGCACTTCCGTACTTATCAGCAGGAAAGAAGGAGAACCGCGGGAGTGGATGGCCTCCACCTGGGGATTTGCCAAGCAAATCCTGCCTCTACTTGCCGCCGGTGTCCTCGTTGCCGGATTTCTTCTCGGATCTCCCGAGGGAGGGCAGGGACTTATTCCCGATACATGGATTTCCACCCTGGTCGGCGGCAATTCCGTCTTTTCCAACTTTTTCGCTTCTATCGTCGGGGCGTTCATGTATTTCGCCACCCTGACCGAGGTGCCCATTCTCCAGGGTCTCATCGCCAACGGGATGGGCAAAGGACCGGCTTTGGCCCTGCTGCTGGCCGGACCCGCCCTCAGTCTGCCCAATATGCTGGTGATCAGGAGCGTGATAGGCACGAATAAAACCGTGGTCTTTGTTTCACTGGTAGTGGTAATGGCCACTGTGACCGGACTCATTTTCGGTACTTTTTTTGGATAAACTCGCATGGAACAATTGACAAACACACAGCTCATCCTTGACAGGAAACTGATAGATTTGATCCGTTCCCGAGGAGGCACCATCACCATTGGAGACTTCTGGGAAGTCATCAGCTGCTGAAAAGCAATCATGATGACATCCGGTCGGATGTCCGCGCCCGGGGATCTTATCATCCGGATCAAACCGGAGGATTTCACCCGTTTCAGGATGGAGAAAGTGGATGTCTACATCCAGAATAGCTTAATTGAACCGGGGCCTCTCTATTTCGAGATCGCCCATGAAGGTGAATTCAAGCTCGAGATAAAAACAGCGGGATAACCATTACAATCAATACAGCGGGAGGATATGCGTGAAAAAACTTCAGATCTTAGGCACCGGCTGCCCTAATTGTAATAAACTGACCGAGCTGACAGAACAGGCAGCCAGGGATCTCGGCATCGACTACGAAATCGAGAAAGTGACCGATATCGCCGAGATTATGAACTTCGGTATCATGATGACGCCCGGCCTGGCCGTAGACGGCGAAGTAAAGGCATCCGGCAAGGTGCCGAGCCTGGAAGAAATCAAGAAATTCCTGCAGTGACTATTGGTCCTGCTAACGTTCCTCACAGAGGAGAAGAATGGCAATCATGGAAAAAAGAATGAAATCACTGATCCTGACAAGCGTGCTCATTCTCGCCCTAGCCGGCTGTTCCGGCAGGAACGATGAACCATCAGGAAAGGAACAGATAAAAGCTGACACCACCGCCGCAGCGGTAAAAGCCGATTCGATGCTGGTGACTTTCATCGAGCTGGGATCGGTAAACTGCACCCCCTGTAAAATGATGCAGCCTGTCATGGAGGCCTTAAAAAAAGAGTTCGCAGGCCAAGTCAAGGTTGTCTTTCATGACGTTTGGACCAAAGAAGGCGAGCCTTACGCTGTCAAGTGGCGCATCCGGGCCATCCCGACCCAGATCTTTCTGGACAAAGAAGGAAAGGAGTTTTTTCGTCATACCGGCTACTTCCCCAGGGAGGAGATCATCAAAGTGCTGAAGAGCCGGGGAGTCGAGTAATTGGAAGGGCTCTTCACCTGGCTCACCCGAGCCCTCTATCAAGCACCGATCGCGGCCGTTTTCGCCTCATTACTCTGGGGAGTCCTGAGCATTATCCTCAGTCCCTGCCATCTCTCCTCCATCCCTCTCATCGTGGGATTCATCGACGGCCAGGGCAGGGTAACGAAGAATCGGGCTTTTCTTCTCTCCGCTCTTTTTTCATTGGGGATTCTTATCACCATCAGCATTATCGGTCTCATCACCGCCCTCATGGGGCGTATCATAGGGGATGTGGGTAAAGCCGGCAATTATTTCGTTGCAGCAGTCTTTCTGGTCATCGGACTGCATCTGTTGGAGATCATCACCCTGCCGTTTGCCGGGATGTCGTCCCGGCCGGGTCTGGGGCGTAAGGGTGGTCTGGCCGCTTTCATCATCGGTCTCATCTTTGGGATCGCGCTGGGACCTTGCACTTTCGCTTTTATGGCGCCCATGCTGGGGATCGCCTTCAGTGTCGCCTCAACAAAGCCAGTGTTCGCCGTCACACTCATTCTCTTTTATGCCGCAGGGCATAGCTCGGTTATCATACTGGCCGGCACCTTCACCGGTATTGTGCAGAAATACCTCAATTGGAACGATCGCTCCCGGGGAGCGGTGGTCCTTAAAAAAATCTGCGGAATTCTGGTGATTCTGGGAGGGATTTTTTTAATGTGGAAAGTGATGTAGAAAGCCTCGAAATGGATCTCTACCTTGTATGATTGAATTGAGTGAACAGGACAAACAGGAATGCAGTAATAAATATATTTTGATGTTTGTATAATTACCGTTAACCGCTCATCGCCCGTACCAGAGCAGATGAGAAAATAAGAGAAAGGATTATCAATGGAAATGGAAATCATCTTCCCCGGTGGGAAAAGAGTCGACGCCAGCTATCGGGGATTTACCATCAAGACTGATCAGCCGCTGCCCGGCGGCGGCGACAACAGCGCTCCCGCCCCCTTCGACCTCTTTCTGGCCTCCATCGGCACCTGCACCGGTATCTACGTGCTCTCATTCTGCCAGCAGCGCGGCATCCCGACAGAAAACATCCGCATCAGGCAGAATCTGGAAATAGATCAAGCCACTCATATGATCGGCACCATCTTTTTAAAAATAGAGCTGCCGCCCGACTTTCCGGAAAAATATCGGGACGCCCTCATCCGCAGCGCCGAGCAGTGCTCCGTGAAAAAACATCTGGAGCGGCCCCCGAAATTCGAGGTCATTACCGAAATGTTGCCTTCCTGACAGCCCCTGCCTCCACCTTGTGACAAGTCCAGATTTACTGATCCACTGGATGGGCATTGTTTATTCTAATCATTACAGGACGACTTGTCACAAGGTTGAGGCAAAGCACGCTCATTCCTCGAATTTCTTCAGTATCTCCTCCGCGTACATCCGCACTTCGAAATCCTTATCCTTCAGTGCTTTCTCAAGCGCCGCCCGGGACTTTCCCGAGGGCCGATTCTCCAGGGCGATCACAGCGGTACGGCGGATCTGCTCATTCTCATTGGAGAGCGCCTGGATGACCGCATCCAGAGCGCTTTCGGTGGGAATCCCCGCAAGCGATCGCACACACCCTTGGACCACCCACCACTGTTCCGCATCCAGCCCCTTTATGAACGCATCTTCGGCCTGGGGAGAACCCAGCTTCAGCAGCGCCCGTCCCGCCTCAGCATAATCACAGGTACTGTCCGTTTTAACCCAGGATATGATCGGGCCAATCGCCTCTTTCGCGCCAAGCTCTGCAAGGGCCCAGGCCGACCAGCGTCTGGTGTTGGGGTGATTCGCCCGCAATCCTCGCAGCAGCGGCTGCACGGCCTTTGGCGATCCGAGTCTGCCCAGAGAACGGGCGACATAGGAGGCGTCCACGTCACGTTCGGGATTGAGAAAGACATCGATGAGCGGCTGTACCGCATTTTCAAATCCAAGATTTCCTAACGAACTCGCGGCAGTACAACGGACGTTGCGGTCGGGATCGTCGAGGCAGGCGATCAGCGGAGCAACCGCTTCCTCCGATCCCGTTCCGCCCAAAGCGTCGGCTACATACCAGCGGATAAATACGTTTTCATGGTCCAAGAGAGCGATGAGAGAATCCACCGCCGCCTCACCGTCCCTGCTGAGCCGGGCCGCGGCGCCGCGGATGTCACCACGATTGCCGCTGGTCCTGATCGTATGCGTCAGGGATGAAATCTCGCCTGCGGTCAGCTCAGCTCCAGGTTTATCGCTGCGCAGCATACCTCCGGTGATGAGGGAAATGGCAATCAGCAGCGCTGTGTAGAATCCCGTGACCGCGACTATCTGGCCTTTGGTATCCGGGTAGTCGGCTTTGAAGATGAGCTTAAGAGGCAGGGAGAAAAATTTTCGAATGATCCGTGGCAAGGGGAAAAGGAATGGGGAGCGTTCCCTGAACATCTCGTATTCCGTCCCATAGTCCCGTTTCATGCGCCGCTCCTCCAGCATAGCCACAGCGATAATAATCATGGTTGTAAGCAGCCAGGGGAGGCTGTTGGGCACGTCCACGTACCGCTTCATATTCGCTCCAGGCAGGAAGAGCACCCCATAGCTCCAAATAATCCAGCCCATATACTGGGGATGACGGGAAAGACGGTAGATCCAGAAGTCGGTCACCGGTTTCTTCCGCAGCCGGCCGTACATCCAGGCCAGCACGCCCAGGAGGAAGATAAAAAGGCCCAGGCCGGTGATGACGAAAGGAAGCTCATTCCAGATATTGATTCCGATCATCTGAAAAAGATTCAGTATCCAGCGGAAAGGCAGGAGCACCGCATCTCCCAATTTCATAATATCGAACGAGATATCAAGAAAGGGCAGCCAGAGAAAGCGCAGGAAGGCCAGCCCTCCCAGAAAGAACATGGTGGCCGCGAAATGGCCGAACACCGGTAAAAAGAAGACCAGAGCGCCGGCCGAGGCCAGTCCCTTCTTCTCTAAAATGAATCCTGCGGTGATGAGACCAATCACCAGTGCCAGGCAGATATAGCCGATCAGTCTGATGTGATACCGTGAGATGTAAAGCTGTTCCTTCCAATTGGTGATGTCGTCCTGGCCGGTGGCAAGGTTCGGAAAATGGAAATGTTCACCCAGTACCTTATCCAGGACGGCCGGCAGCTCCACGGAGGCAAAGGTAAGACCGACAGTGAAGATAAGAGCCATAAGTGTGAACAGAAGACCGAGTTTGATATTTGTATTCACCGGTTTCCTCCCATGACTGGTTCAAAGTAAAGGATGGTTACAGTTCATGTCTGATAACGGTGGACCGGTCATCCAGGATAATATTCTTCACTCGGGTGAGAGCATCCAGATCCCGCAGCGAATCGCCGGTAACGATGAGGATAAATTTTCGGGGAAACGGTATGATCATACCTCAAGTCCGGCTAAGACGGGGATATGCATCCGTGGCAATGTATCCTATAATCCATTAAATTGCAAGCGTCTATTTTCCCTGTATAAATTGTTTCCAGAGCCTCCGCCCCAGAAGTACCACAAAGCAGGACAAAAAACAGCCCTTCATTCTCCGTTTGAATCGCAAGGATTTCTGTTGTATATTATCGCTACAGCCTAAACGGACTTCCCATGGATCAAAAGATCGACAGTATCCGGAAATACCTGGAGGAACTGCGGTCTCTGCCTCCCGAAAACGGTTCCGGAACAAAACATGCTCTGGAACTGTTGGAAGAGAGTGAATCTCTTCTTGGGGAAGCGGCGGACACAGCCTTCTGGCACGACTGGCTTGACTGGACCAGCAGGCCCCGCTATCTGCAGGCTCTGCCAGGAGATAACGAGCGAATGCGCTGGGCGGAGGCCGCCTTCAGGGCAATTCAGATCTCCGGTTATTCCCTGGAAGTGATGCTGCGCCAGCGGGTGCTCGAGCATCCGGACCGGTTCCTCTTCCGGGCCTTCAGGGGAACCAGCGAGCTGCACTGGACCTACGCCCAGATCGACCAGCGGTTGCGGGAGATGGCGGCGCTCTTTTACCGGACCGCCGAAAAACCCATCCTGGCCATCTGGGCCGAGAATAGTCTGGAGACGGCCTGCACCGATCTGGCCTGTCTCACCTACGGCATTGTGGACACCCCACTTAACGTTCATTTCGATCCCGGGATCGTAGCCGGAATCATTGAACGTCTTGGGATCAATATCGTGGTCACAGACAGTGCCGGGCGCTGCCGGGCGCTTGAGAAAATTTCTTCCGGTCTTAAAAAACCGTTATCTATCTTTGTAACGGACAGTATGATTAGCTCCACAGGAGAACGCACCGCATACCTGGCCCAGGCCGGCAAACAGCTGGCCCTGGACGAGATCGCCGCCATCCTGGAAAAGAGGCCGCGACCGCCCCTGGGACGATTGGCCACTGTCATGTTTACTTCCGGCAGCACAGGCAGTCCCAAAGGCGTCAGTTTCTCGGAATACCACATCATCAGCAAACGCTTCGCCCGCGGCGCCGCCCTGCCCGACGTCGGGCAGGATGAGCTTCTGGTCGCCTATCTGCCGCTCTTCCACACCTTCGGCCGCTACCTGGAAATGCTGGGTATGATCTACTGGCACGGCACCTATGTCTTCGCTGGGAATCCCAGTGCCGACGCTCTCTTTTCTCTCTTCCCCCGCTTTGAGCCTACCGGTTTTATCAGCGTGCCGCTGCGCTGGGCCCAGCTTTTCGAACGCTGCCAGGCCGAAATGTCCGAGTTTGCCGCCGGACGTAAAGGCAGTAAACTGCCGCGTGCGGTGACCGGCGGCCGGCTGCGCTGGGGCCTCTCCGCCGCCGGATATCTCGATCCTTCCGTCTTCCGGTTTTTCAATCGCCACGGCATCGCCCTCTGCAGCGGCTTCGGCATGACCGAGGCCACCGGGGGTATTACCATGACGCCCCCCGGCGAGTATGTGGAGGATTCCACCGGCATCCTGCTGCCCGGTCTGCAAGCGCAACTGAGCGACCGGGGTGAAATGCAGGTGAGGGGGCATTACATCGCCCGCTATCTGGAAGACGCGGGTCCCGGGGATATCATCCCGTATCCCGATAAGGAGAATCCTCCCTACTGGCTGGCTACCGGTGATATCTTCCAGCGGGACGACCAGGGACATTTTAAAATAATCGACCGTCTCAAGGATATATACAAGAACAACAAGGGCCAGACCATCGCGCCCCGCCGGGTGGAACAGAAATTCGAGGGTGTTCCCGGCATCAAGCGAACCTTTCTGGTTGGGGACGGCCGTCCCTACAACATCCTCTTCATCGTACCGGACGAGGCGGATCCCCTCTTGAAACGCTTTCCGGATGAAGAGAGCCGGCGGGAATATTTTCACCAGCTTATCACCAAGGCCAACCAGGATCTGGCCCCGTTCGAACGTGTCATCAATTTCACCTTGCTGCCCCGGGATTTCCAGGAAGCTAAAAAGGAGATCACCCCCAAGGGCAGCCTGAACCGTAAAATCATCGAAGCAAATTTCGCAGAGACCATCAACCGGCTCTACAAGAGCCAGCACATCGACCTGAAGGCGGGAGATTGGACTGTGCGGCTGCCCCGCTGGTTATACCGGGACAAATCCATTCTCGAGGATGACATCGTGGTCACTCCCTCCGGACTTGAAAACCGCAGCAGTAGGGAAACACTCCCCCTGGGGAACAGATCCGCTCAAGGGACTGTACGGGTGGGCGACCTGCTCTATCCCGTTAACGGCCGGATTCTCGATCTGGGGATTTTCTGCCGTCAGCCCCTCCTCTGGGCCGGCAATCCCTCACTGGTGCGCTTCGCTCCTGTAAAAGACGGCTGGTCCGTCCCCTTTGGTGAGATCTCGCCCCACCCCCTCCTGCCCGATGATGACAGTCTGCCTCGCTACGATGAGAAGAGTCTTCCCCTTCCCTCCGGCCTCAAAGAACCGATATTGGATAATCTGCACCGCCAGACTTCCCTGTCGCTGTTTGGATCCTCAACCGCGGCTCTGGCCGCCCTGGAACAGCTGGAGACGGTCCTTCTGGAAGCCGAGGACCGGGAAGCTGAGCTGATTCGCAGCCGCCTGGAATCTCTGGCCGGCCATCCGGAGGAAAAAGTACGCTCTGAGGCCTATCGCATTCTGCTCCTAGATGAACCGACTCCGGACTATAGCAATTCCTTCCCCGCCTTCATCCGTTCGGGTAAGACGTTTCTCAGCCCTCAGAGCATGGAGAAAATCGCCTTCTCCCATCTGGAGGAAAGACGCCTGGAAGCCCTGCGGCGGCGGCTCTTTACCTACCGGGTACAGCTGGACTGGCCGGTTTCCCCGGTAACGCGGCAGCAGTTCGTACGGATTCTTCTGGTGCTGAGCCGCTTCGCCGCATCACATCCCGAATTTTACCATACCATCAGGGCCGAGATGGCCAGCTGGATCCTGCATTCCAGCGATCCTGAGTTAGCAGAAAACGCCGACTATGTTCTCACCGAAACTTACACCACCTACGAAAAACGGCTGGAAAAGGAGACTCCGCCCCAGAATGAGGCATTCTGGAAAGAGCGGCTGGTTTTTGAAGACGGGATCGCGGATGACGAAAAGCACCGCATGCGGCGCATTCTCACCAGCACCACCTTTTTAAAGCAATCCATCCTGCTGGCATTTAACGAGGAGCGGTTCGATCTGGAGCAGATACCTCCA
>CAZUMH010000081.1:0-16577 GCA_964621645.1 uncultured bacterium
ATAAGTGCAAAACCTTCACCAGGGCCAAAGATGCCATCGCCGCTGGAATTTATCCTTACTTTCAAGCAATCCAATCCGGTCCGGGATCAGAAGTTACAATAAATAACCGTGATTTAATTATGATCGGATCAAACAACTACCTTGGATTGACAGGTCATCCCAAGGTGATGGAGGCCGCGACCAATGCCCTTAAAAAATACGGGACGGGCTGTACCGGTTCGCGATATCTCAACGGAACTCTGGATATTCACGTGGAATTGGAAGAGCGCCTGGCAACCTTCATAAAACGAGATGCCGTTATCTGCTTCACGACAGGCCACCAGTCGAACCAGGGCGCCATCTCCTCTATCATCGGGAAAAACGATATCGTCTTCACCGACCGGGCTGATCATGCCTCTATCGTAGACGGCTGCCGCCTCTCCTTCGGTAAAGTTGTCAAATACCGGCATAACGACATGGAAGACCTGGAGCGCGTCCTGAAACTGCATAAGGATTCCAATTCCGGGAAAATCATTGTCACGGATGGTGTTTTCAGCATGGAAGGAGATATCGTAGACTTGCCCAGGCTCGTGGAAATAGCCGAGAAATATGATGTCGCTATCTATGTCGATGACGCTCATTCAGTCGGCGTCTTGGGAAAACACGGGCGGGGCACTGCCGAACACTTTGGGTTGGAAGGAAGGATCCATCTCAGCATGGGGACTTTCAGTAAATCTTTTGCTTCTGTTGGAGGATTCGTCGCCGGTGACGAGAACGTCATCCACTATATAAAACATCATGCCCGTTCACTCATCTTCAGCGCCAGCCCGCCGCCCGCCTCGGTGGCAACGGTGATTGCTTGCCTCGATATCATCGAATCTGAACCGGAAAGACTGGAAATGCTGTGGAAGAATACCCGTAAAATGAAGAAAGGCTACGACAGCCTGGGATTCGATACCGGCTCCAGTGCCACACCCATCATCCCAATTAAGATCGGCAAGGACGAAGATTGTTTCATGTTCTGGAAGCTTCTCTTCGAAAACGGCATCTTTGCCAATCCAGCCATCAGCCCTGCCGTTCCACCCGGGGAAGCAATTATCCGTACCAGCTACATGGCTACACATACGGATGAAGAGTTGGATAAAGTTTTAGATATCTTCTCGAAATTGGGCAAAAAATTCGGTATCATCTGATTGGAGAACTGAACAATGGCCGCGTCGGTTGAAATTCTTCCTGTATCGAATAAGAAAGAATGGCTGCAATTCGTTAAATTTCCCTACAAACTGTATAAAAATGACCCGAACTGGGTGCCCCATCTCATCCTTGATCAGAAAGAGCTGCTTGATTTTAAAAAACACCCCTTCTGGATGCACGCCAAAGGCCAATATTTCCTGGCGAAGAAAAACGGAAAGATTGTCGGACGCATAGCGGCCCTTATAGATTACAAGCATATCGAATTCCATCAGGAGAAGGTCGGTTTTTTTGGCTTCTTCGAATCAATTGAGGATGAAGATGTCGCCCTCGCTCTTTTAAAAACGGCTCAGGACTGGGTGCAGAAAGAGGGGATGCCTTTCTTCCGGGGCCCCTTGAATCCTTCCCAGAATGAGGAATGCGGGCTGCTGATCGACGCCTTCGATTCTCCTCCCCTAATCATGATGACCTATAATCCTCCTTATTACCCGCGTTTTTTTGAAAAGTTCGGTCTTAAAAAGGCCATGGACCTCTATGCCTACAAGATAGACGGCAGGAATCCTCCTCCTGAAAAACTCGTCCGGGTGGCAAAATTGGTAAAAAAGAAGGAACGTCTTACCGTTCGTCCCGTCGATATGAAAAATTACTGGGCCGAGACTGAAAAGATATGGGAAGTATATAATCAGGCGTGGAGCAAGAATTGGGGATTTGTACCATTTAACCAGGAAGTGTTTAAACATCTCGCTAAAAACCTGAAACAAGCTATTGTGCCTGAACTGGCCCTCATAGCGGAAATAGACGGCAAACCGGTTGGTTTCTCTGTTTCGCTGCCGGACCTGAACCAGGCCTTGATAAAAACGAATGGGCGGCTCTTCCCCTTTGGTTTGTTGAAAATAATATGGCATTCCAGAAAAATCGATCAAGTCAGAATTGTCATCCTGGGGGTTATCCGTACCTACCGGAACCATGGTATCGACGCCATTCTCTATCTGGATACCTGGCGCAATGCTACCAGCCGGGGTTATTATACCGGTGAGATGTCATGGATACTCGAGAACAATAATATGATGATTAGGTCTGCAAAGATGCTGGGAGGCAGCATTTACAAGACCTATAGAATGTATCAAAAAAAGATATAGTTTTCCCATAAGTAATACCGCAAATAGGGTTGCATGTTACACCATGATACAAACCTGTATTCTTTTTTATACATACGATAAGTCATTGTTAAAAATTCAGATATAAAGGTAATTGATTTTTCTGTTACCTATTGTTGACAAATTACCCCTTGAAACTCACGTGTTTTCCTGCCTAATTATATCTATATCCTATTGTTTTTATTGATATTCCTGAGCACTCACTGTTATTGGCATATATATTGCCTTAAAAGATACCGGTTGCAAGGAATGCTGCCAATCTAGCCTCTCCCCTTGCATAAAACAGTAACGGCCAGGGAAGGAAATCCCTGGCCGTTACTGTCTCTTATCAATGGAGCAATGTATGGAATACTATTATTCTTAAGGAGAAGAAGACTGTCTTTGGCCTAAATATTACCTCATAAAATCGACTCTACTGTAATTTTTGAAATGATCAGTACTCGATCCAGTAAAGAATTCTGCCACAATTTTCACATGTATAGATAATCGAATCACTCCAAGCACGGGATTGAAAGGACGTCGGTAGTTTCGTAAAGCATCCCAAACAGACATTCCCGCGTACCGGCGCGATGGGCCTGTGGTATCTGTTCGCTAAACGCTTGAACGTGCGAAGAACTTGAGGGTTTATCTTCTCTTCCAGCTGCTTAATCGCTTCCTCTATTTCCTCCACTCCATTGAGGTCAAATCCCATATCCTTGATCGTTTCTTCCTGAGATTCCGCGAGTAAAAGATGAAGATCCTGATACATAACAAGATATTCAAGTTGTTTTCTGGTCATTTCAATTTACCTTTTTTAAAACGGTTTTAAAATCTGCGAATGTCTTGACGTCAAGCAGTAATTTCCTCATTTTGGTATCACGTACTATCTCAACGATTTTCCCAAGAATGGGAAGATACAAATTCATTTTATCCTGAGGAGGAGCCGTAATCAGAAAGAAAATATGGACAGGTTTATCATCCACGGCCTCAAAATCAATGCCTTTCTCAGATATACCGATCACAATCGTGACATTCGGTACAGCTAAAGTGCGGCAATGAGGTACAGCGATACCCTTTCCAATACCTGTGCTTCCCAGCATTTCTCGTTTTTTCAGTGTCTCAAGGATAATAGTCTTGTTCTTCACAACCTGTTCTTTTACGAGCGATTCAACCAGCTCTTCCAGGACGTCGTCTTTACTCTTGGAATGTAACTCAGGTAAAAACAATTCCTCCTGAAAGTATTTCTCCAGTTCTTTGACCTGCATGCATCCTCCCGATTATAAATAGGTCCGCAAATGTTTAGCGTGCAATTTCTCCACCACCTTTTTCACTTCTTCTACCCTGTCTCTGGCACAGATCAATACCGAACCCTTGCTTCTCACCACAACAATATTATCGAGACCAATAATACCCAGAACTCCTTCATCAATATCTATATAGGAATTAGTGGTATCAATCGTGATTACATCTCCTGAGAGAAAATTGCCGTTTGCATCCTTTTTAGCCAGGGAGTATACCTCTTCCCAGCTCCCGAGATCATTCCAGTCAAAATTACCTTCGACCATATAGACATTTCGGGCCTTTTCCATCACTCCGTAATCAATGCTGATTTTCTTAATCTGCTTATACACATTCTGTAAAACCGTCTGGTATTCAGGTTTACCGATGGCTTTCCGAATGGACATTAATGCGGCATAGAGCTCGGGCAGATGCTCTTCAATGGCCTCAAGAAAGGTGGAAACCTTGAAGATGAACATGCCGCTGTTCCAGGAGAAGTCGCCGCTTTGAAGAAACCTCTTCGCGGTCTCAAAATCCGGTTTTTCCGCAAAGGTCTTTACCGTGAAACATTTGGTTCCTGACACTTCTTCCACTTCACGGTCACGCTGAATATACCCATAACCGGTGGCTGGTCGATTAGGTTTTATTCCTATTGTCACCAGGCTATCATATTTTCGAGCTATTTTTACCCCTGCTGTTATAGTCTTCTTGAAGGCGCGTTTATCCTTGATCAAGTG
Organism: uncultured bacterium; assembly: GCA_964621645.1. Lineage (GTDB taxonomy): Bacteria > Zhuqueibacterota > QNDG01 > QNDG01 > JAGLOF01 > CAZUMH01. Next base: position 4,322 of record CAZUMH010000081.1, read on the forward strand.
GTCGGCCGGGAGTACGATCATCACTCCTTCAGCGTTTCTTTTCTGGATATGAAGTGCCGTCAGACCGAGACACGGAGCCGTGTTCTTTCCCTCAGGTTCATAGATAAAATTCTTTTTAGGGATTCCGGAAATATGCTTTTCCAGTTCTTCCCGCTGAGATTGCTGTGACACAATATAGAGATGCTCCCCTGAGGCGAAACCAGCAATACGGTCAACCGTGGACTTAATAAGAGACCGTCTTCCATGAATGGTGAGAAACTGTTTTGATTTATCCTGTCGGCTTTTAGGCCAGAATCTGGTCCCGGATCCACCTGCCATTATTACACAATACATTTATTCTCCTTCCACCTCATAAAGAGTCTGGTTCCCGATCATAAACAGTCGGACGGATTTTCCGTGAAAAGACTGCCCCGGGATATACAGGACATATCCGGAGAAGATACTGTATTAAACAAGAGATAGTAAGTCGTCGAGATAATGTTAATAAAAGCAATAAATACTGGGAATTGCATTCGTGAAAAGGAGGGATTGTCGGCCGTTTCATTCCGCTTTATTTCTCATTTACTGGTCTTTGGGGAACGTCCCGGCCCAAAATACTGAAACTGAATTAAAAAAGCAAGCTATTTAGGGATTCTTTCTGCCAAGCAGCTCCAGAGCGGTAGTTTGAGCTTTCTTTTCGAGCTCATCCATCGATTCATCGTTGTAAATTACTATATCCGCAAGAGCAATCTTCTCATCGAGGTCCATTTGCCGGGCCATTCGCTGTTTGATCTCCGCGTCGCTCCAATCCCGGTATATTCGCAGTCTTTGCATCCTGTTCCGTATTGAAGACGTCACAACGATGATTACATCGAAAAGAGCTTCCGACTTAGCCTCAAAGAGTACGGCCATGTCGACGATGATAATCTCTTTTCCCTCTTTTTTCCACCTGTCAATCTCAGATTCCAGACGTTTGAGCATGGCGGGCCAGACAGCACTGTTTAACAGCTCCACCCGATCCCGGGATGTGAATGCCATGGCAGCCAACCGGGATCGGTCCACCGAACCGGCAGCAGTAACTATCGATGTCCCAAATGATCGTTGCAGTTTGTTCCGTACGGTGCCGTCCTTTTCAAGCACCTCGTGGGCCAGAGAATCGACATCAATGATGTGGCCCTTGATGAAATCCGCGAGCAAACGGGCAAAGCGGCTTTTACCGCATCCTGTATTTCCGGTAACGCCGACTACCATACGCAGTTACTCCTCCCGAGAAAAAAGAGGTGGCCGCCATCAAAACAGACGGCGGCCGCAAATAAAGAGGAAATGAGGAAAGGAACCAATAGCATCAACAGGATGCTGCTTTTAATGAAAGCAAACGGTATGCCATAAGCGGATATCCCCTTCATCGTCCCGCCTTTCCTCTTGTTTTTAAAAATGTTAAAACTTTTTTACGATTTCACATCAATGGTGCCGCAATCCGCATTCACGTAACTCTTTTAAACACGACTGTTCACTTTTCCACATACCACACTCTATTCAGACCGCCGCCAGACATCAACAAGATTGATCAGCACTTTCACGGTCGTCTCCATCTGCTGCAGAGAGATCCATTCAACCTTACTGTGAAAATTGTGACCGCCGGTAAAAATATTCGGAGTGGGCAGTCCCATGAAACAGAGTTTTGCCCCATCGGTACCGCCCCGGATAATATGGATCCTTGGATCGACGCCCGCCCGACTGCAGGCCGCCAAGGCACGCTGGACCACTTCCGGTTTCTCTTCCAGTTTGAAACGCATATTCCGGTAAGATTCTGTGACGTCCAAAAAGATTTTCGAGCGGGGATAATGCCGTCGCACTTCTTCTCTCACCGCATGCAATGTCTCTATTTTTTCTTCTATCCCGGACAGCTCGAAATCACGCAATAAGATCTTAAGCTGAGTACGGGAAACGCCTCCCTCAATGGAATATGGATGGAAGTACCCCTCTCTTCCTTCCGTTGTTTCCGGAGCCGCAAGAGTGTTTATTCGTTGGATTATTTCCGCCGCGATCCTGACGCTGTTTACCAATTTATTCTTGGCATAGCCGGGATGCAGGTTCACTCCCTCAATAACAAAGACCGCCAAGGAGGCATTGAAGTTTTCGTTCTCGATATTTCCTACCCGTTCACCGTCTACCGTGTACCCGGCCTCCGCCCCAAAATTTTTCACGTCAAAATATTTGGTGCCGTTTCCGACTTCTTCATCCGGCATAAAACAGACGCGGATTTTCCCCCGTGCCGTCCGCGGATGGCTGCAGAAGTAGTCGAGCATTGTCATGATCTCTGCGATACCGGCCTTGTTGTCGGCTCCCAGGAGTGTTGTCCCATCTGAGGTGATGATATCGTGGCCATGCAACTCTCGAAGATCCGGATTTTCCGCTTCCCGTATTACCTGGGCGGGATCACCGGGCAGCCGTATATCCCCGCCCTGATAATTGCGGTGTACAACCGGCATGACATTAGTGCCGGAAACTTCCGGAGATGTGTCGAGATGGGCAAAAAATCCGATGACCGGCACTGTCTCATTTCCTTTGCCGGCGGGGAGGGTGGCACTGACATATCCATGGGCGTCCATGTCAATTTCCTGTAACCCCAGCTCTTCCAGCTCTCCGGCAAGAAGCCGGGCCAGATCCAGCTGTTTCTCTGTGCTGGGAAATCGATCCGCTACCCCTTCTTCTGACTGGGTATCAATTTTAACATAGCGAAGGAATCGATTCAGTAATTTACTCATCCATCACTCCCGTTCGTCTGGTTTCTTTTTCTAATGGACGATTTTTTCCAGGTTCTCGTCGATGGATCTCTGCCGTTTGCTGATGTCGTTCATGCGCCATTCCAGGGATGACAACATCCAAAACTGGAAATGAATCACCTTGGCCTCATTATGAAGAAAGACAAAGATCTTGATCGACAACAATACCAGTCCTACCTCAACCGCGGGGAGTTCCATGTCGTCGGGAACAAATGGTGCCGAGATAAGAGTTGCCATAATGAGGATCATCATCGCCACGTTAAAAATCTTCCCCAGAGTGTTCGGCTTCCCTCCTATCTGCCCAACAATGCGGCGAATGCGTTCCTTTTCCCGGACAAACTCTTCCAGCTCTTCCCGAGAGAATTTCTCATAATTTTTATCGGATTCAGATGTTTTCTTCACCGCTTCCTCCATGTTTCTTTTCTTCTGACACGGCCGATCTCTTTGGTCTTTCTTCCCAGACAGAACGCAGTATCACCCGGTAACAGGGTTGATTGGCGTTGACGTAAACATCACTGTGATGAACCGGAGCGTATTTTTCTTTCTCTCTGCTCTTCCAGAATATTTCAATTTCCTCCCGGGTGAAAGGGATCGATCCCTCATCGGCAAACTGAAGCAGCCAGCCGCTCATTGTCTGAAATTTATCCTGATCGCCTTTAAACAATCGTATGGAATCCTGAAACATACGTGACAGCTCCCTTAAGCGGCCGCCTGATTTTTCAAACAATCTCAGATGAATCCGCAGCAATTCCCCCCAGGGATCGAGCCACTCCAGCAGTCGTTCTTTTTTGCCGATACGTTCACCCCGCCGGCTGTCACGCTCCAGCTCCTGCGATTCACCATCCTCCCTGGCATGATCGGGCCCGAAGGCGGCCTGATGAACGAGTTTATAAATATCCTGGACAAGCAGCGGCGAATGTCGCTCAATCTGATCCAGAATAATCTCCTTAAAAAAATCCATTTCCTGATTATTGCCCATTCTCCCCTTCCTTTTCCATGAGACCAAAAACGGCGGAGACGGTTTTTGCCGGCTGCAGGAAGGAGGATTGATTCACCGTCACTCCAATGTTTTCAGCGCGGCAGATCCGGGCGAGATCGGATTGAACGTTCAGGGGCCAATCCCCATAACCCGGGCTGTAGCGGGCCGTCACGGAAAATCCCGATTCCGCCGCCTTTTGTTTCATATAGCCCCGATGAAAATCATCCGCAACAGCCTCTGCTGATTCAGAAGCCGCCGCATCAAGGATCACACTCGCTGTCAGATCGCCGGCGTCAGACCGCTCCTCAATTCTACGCGGCAGAGCCGGTCCGATGGTACTGAAAAAAAGGACCGTGTAGGATGCCCCGAGAAGCAGCCTGACCACTCCCTCGCTCTCGATGGCAACATCGGTCTCTTCAAATGTGATGACCATGGAAGTCCGGTTTCTGGGTGTGAGAAAACGGTAAATCGTTACCGGATCGATCATTGTTTTCGCCACAGCCAGGGATTGCTGGAAAATTTCCGCTATGGTTCCTTCAAGAGCATGGGTACCGGACGGAAAGCCTAACCTGCGCTTGATCGATGCAACCGGAAGGTTCGCTAGCTCCCGTCGTACAATCATCGGTTCAGCGGTGTATAGTTCGATTTCCTTCTTCAGGTCAGTTCCTTGTAAGTTAGTTTTTTGCCCTCCTTACGACAAAAATCTTTGACCAGATCCCGGAGATGATCATCCATGGTAAAATAAAATATCTGCCAGCCCAGATCGGCCAGCCCCAGCACCTGACCCACCAGACGCTTCCGCCTCTCCCAGTCGGAATACTGGAAAGCGTCATCCAGCAGCAGAAACATGGGTTGCCGCTCGGCCAGGCGCGCGGCAAAGGAAAGCCTCAGAGCCATTAACACCTGTTCCTGCGCTCCGGTGCTCAAATCGGCGAGATCATACTCCTGGGTGCCGTCGAAGAGACGGATCTGTTCTCCTTCCAGTCTCAGAGATTGGTAGCGTCCCGTCATGGCCAGCAACGGTTTCCGGATATCATCGGATTCCAGAATCTCAGAGATCTTTTCATCCTCCTCTTTTTGCAGATCTGAAAGTGTTTCCCAGACGAGCTTCTTCCCCACTATCTCCGCGGTAATATGCTGCAGTTCTTCGCTTGTTTCCCGCCGTTTCTCAAACAACGCCGTGAGACGTTCTTCCCAGCCGCGGCCGCTGCTGTCCCTGGTCAGCCCGTATATTCTTTGTTTGAGGAGTTCAAGGTCTTTCTCTTGATTGTATATATCATTTCCTGTGTTGTCCAACTCCGCCCGAAGCCGCTGTTCCTCCTTGGGATTGTAGGCAAGGCCCGGATCATCGCGGTAAAAATCAGGGGGATTGACACCCATCGCTTCCAGCTCACCCCTCTTTTTGGCATAGGCTTCGTCCAATTTCTTCCGCGTGTCTTCCAGGGAACGGACTGTCGCGCGCCACTTTTCCGGGGAAATATCACTACCGCTGAACCTGAAAAGATCCTTCTGGATAGCTAAAGCCAGGTTCCTTTCTTCACCGGCTATCGCGGCTATCTGCTCCGACAAGAGCTGAGCCCTGTTTAAATGAGTCTCTTTTTCTCTGAGCATCTCTTTTATCTGCGCCAGATTATCCAGTTCCTTGCCGAATCTTTTCTGGAAATCCCGCTCGATCCGCTCTCTTTCCTGATTTCTGTTTTGGACTCTCAATTGCATAGCCGTCCGGCGCCAGAAGAAAAAACCCGCCCCCAGGGCCAAGCCGAGGCAGATCAGTGCCGGAATGGTGAAGGAAAAATAGGCTAAAATGCCGCCGGCCACAAGAGCGGCCGCTCCCAGAAGCGGCACAATAATTGGATATCGATCCGCGGATTTTTCTAAAAAAGTCTGATATATTTCCTGGGCCGACTCCAGCCATTCATGATGCTGCGCCGCCTTCCGGGCCTTCTGCTCTTCCTCCTTCTTTCTTGCTGTTTCTTGTCTCTTCTGACCGAGTATCAGGATATTCTGGCTGACCTTTTCCAGCTGTCCTCCATCGATCTCATCACGCTTGGCGGCAATATCCTGAAGTTCCAGACTGAGCCGGAAAGCCCGGTACCGCCGGGCCTGTTCCTGCAGTTCCAGCTGTTTTTGGATCTCTTCCTTTCTGCGGCGCAGTATAAGCAGGCTGCTTCCGCTGTCGCTGGCGGAGATATTTTCCAGACAGTCATCGATCTCTTTGAGCTGTTCCTCCAGTTCCATGCGGGTGCCGTTTTTCCCCTGATTCGGTCCTTCGATCCTTCCTGAAGCAGCCACCGCGACTTTCTTTATCGTCGCTTCAATATTCTCCTCTATTGTCCGGAACAGTCCCTGCTGCGAAAGGTACTCCTTCACCACCTGCTTGTCAGCGCCGCCCGAACCGGGACTGAGCTCCATCTCCGCTCCCTTGACCACCAGGAGACGGGAAAAATCCGGGGGCAGACCGGGCCGTGCGGTCTCCCAGTAATCCTCCAGCCGCTCTTTCTTTCCCGGGATAAAGTGTACCGGTTTCTCATTCAGTCCGGTAAGAACGACGCGTCCCCCGGCCCGGGTTTGCCGCAGCCTCCACTCTTTGCTCTTGCGGAACAGCAGATGGATGATAAACTCGACCAGATAGGTCTTACCCCGTTCATTCTTGCCGTAAATAAGATTGACCGGACCCGGTTTCAGTTCGAACGTAGCCAACGGTCCGAGATTGGAAGCGGTAATTTCTGTGATATGAACGGCCACCTCAGTCTCCGAAGATGTTTTTCAATGCTTCCTGTAAAATGCGGCCCTTATCGGGAGAATCCGGCCTCTCCGGCCAGTCGAGGGACTCCACCCTCTTTTGCACGGCGGCAGCGACCTCAACCAGATCCGCATCCCCGTCTTTTACAAGACTTACCTGCTCCAGCCGGGGGCCCTCCGGATCATAGAACCGCAATCCCTGGAATCCATCCTTAATCATATCAGCCAGAGACGATCTGTCATGGCTGTAGCCGTGGCCCGCCACTCTGATAAGCGCCTTCTTCTTTTCATCTGAACTCAGCTGCCAGGCATTGAGATAATTGTCAATCTGTTTCCGGATAAACTCTTTCTCGTCGGCAACGGGCAAGGCAGTGAGGTCGGCCCGGAAGAAAAGCCGTATCGCCGGCAGTATCTGTTCCGAGACAGCGGCTGATTCCGTATCGACCAGGAGGTAGCGTCTGCGCCCCGTTTCATTGATCTCCAGCGGACAGGGAGAACCGGGATAGTGCACCATCCCCTGATCGAGTGGCTTATGGATGTGTCCCAGCAGCACGGCCTCGGGTCTGAAGCGGTCAAGGTCGTTTCTGGTCAACGGCATATATACGCCCGGTTCGTACCCATTGACTTCCCGGGCTCCTTCCAGCCAGTCGCCGTGCCCCACCAGAATCCACCCCTGCTCCGGCGGATCCGAAAGCACCGCCATCGCCTCTCCCATGGAGCGGTCCTTATAATACGGCAGAAACAGAAGGGGAAGGCTCATCAGGTCGAAACTTTTCAGCTCCGGACGATTGTAGACAAAAACGTTCGAAGCAGTAAAATTGCGTCCGGAAAGCGAGGCGTCGTGGTTGCCGGGAATGATGTGGATATCGATTTTTTTCTCCGCGGCTTTTTTTGCCCAGCCCTCAAACTCGCCGTAATTACGGTAATCTTTGTCGAAGAGATCCCCGGCGATGATCAACTGTCTGATACCCTTGCCACCCAGATCATGCAGCAGGATTTCCAGGGTTTCAAACCGTTCAGGATGCTCCTTTCTGGAAGTCAGATGACAGTCCGCGGTGACTGCTACCTTCACGCCGTGCCCTCCTCCCTGGTTTCCCGGGATTGATTGCGATCTATCTCTCCCCGATAAACAAGATTGACCGGTCCGGTCAGGGTGATGCGGGAATGATCTTCGGTAAAATCGACGGTGAGGTCACCTCCCCTGGCCGTAATCAGGATTGGCGCGGTCATGCCAAGCCGCAGATGTGCCACCAAAGCCGCCGCTGTCACTCCGGTGCCGCAGGAGAGGGTTTCCGCCTCTACACCCCGTTCGTACGTCCGTACTGCCAGGCGGTGGTCGCCGATCTGTTGAACGAAATCGACGTTCGTTCCGGCGGGGAAGACTTTATGAGCCCGATACTTCGCGCCCCATGCTGCCACCGGGATAGAATCAAGATCATCGCAGAAGAGGACCAGATGGGGCACGCCGGTGTTGATAACGCCGCCTTCCCGCAGCTCCTTTTCCCGGACAATGCCCGGGGAGGGCTGAAACTCACCGATCCGGAGCATGTCCAGGCTGGCCTGATTATTTTTCAGCCGGACGGCATGGAGCCCGTCGTCCGCTTCGATCTGAAAACTGTCCTCGTTGGTAAATCCCTCCCGGCGCGCCAGCCAGGCGCTGCAGCGGGCCCCGTTGGCGCACATTTCAGCCCGATGTCCGTCGGCATTGAAATAATGCATTCTCACCGCTGCTTTCCGGCTTTCTTCCAGGAGGATGACGCCGTCCGCTCCGATACCGGTGCGGCGGGCAGAGAGACGCGCGAACAGATCAGCCTCGTCTCCGGTAACATATCCCGCCCGGTTATCGATGATAATGAAATCGTTGCCTGTGCCGGACATCTTGAAGAAGGGGACCGTATTTTTTTTGCCGGATATTCCCTTCATTCCCGTTATTCCTCTCTTTGTTTCAGCAAACGAGCGACCCGTTCGGCGCCCCAGAATTCGATCAGCCGGGTGAAAAACCGGGCCAGGGGAAATCCAACCACGTTATAGAAACAGCCCTTGATGGTGCTCACGAAGACGCCGCTCATATCCTGTATGCCGTAGGCGCCGGCCTTATCCAGCGGCGCTCCGGTGGCCACATAGGAAGCGATCTCCCATTCCGCCAGGTCCCGAAACGTCACCGCTGTCTCTTCCGCGTCGGTCAGGGTTTCACCTCCCGCCTCTTTCAGACAGAATCCGGTGTAGACGATGTGGGTTCTCCCGGAGAGCGTGCGGAGCATGGCGGAAGCCTCTTCCATTCCGGAAGGCTTCCCCAGGATTTTGCCATCAAGAAAGACGATCGTATCGGCCCCGATCACCAGGCCGTTTTCCAGTCCGGCGGCCACGGCTCCCGCTTTTCTCTCCGCCAAAACCCGGACGTGTTCAAGCGGATCACTCGCGGTGACGTTATCCTCCCGCACCAGGGCCGGGATGATCTCAAAGGAAAGGCCGATCTGGGAGAGCAATTGGGCCCGTCTGGGTGAACGGGAGGCCAGGATGATAGTATCGGACGATTTCAGAATGTATCCTCCGTATTGAAGGAAATTGTCACCGGTCCGTCATTTACCAGCTCGACCCGCATTTTCGCTCCAAACCTGCCGCTCCGGGTGGGAATGCCGCGTTCTTCCAGCGCCTCGATAAACTGACGATACATTGATTCCGCCTCTTCCGGAGCCGCCGCCCGAGTGAAGCTGGGCCTGCGGCCCTTGCGGCAATCGGCGTAGAGGGTAAACTGGGAGACGACCAGCGCGCTGCCGCCGCTATCCGTGAGAGAGCGGTTGAATTTGCCCTGTTCATCTTCGAAAATACGCAGATTGACGCATTTATCCGCCAGCCATTCCAGCTCCCGGGAAGTGTCGCCCTGACGTACTCCCAGTAAAATCAGCATCCCCGGGCCGATCTGTCCGATGATCTCACCATCCACCAGAACACGAGCCTCTGAAACCCGTTGAACAAGGGCACGCATGTCAACTCCCCAGGTATACGGCTACAAGGCCGACAAGCATGTCAGCCTTGAGGATAACGGCCACCCGGTGCATTGTCCGTTTCTCCGTCCTGTACCAGCAGGCCGCCAGGCAGAGGACAAGTACCAGATGAACACCGGGGATAATCACATACAGATACGCGGGAGAAAACAGTTTCATTACAGGAGGAAGGATGGTGACAACGATAAGCAGGCTTAGGACAACCGTCGCCAGCAAAAGGGCCGCCTTTTCTCCCTTCAGGATGGGAAGCGTCCGGAGGTTATGGGACCGGTCCCCCTCGATATCTTCGATATCCTTGATGATCTCACGCCCCCAGTGAAACAGCATCGCAAAGAGACCCACAATGAGAGCCGGATAAATGCGGCCCACGGCCAGACCGCCGTAGACAAACGCCAGACCGCTGATCACCGCCACGGTGATATTGCCCCAGACCGCTGTCTTTTTCAGCCAGGCGCTGTAGGCGTATACCGCCAGAGAGGAAAACAGCGCCAGTCCCAGAGATGCTTTTCCTATAGGAACTGCAAGAATGATCCCCGTCAGGAACAGCATCAGGGCGAAACGTTTCGCCGTTTTGGGAGTCATCTGTCCACTCGGCAGGGGCCGTTTTGGTTTGTTAATTCTGTCGATCTCCAGATCAAAGTAGTCATTGATGCTGTTCGCTCCGGCCATGATCAGCATGCCGGAGATGCAGGCGAGCATCAGGTTTGTGAGAGGATGAATGGAGCCGGAAAGGAATCCTCCCATAAATATGGAAAAAACAGCGATTACCAGATTCGCCGGCCGGCAGAGCCGTATGTAGGGATAGATATTCATGGATGGTATAATGTAATAGGTAACAGACAAAAAATCAACCGTTACCGCACGAGCAAATCGATAAAATAATAATCGCTTGATGAAATATGGCTTCCTGTCGCCCGGCTCCCGGGGTACCCTGTACCGGTCCAGTATATCGTATTATTGTCAGGTTCAGGATGGTGATATTGGGCTTTTTCATAGGGTAATCACCCTATATCCGCCTCGTTTTCCGGTCCTTTCAGGCAGAAATCCCTTGCATTTTCTTGTTAATTTCTTTACTATACTTCGTTTAAACGTATCACCTCTTTTTTTCTCATTTTTCTTCTGCATTACTGTCTGTCCGGGGAGAGGCTGACGGTTTAATTGCTGCTTCTCCCATTGTATCCGGAAGGATGCGGCTCTGTTCAAGGAATGACGGTATGCCCTACTCACCCTGCATCCAAACTCAGCCACCAAAACCGCTGGAACAGGCGCGTCAAAATTTGCGCATACGACACTACAGTTTGAAGACAGAGAAAACGTATCTGTCATGGATTAAGGATTTTATTTATTTTCACGATAAAAAACATCCTGAAATTCTCAACGAATCACACATCACACAATACATCAGCCATCTCGCGGTTAAAAGAAACGTTTCCGCGTCAACGCAAAACCAGGCGCTTTGCGCCCTGGTCTTTCTCTATAAGCATGTTCTTAAAATGGAATTGGAGGATTTCGGCCCGCTGGTCTGGGCGAAAAAACCCAAACGAATCCCGGTCGTCTTTTCGAGAGATGAAGTCCGGCGCGTTCTGAACCAGATGCACGGCACGTACAGGATGATGGCGACGCTGCTTTACGGTTCCGGCCTCAGGCTTAGTGAATGTCTCCATCTTCGCATAAAAGACATTGATTTTGGCTATAATCAAATCACCGTTCGGAACGGTAAAGGAAACAAAGACAGAATTGTCCCATTGCCGCAACAGTGTAAAGCGGATATTGAAAAGCATTTGGTGAAAGTCCGTGAACAGCATCAACTTGATGTGAAAAAAGGATACGGCAGCGTGGAGATGCCGGATGCGCTTGCCAGAAAGTATTCGAAAGCAGAGTATTCCTGGCCCTGGCAATACGTCTTTCCCGCCCACAGGATCTCTACGGATCCGAGATCAGGGATCGAGAGAAGGCACCATCTTTACGATACGGTCCTGCAAAAGGCTGTCAAGACTGCGATACGAAAAGCGGGGATTCACAAACATGCCGGTTGCCATACCCTGCGTCACAGTTTTGCCACCCACCTGCTGGAAGATGGCTATGACATACGAACTGTGCAGGAATTATTAGGACATAAAAACGTTCAAACGACGATGATCTACACTCATGTGCTGAATAAAGGCGGATTAGCTGTAAGGAGTCCGGCAGATACTTTATAGGAGGACTTCAGGATGAAGTCTGAAAAATGTATGCGCCCTGGACAACGGGGAACGAAAAAATGGGTTGAGAAATACGGTTCTTCGTTATTGTTTGTCAGGTATCGATATAATACCGATCGGACCAGACGTTATACCACAGTAGAGATTATTGTGGATGAAGCAGAAAGAAAAATAATTTCGGGAAGGAATCCGGCTAACAAGTTAGTGTTCATCCGGGTTCTTCGTCATGAAAGATATATACAACGAATGATAAAATCAGTAGGAGCCCACTGGAAACCCCGGGAATGCTTATGGGAAATTCCTTTTCGGGAGGTAATGGCTCTGGGTCTGGAAGACAGAATTGTAAAGGGTAAATGAAATTGCGATGTGCACCCTATATAAGGAAATCTAATGTTCCTTATAATAGGAATCAGCTTGGGAAATGACTTATATTGGACATTTATTCATTATATAGGGAACGCTAAAAGAGCCGCCATTTGGCAGATAATATAATGTTAGGCAAGGAGGAAATTATGAAAAATAAACAAATCCTAGCAATAAAGAGTAATATAGCAATCAAAGAAT
>CAZUMH010000082.1:0-16162 GCA_964621645.1 uncultured bacterium
ATACCACCATGAACTGACAGGCTTGACACGCCTGATCAGGATGAAAGGAGGTGATGTGGCCATGCAGGCAAGAGATTCACCAGTTAATTATTAGAAATAGGATATTGTACTTAATCTAATACCAGGAGGTGTATAATGAAGAAAAATATTCCCATTATCAGCTATGGTCTTTTACTGACCATTGTAGCGTTCGGTTTTTTCCAAATATCCAGTAAGACATACACTAGTGGCCACTATGTTTGTTGCGATAATGGGCCGCCTTACGGTACAGATCCATGGAATTTCTCAAGAGCAGAAATGTTTGGTGGATATACTGATTATGACACGACTGTTGGAGGAAAGGGTTATTTAAAAATATCAACATGCATTAGTCTTTGGGAAGAGGGTAATTTTTATAATTGTGAAAATTGCACATACTACCAAGAAGTCACAGATGTGGAAGGCTGGGACTGTTGGCACAGCACACATAGCAATATACATGATTGTGGGTGGTACTATGATGAAATAATGGGTCCAGTCCTCAGTATCAGTGAAAATGACACTTATTTCAACCCGGGTCAAACTACAATATCTTCTTGTTTCACAGTAGATAACGTCGGTTATTCAACACTAACTTGGTCAACATATAATGATAATGACTGGATATCGAATATTAGTCCTTCAAATGAGGAAGTTGATGAAGGGGATCCCTGTGATGATGTCTTGGTATCCGTTGATCGCACTCAATTAACAGCAAATCAGAGAAGCTCTTCAACTAAAACCGGTCACATTCACGTATCAGCAAATGGACAATCAGAAGATGTCGAGATAACAGTTGAGATATCAGCTCCATCCACACCGACAAATCTTGTGATGACAAACAAGCACAGCTGGGGACAGGCACCCGTACTGACATGGGATGACGTTTCCATGGAAGCAAAGTACAAAGTATATCGCCAAATTAATACAGGAAGCTGGGTAAAAATAGCTGAACCAGGTATGAACGTCACGACATATACTGACTATGGTATCACCCAAACGAAAGATAATTGTGATAATGTCTATTACAGGGTGACAGCCTGGAATGGTGGCGGTGAATCATCGCCATCAAATATTGTCTCCACACTTGGTAGTGCACAAAACGAAGTCAACAAAGAGGAAACGGCGCTGGATATTAAATTGAAAGATGATGGTACTCTGCCGAATGAATACTCACTTTTAAACAGCTATCCGAATCCAGGCAATCCCGGCACCACCATTACTTACAAACTGCCGGAAAGCGGCCATGTGACATTGAGAGTATTCAATGTCCGCGGAGAAATCATACGTACTCTGGTTGATCATATTCAGTCTGCCGGTACGCACAAAATATACTGGGATGGATGTAACGATCAAGGCAATGGTGTTGGAACAGGTATGTATATTTTTATATTGAATGCCGGCGGCAAAACATTTCATCAAAAGTATTCGCTAATTAAATAATTTTTTTATACCTTACCAGCGGAGGTAATCTTCGCTGGTAAGGTATACTCCCCAGGGAGGTATCATGAAAACCTTTTTTATTCTTATTCCGCTTCTTCTCGGCACTCCGACAATACTATTCAGCCAGCCAGCTCAAATGCATAACAATTCCTGGCAGACAGATGGTTTCACTATACAAGGGATTGACTATGACATAAAAAATAAAATAATGATTACCCATACAGCATATCATTCTGATATCCCCCTCATGCCCGGTTGGCCTGTAAAAGTTGGTTCTTTTCCACAATACCCGGTAGCTGCTGATCTTAACGATGACGGCTACCGGGAAGTCATTATTGGTGATGCCAATGGCTATGTGAACATATTGACCTATGACGGCCAGCCATTCACGGATGCTTGGCCTAAACAATTGGGGACGGGTGTGTCATCACCCGCTGTTGCTGATATTAACAATGACGGCATAAAGGAAATAGTTATCGTCGAACAGGACAACACCAATTCATATGGTGATTATTGGCCAAACGGGCGAGTGCATGTGCTGAAACCGAATGGATCCTATATTGCTGGCTGGCCCTTCATCCTTGAAGGAAGTCATAATTGTACAAATTCAGTTAGTATCGGGGATATCAACAACGACGGGACGTTGGACATTATCACTTCAACCGGAAGATCATACGGTGGCGGTGACAATGACCCGAATACAATTATCTACTACAACAAAACATATGCATTCAATTATGACGGTACACTGCTAGACGGATGGCCGGTGGAACCGGATTCATCATCGGGGTTTATCAGACAACCGCGTTCTCCGCATGTATTAGTTGATCTGGATGATGACGGCTATCTGGAAATTATTATCGGGTACCTAAATCGTCTGGAACCGAATAACGGCACGAACGCCATTTATGCATTACGTTATGACGGAACTGTAAAGCCGGGCAATTTCCCTATTACAAATGAGACGTGGAACTATGCGCTTGCTGCGGCTGATATGGACGGCGATGATGTCTACGAAATCTATTCTCACGGAAGACGGTATGACAGAGATGGCAATCCCGATCCCACGTGGAAATATCAACCTTATATTCTTACAAAATTGGCCTTCGCCGATGTCGATCAGGATGGTTTACCGGAGATGATCTGTGCTTCCGATTCTGTGCATGTGCTCGATGTAAACGGGCGTGAACTTCCCGGTTGGCCGGTTCCCACTATCTATGGGGATATTATCGACGGCAATCCGGTTGCCGGGGACATAGACGGTGATGACGATATAGAAATATTAATCGGCACACATAGGACAAATAATATTTATGCCTGGCACCATGACGGCACACCGGTGGAAGGTTTTCCTCTAACAACCAGTGGAAGTAATTCAAAAATAGCTCTAAGCGACCTTGACGGTGACGGTAATATAGAATTGATTTCTGCTTGTGAAAATAGTTACATCTACGTTTGGGAAATCCCCTCCAAGGGACCTTGCACAAATCTGCCCTGGCCCATGTATCAGCACGACGAACGGCACACCGGAGTCCTGCCCAGCGGCTGGACAGCTGTAGAAGAAAAAGATAAGTCCTCAATTCCTGCTGATTTCAGCCTCTCCCAGAATTACCCCAATCCATTCAATGACCAAACTATCATACACTACACCCTCTCTCAGCCTAGTGATGTCAGCCTTAAAATCTTCGATCTCAGGGGCCGTCTCGTCCGGGTACTGAAAGGAGGAGAGGAAACGATGGGGAGTCACTCCGTTTTCTGGGATGGGAAGGACGAAGGCGGCAGGTCCACTCCCAGCGGCATCTATATTTACAGGTTGGATGTTGCAGACAGGATGCTGACGAAAAAGCTGGTGCTGCAGCGGTAGTAGAACGGGATTCTATCCCAAAGATACCTCACCTCACGCTGCATCAAGGCGGGCCACGTGCGACGCACCTTGGAGGTGCGTCGCACGTTTTTTCATATCCCGATCGCCCTGGGTATTCATCCGAGATGTTTTATAGGTGGGAGAAGCAGAGCCTCCCGGAGGTTCTAAACCTCAGGGAGGCTCTAAATTGGTATGGGATATTTCCCGCTTAGATCATGAAAAAATTGAATAAAATAATATCATTTTATTCAAACAAGAACTTTCCCTTCTCATAGATCAACTGCCCGTCCCCGTAGATCTCGCCTTCCCGCCGCATGTCCATGAGCATATCCCAGTGAATCGCCGATGTGTTCCTGCTGCCGCTTTGGGGCAGTCCCCGGCCCAGGGCCAAGTGCACGGTGCCGCCGATCTTTTCATCGAAGAGCATGTGCTTGCTGAAACGGGTTATATTGGCATTAGTGCCGATGGCAATCTCTCCGGCGCGGGCGGCCCCCTCGTCCGTATGGATGAGGGCCGTCAGGAGGGCTTCACCCTTTGCCGCGCTGGCGGACGTGACTGTTCCCTTCCGGAATTCCAGCCGGATATCCTCGATCTCCTCTCCCTGGAATATGCCGGGAAAGCTGAAGCGGATCTTCCCTTCCACTGAATCTTCCACCGGACCGGTGAACACCTCGCCGTCCGGAAAATTGTTTTTCCCGTCGCAGTTGACCCAGGTGCGGCCACGGCAGCTGAAGCTGAGGTCCGTATCCTCTCCCACAAAACACATCTCACTGATTTTGTCCAGCCGTTTGCAAATGGTTTCCTGCCGGCCGGAGAATTCCCGCCAGAATGTTTCCGGATCCTCATCGTTCAGACGCATAGCTCCGAAAACAAACTCCGTGTACTCCTCCAGGCTCATCCCGGCTTCCTGAGCCAGCGGCGCGGAAGGGTAGGCCGTACCCACCCAGCGCAGCTTTCCCTCGACCCAGCGGCGGGTAAGCATATCCGTGATGGGACCCCGCGCCCTGACGGCCCGCTGCTTCTTCTCCGGATCAATGCCGCTGAGGGCCCGGGGATTTAAGTCCGGGAAAACGGAAATGAGCACATCCGCTTCCTCCATCTCCCGCAGCTGCAGCGGATCGGTGTAATCCAGCTGATGCTCCCGGGCTAAGGAGAAGAAAAGATGCTGTTGATCCTCAAAGAGAAGATGGCTGCGGGGATGGGCTCCGACGCGGAGCACCTCCCGGTAGATCTCTTTAACCAGAGGGACGGAAAGAGTGCTCCCCGAGATGGAGACCAGCTCCCCTTTCTTCACCCGGGTGGAGTAGTGAACCAGAATCCGGGCCAGTTTTACCAGTCGTTGATCAGCCATCATTGTGTCCTTTTCATTCAATTATTATGGACGGGCTGCCGCAACGTATCGGTTCGCGTGACCACGGTGGTGCGGATGATGTCGGCCAGGGGCGCCTCCACTGTCAGCGGCAGCGGCAGGCCGGTATAGTACGCCCGTACCCGGCGGATCAGCAGACTGCCCGGATCCTTGACCAGCGTGATACGGCAGGGAATTTCCCGCGGCGGTTCCCACCTCCAGGTCAGTTCCATGGATTTCTTCCCGAGAGAGAATCCCAGATCGGACCAGGCTGTATCGATACCCAGAGTATCCACGCTGAGTGACATTCTCACCTGGCGCAGCGGTTTTTCACTCACTATCATCCAGTCCAGGGTGACCGTATCCTTCTCCCCGCGGTGCCAGGTCTCATTTCCGGAGACATCGAACCAATCAGCCGTGAAATCAAGGGGCAGGATATCCTTCAACACCCGGCCGTTATAGGAGCGGTTCAGGCTGTCGCCTTCCACCCGCACATTGCGGAGAAAATCATTTCCCAAAAGCTGCAGTTTGTCCTCACCGCTGTTGCAGTTATAGGAGGCGGTCACCAGCACCTGAGGCCGCCAGCGCTCGTTATAGGAGGGGAGCAACGCCAGGATGATGCCGCCAGCCAACACCAGCACGGCGAGGGTCCAGCCGGCCGCCCGGCTTTTAAATCCTCCCAGAAAGGAGCGGAACGGATCATCCCGGGCCAGCAGCCAAGCCAGAACGTATACCGCGGGCAGGGCCAGGATAAGCTGTCCGATTATTAGTACCAGAGCATAGAGGATATCCTTCCACCAGGAATCCAGTGCGAATCCGGTCAGGCTGATCATATGGGCCATAAAAGGGAAAGCCTCGGAAAAGATAAGCGGGAAAAGCGGTGTCAGCGCCAAAACGGCCAGGATGCGGCACGGCCAATTCCAGGGCAGAAACAGGGCCAGGCTGAAAAGGAGCAGACCCATCGCCGGATAGAGAGCCAGACGGGCGCTGGCTAATCCGAACAAGATACTATAGATAAAGAATATGATGAAGGCCCGCAAGGCGTAGGTGTGCGGTTCAGACCGGAAACGTCTGAAGAGTCGCAGCGCCAGCCAGATCCCGGCTGCGGCCCACACGAGGGAATACCAGAGGTAGAGATAGAGATGGACCGGCCAGACCATTTTCCAACCCTTGACCAGGCTGAGGGCCGCGTACCCCAGGCGGGAAAAGACAAGGGCCGTAAGAAGGACACCCAGCACCTTAAGCGCGGAGAGGTGAATCTCTTTATCTTTCAGTTGGGGCGACCGTTCTTTGCGGCTTCGCATATACGCCGTAAGGCCCGCGAGCAGGGCCAGGATGATAATAATCCTGAGCAGAAAGGGCGGAATAAAAAGCAACAACCCGGCCACCTGCAGCAGCATATAGCGTCTGTTCCCTGCTTCGGGCACTCCCTCGGCCTGATATTTGTTGATCAGCCCCTCCAGTAACTGCCCGAAATCCGCCAGGGATTTCCGGTCGATGAATGTGAGCCTGTCCTGGGGTGTGTGAATGGGAGAGTTGTTGACCCCGGTGGTAAAATCGATAGCCGGAATGTGTTTCTGCAGAAAGGGGATATGATCGGAACCGGCTCCCCCGGCCAGATTGTTCAGCGTGAGAAAGTGAGTCGGGTAAACGAGACGGTGTATCCCCAGACTGCGGTCCATGCGGAAGGCGTCCCGCATGAGCCAGGGGGGGCTCTGCAGGGCCTTATCGTCCGAAAGGATGAAGATCTTCTCCTTCTCTCCGCTCATATCGACACAGAGCATGAGACGCACCTTGTCCAGATCGGCATACTTTTCCGTAAAGGCCTCTGATCCCGCCAAACCGGCCTCTTCACCGCCGAAAACGGCAAAGACCATGGTATAGCGGCGGGGCCGGCCGCTCCAGACCCGGGCCAGCTCCACTACCGTGGAAGCGCCGCTGCCGTTGTCATTGGCACCGGGAATTTCAGGAGAAGCGGAATCGATATGCCCGCCCAGGACAATGGAAGAATCGCTCTCACCCCGGAAGATCCCCACGGCAACGCCGCTCTTAGTGTTGATGGCCGCGCCGTGGCCCTGGAACCGGTCATAGGGGATGATGTACGCGGCATCAGCACCGTAACGCTGAAACCGTGCCAAGCCCCAGCGTAAAGCTTGTGCTTCCGCTGTCGACCCCATAGGCCTCGGCCCGATCACCTCACTAAGATGCTGGATATTGGCCCAAACGCTGTCGGCCTGAAAAGTGATCTCCTGAGCCGATAAAACAGAAGCTGTAAGCAGGATAACCACAAGGGGAATAAGCCGTTTCATGATTTTCTCCTTTCTGAAAAAAGGCGTACCGCTCCGGTGACCATATTGAAGCGGGGCACCCGTTCACAATAAACCGTGTATTCTTTCCCGTAGCGGGATGCGAGGAATTGCTCCTCGGCCCGAGCCTGCCGGTAAAAAAAGAAAATTGCCCCCAACGCCAGGCCGATTATCACCGCGTGCTGACTGACAAGAGCGAACAGTATATTTACTAATACGTAGGAAAGATACTGAGGATTCCGCAGCAGTGAAAAAATTCCCTCGGTTACCAGAGTATCCGATTCGTAATAAGCACCGCCTTCGGGTATCCTCCCGTATTTTTTAAAATGGATGACGGGCACAATCCAGAGAATAATGATCAACGGGACGAGGCCGATCCCCAGATACCGTAACAAGGCGCATCCCGGTCTTCTCAGTTGGGCGCTGAGGATGAGCAGAAGAGCGGTAAACGCGCAGGCCGCCAGATCATTGAAACAGGGATATCTCTTCACGGGCGCAGCCGATATGTTTTCAATCTGTCACTGGTAGTGTATGATATTCTGGATTCGACCCTTGATAATAGCAAAACAATTCCGTAATGGCAAGTATTATCCTCCGGGATAAAAATTTGCAATCTCCTCCTCCATTTACTATATTTATTGTATTCCCAATAATAAAAAGGACATCAACAGGAATTCTATCTTCTTATCTGATTTCTTTCTGACATGTACCCAAAGACGAAAGGAGAGGGATGAAGATACAAGAGGACCACGCTGTTCCATTTTTGTCGTTTGCCCTTGCCTGCCTCCTGTTTATCCTTTCCCCCTACAGTAACGCCCAAACCCGTGACGTCACGGAAATGAGAACCCGTTTGGAGCCCCCCTATATCGGAGCCATGACTGTTCGCAGCCACCGGGAATCCCTGGGAGATAACGGGGAACGGATCGTGGACTGGAATTTTGATGTGGAAGGCGCCGGTTACGGGGAGAATCCGCGTTCCTCGATAGGGGTTGAATGGGATCCTTCGGGAAAAATTATCAACGGCACCAGGGAGATGGCTGAATCGAGTGCCCGCAGCGGCGGGAATCCCCTCCACACCGTGGCAGGCTGGCCTGTGGGTTTGATCCTGATAAGGTCCGACGGATATAACTATGCCACGGTCAAGGGGAATTATTACGTTCACGTTTCTGTTTCCGACGCCTCGTCCACAACCGAAGCCGAGCGTCTTGCCGATGAAGCGTTTGAGTATATCCTCTCCCGTATTCCCGATCCTGCGGGTGGGACCGGAAATTCTGAAACTGCAAAGGCAGGAACCGGCGCACCCGGCGAAGCAGGGAAAGTTCCTCAGAAGACTGCGGCTGAACAGCAGATGGA
This sequence comes from uncultured bacterium, assembly GCA_964621645.1. Classification (GTDB taxonomy): domain Bacteria; phylum Zhuqueibacterota; class QNDG01; order QNDG01; family JAGLOF01; genus CAZUMH01. The sequence continues at coordinate 8,333 of CAZUMH010000082.1, forward strand.
ACGGGCCTTCAAGGCCTTCGAGGAAGAGCAGAAAGAATACATCGATGCTGCCAACCAGGCAGACGCCGCCATGATGGATCACTATCGTGATGGCGCCGGCATCGCAGAAAAGGCCGCTAATTCAGAAAAAGCGCTGGTTGAGATTATTCCCCCCACCAGCAGGCTGGCGATCTTCCGGGACGGCGAGCAGCGGTTCGGTGTGGCTGTGGCCAATCGCTCCGATTTCGATCTGTCCCGAATCCGTCTCAGGCTCTATGTTCATACCCGGAACGGTATCAAAGAAATCGGCAGCGCCCGGATAGACAGAGTCAGAAGAAACGGCAGTTCCACGGCCGCATTTTCCATGTCCGGCCGAAAACTGAAGGAGCTCTACGAAAAAGAGGGGATCTCCGACACTGATATTGAAATAAAAGCCGCCTACCGGGTATATTGGACCGACTACTATTATGGAAGTGAGGACATAGATGCTCTCTGGCCGAACGGACTCAATCCCCGGCTGGACGGTCTTCCTTCCGAAGAGGAACGCGAAAACCGGGCGCCTCCCCGGATTCGCATCGAGCTGGTGGATGAAACAGGTTCACCGAGACCGGACAATATCATTGTATCCGGCACCCGCAATTTTATTCGCCTCGCAATCGAGAGTTCTTCTCAGGAAACTTCTTGCCTGGCCGCCTATAGCGAACCCCACTGGTCCAACCGCCCCGGGGAACTGCGCTACAGCGGCTGGGGCGACGCGTACAATCAACGTCCTCCCCGTGATCTGTTGCCCGACATGGACCGGTTCAACGGGACCTCCAATCCGCGATTCTCGGGAGATCTAATGGGAGGCTCCGTTTATTTCTACGCCTTTTTCATCGCCCCTTCCGTAAAACAGGAAGAAAATCTGACAGTCAGCCTGTCCTACAAATACGCCTTCGATACCAATCTTGCCGGTCAGGAGGAGTACTGGCGGGAAGGTGAGGGGAAAGCCACCTTTACCCTGACCCGGGGGAGGACCAGCAGCTCCCTCAGTGATATCGTGCAGCTGAATGTGACCGCAACCCGTGAAGAAAAAAAGGCGACAGTGGCGCTGACGCTTCCTGGCGGCCAGATTGGATGCTTCCGCGGGTCCATAGTGGAACTGGCCCCGACGGACCGCTGGTGGCCGGACATGCTGGAGGACTGGCGCAAGCGAAATCAGGAGATGATGGACTACGATCTGAGTAAAAAGGTGAGACAGGGCGGCAGGGAACAGATGGTAGGAGACATTATATCCGCCTACGACCAGGGTCTGGGTACAGGTCTGGCGGCCGCCTTCGCCATGGATGATATCGTTGCGGCTGAAACGGAAGATGAAGTGATTAAAGAAACGGGCACAGCCGCGGCGGGGCTCCTCATTCCCGCGGGAGGTGTCATGCTCCCCGTTCTGGAAATGGGATTCATGTGGGCCAAACGGCAAAAGGAAGAAGCCGGTATGCTGCAGGAACTGAATCGGATCGGTCCCGTGGTACCCTTCCGGCAGGCGACAATGTACCGCAGCGTGGATCAGCTCTACGGCACCCGGATCATGTACAAAATTGTTGATGACACACTTTATCTCATACCATTAGGGAAAACATCGCTCTAACCATTAACAGATTCCCTGTCGGGGAAAGGAGGGATTATGTCTTTGGGGAAAGTTGGAAAAACTGCTGTTCTGCCGCTCGCACTGCTTTTTATATCCTGTTCTTCCGGAATCGTCACCGTACGCAAGGCGCCGCCCGGACAGGAGGCCCCTTCAACTTCTCAGAAGGCCGGCGTTCAGCCACAGGCCTATACCAAAACATTGGATGCTCCGGCCAGTCAGGCGCGGGAAGCCTTGCTGTACACGCTTTTTCTGATGGACATTCCCGCTGAAAAAGATCCGGACAGTGAAACAATGACCCTGCATCTGGCCCGGACCTGGCTTCTTCCCCCCGAGGGAGAAGTGGGAGAATTCTTCTCTGAAAAGAAAAGAGACGAAGACGCACTCGCCTGGACCTTTGACAACGAATCATTGGAAACGGGGAAAAGCGGCAACCTGAATCGCTACATGAAAAAAGGCGGCGGTTTTACTTCGTTTATGAAAACCGGACCTTCGGCGGAAAAGATAAAATCCGTCACTTTTGAAGGCACACTGACGGTGAAACCGGCGGGAAGGACCAGATCGACGATGAACGGTGAAATTCTCTTTTCCGCCAATGTTCCCAATACCGTCTCAGGAGCCAATGAAAAGGACATCTACAAGTCCACCGGTCTGCTGGAGAAGATCATTGCTGAACGGACCAATGAGCTGCTCTCTGTCCAGCCCCGGATCTATCCGGGCACTCCGGAAAAAGTCAAGGAAGCAGCGATGGTCTGGATGGAGAGCCATGGACTTGTACAGGAGTTTCCGCTGGGGAACGGTTTCATTACCGAACGTGTCATGCCGCCCCGTAAAGGAGACAACGCCATCGGCAATTACGCCAAACTGGCCCGTCAGTTAATGCCCATCTGGATCGGTTCCTACCGGGCCCTCTTTACCTTCACTCCGGGGGAGCAGCCCAACACCACCGGTGTACTGATCCACTATATGTTCTCCGCTATAAACTCCAACAACGGGAAACGTAACTGGCAGATTTATCCGTCTAAAGGAATTTTGGAGGATGATTTCTATACCCATATGAGGGAAGCCACCGCCGAATTCCGTTAATCTTGGATCTGCCGGGGACCTTTGAGGTCCCCGGCAGATTAATCACCTATCCCCCTCAATCACCAGTCCTTTAATACACTTCCCGTTGACAATCTGCTCCGACTTCCGTAAGTTATTCACCGTACCGGGGAATAATCCCCGTATTTGTTTGTATGAGATACAGGAGCCATGACGGTCGAAACGGACTATTCAAAGGATGACCGGGAAGATCAGCGCCTGGTTCTCAAGGTGCGGTCCGGCAGCAGGGCAGCTTTCGACCGGATCGTGCGCAAATACCAGCGGCGTCTCTATTTCACGGTACGCAAACTGGTGAAAGATCATCAGAGCACCGATGACATCCTGCAGGATGTGTTTGTGAAAGCGTATCTGAATCTGGAACAGTATGATATCTCCCGTCCTTTCTTCCCCTGGCTGCACCGAATCGCTGTCAACTCAGCTCTGAATGAATTGGGACACAGAACCAGACGCAGGGAGAACTCCCTTGAAAGTGAAGACGGAACCATCATATCGTTACAGGATCCGGATCCCGGCCCGGGAGAGAAGGCCGAGGAAGCCGATTTGCAGGGAGCGCTGAGCCGGGCTCTGGAGCAGCTGCCGGAAGATCAGCGCCTGGTCTTTCTGCTGCGCGCCAGTGAAGGGTTGAGTTACGAGGAGATTGCCGAACATATGGGGATTACCAGCGGCACCGTGATGTCGCGCCTCTCCCGGGCTCGGGAGAAACTGCGCCGCCTGCTGCGTCCCTATCTGGGGGATCAGACCCAAAGAGGGTGAACCATGGAATGTAAAACCGCCGAAAAACTGCTGGATAAATACTTGGACGGCCGGCTGTCAAACGAGGACAGAGAGCGGGTGGAAGATCATTGTGCCGCCTGTCCCGCCTGCCGGGAGAGACTCACCGAACTGACCCTGCTGCAGGAGGCGGCCCGGACTGAATTTCCCTCTTCCCCGTCGCTCTCCTACTGGCGCCGCCAGCGCCGGGATGTCAGAAAGAAAATTTCCAGCCTCGCGGAAGAAGAGGCGACTGGCAATTCCTGGACCATGGATCTGCGGGATATCCTCTGGCCCCGCTCTCTGCCGCGGCGTTTCATCCGGGTGGCAGCCGGACTGGCCCTGATTTTCATGGTGGTCCGCCTGGCCGTGCTGGAAAAAGGAACTCTCCCCTACTATCTGACCCGCAGTGGACCTCAGGGGAAGGCCCTCGAATACAGAGAGATTCCGACCGATAAGAAAGAAGGAAAAGGGAGAGTTGAAGCAGCCGCCCCTACAAAGGCGGCAACACAGGACGAAGACCGTCTGGAAGAAACATCCGGGAAAGGAGCGGAATCCGTCGCTTCCCGTGATCAAAACAGAATACTAATCGGGGGAGTTTCTCCTGCTGAAGAAAAACAAGCGGCAGAAATGGAGAACCCCCTTCCATCGGCGCCATCAGAACAAAAGATTACTGCCCAGGAAGCTGAAACCCTGCCCGTGAGGCCGTCACGGGTCGCGGGAGCTGAAACCTTGCCTCAAACACCCCTGCTGAAAGCCGCTGCCGCATCACCGTCCCTGACCTTGACTCCTGCCGAGTGGCAGGATCTCTGGCGCGGGCCCGACGCATCGGGAGTGCTGAAAATGAAAATGATCGATGCGAGCCGGAATGACATGCTACAGGTCCCGGACTCTCTCCATGCTAGCCTTCCCCCCACCTCCCGGATCGACCAAATGATCCCCATATTGGAGCAAAATCTGACCGTCTATCCGGCCGAAGAGGGAGAAACCGGGCGCATCCTCCTTTTGGGTCGGCTCTACTTCCTGAGAGCCGAGAAGGACGGGGATACTACTCATATGAGGCGGGCGCTGGACTATTACAACATCCATCAATCTATTCTGGTACGGGACCCGAACCTTGCGGCCCGGGCCGAAAAATTCCACTCTCTCCTTTACGGAACCGGAACAAAGAAAAAATAATGGGGAATAATATCCTTTCTCCGGTTGTATGAATGGATGAGAAAGGCATTCATCACAAGCATTGAAAGGAGAAGCCATGGAATCCCTCACCTGCCTAAAAAATAAAACGTTCTTCATCACTTGCATCCTTATACTTATCCTGCCGGCTGCATTGCTATCCCAGGGATTCATCATTCCCGGACCGACGCTTCCCCGGCAAACGCCTGCTCCCCTTCTCTCCGAACACGCTGTCACAGCCCGCATCAGCGACCAGGCCGCCCAGGTTACGGTCAGCCAGATCTTTAAGAATTCATCCGCCCGGCCTCTGGAAGGCACCTACTACTTCCCTCTCCCGGACGGCGCCTCGGTTTCCGATTTCCGCATGATCGTGGACGGCAAGGTGATGAAGGGCGAGCTACTTCCCAAGGACAAGGCCCGGCAGATCTATGAGGATATCGTGCGGCGGCGGCGTGATCCCGCCCTGCTGGAATTGGTAGGATACAACCTATTCAGCGCCAGCATTTTCCCCATCCCCCCGGGGGGAGAACGAAAAATTATACTGGAATATACCTCACTGCTGCCGCGGGACAACAACCTCATCGACTTCACTTATCCCCTGCACCGGAGCGGTGCTTCACAGGCCCGTTTCTCCCTTGAAGTGGACATTGCTTCATCCCACGGTCTGGGGAGTGTCTATTCTCCCTCTCATAGCGTGGATATCGTGCGCCGGGACGAACGCCATGCCACGGTCACCTGGGAAAGCGCGACAGGAAGCGAAGAAAAAGGCAGTTTCCGTCTCTTCTTCTCACCCTCGGATCAGGACATCGGCGTCAGTCTTCTCTCTCATCCTCCCCGGCCCGGAGAGGAGGGGTATTTTCTCCTTCTGGTATCTCCTGCGACGAAAAGGGAGGCGCGGGAAATAATCAATAAAGATATTCTTTTTATCCTGGATATTTCGGGCAGCATGACGGGAGAAAAACTGAGTCAGGCCAAAGAAGCCCTTTCCTGGTGTATTTCCCGGCTGGGATCCAATGATCGTTTCAACATCATCGCCTTCAGCACCGAGACCCGTTCCTTCAGTGACAGACTGGTTCCCGTATCCCGGCGTGAGGAAGCGCTCCGATTTCTGGAAGGGCTGGATGCGGCCGGAGGCACCAACATCGACGCCGCTCTGCAGACCGCCCTGGGGATGGAATTCGCCAAAGACCGTGCCGCCAGCATCATCTTTCTCACCGACGGACTGCCCACCGTGGGTGAGCGGGACGCCGGAACCATCCTTGACAGGGTGAAACAAAACAATCAGGCCAATTTAAAAATCTTCCCCTTCGGCCTGGGCTACGATGTCAACACCTTCCTGCTGGACCGGCTGGCGGCTGACTGCCAGGCTGTATCAGATTACGTGGAACCCCAGGAAAGTATCGAAGCGACCATTTCCTCGTTCTATGCTAAAATAAGCCGCCCGGTACTCACCGATTTAAAAATAGAGATCAGGGGAGTGGAAACCCAGGATATCTTCCCCCGCCGTCTCCCTCATCTCTACAGCGGCAGCCAGCTTACCCTGCTGGGACGCTATAGCAGCGGCGGCCGGGCCCGGGTGTTTCTGACGGGAAAGATGAATGGCCGGCCGCGTTCCTTTACCTACGAGGTCGATTTTGGAAAGAAGGAAGAAAGCCATCCCTACCTGGCTCATCTCTGGGCCACCAGGAAGATCGGTTTTCTGGTGGATGAGATCCGTCTGCATGGTGAAAATGAGGAACTGAAAAACGAGATCATCCGCTTAAGCCGCAAATACGGCGTGGTCTCTCCCTACACCTCATACCTGGTGCAGGAGGATGAGACTCCGAGACCGCTCCATGCCGTTCCGGTATCCGCTCTGGACAGAACGGAGAAAGGCAAGGTACAACAGTATATTATCGGCGGAGTTCAGCCGACTGTGAGCGGAGTCGACGCGGTGAAGATGAGCAAGCGGACTCGGGAAATGAAGGAGGCTGAAAGCGCCTCGGATGCCGCCCTGATACGCACAGTTGAGGGAGTTCTCTTCGTTCTGCGGGACAGCGTCTGGGTTGACAGCCGCTACCGTGATGAAGAGGTGCTCAGGATTCCCTACGATTCGGACACCTATCTGAATTTCGCCCTCACCTTCCCGGAAACGGCCAGATTCCTGACCCTGGGAGAACGGGTGATCTTTAAATTCAAGGATAGATTTATCTCGATCGGTAAAGAGGGAAAGAAAAACCTAAGCGAAGAGGAAATCAGAAAGTTATTCGAATGATCTTCTCTGTGGGATAGGCCAGTGTAATAGATCGAAATTCTATCCCGACAATCGATACGGGAAGGCCACGTGCGACGCACCTCTGAGGTGCGTCGCACGTTTTATATCACCCCTTCGTTGATGTCCCATTCCGGCCTTAGCCGAGGAAGAAGATTATTTCTTATAGTCTGGATTAACCCGAGGCAGTTTCGCTCCCACCTGCTCCCGCCAATTCCGCATTAATGCCAGGAGCCGTTCCCGCACTTCCGGCAGTTCCCGGGACAGATCCCGCCGCTCTCCCGGATCCTTCTCCAGATCATAGAGCTCCACCCGGTCGTCCTCGAACCACTGGATAAGCTTGTAGCGTCCGGCCCGCACCGCCGCGGCCGGCGTACTGCCGGAGCCGTGATAGTGGGGATAATGCCAGAATATGGCCTCCCGGTCCAGCGTCTTCCCACCCTTCAGCAATGGAACCAGACTGAGACCATCCACATGCTGCCGGGGCCGCGGCGGCAGTCCCGCCATCTGCAGCATGGTGGGATAAAAATCCGTAGAGGTAACCGGCTCATGGCAGACGCTGCCGGCTTTGGTGACTCCCGGCCACTTGATGATCATCGGTTCCCTGATACCGCCCTCGTAGAGCCAGCCCTTGCCCGCCCGCAGCGGCACGTTGGAGGTGGGGGATCTCCAGTTGTTCGGCAGCGTGGAAAGACCGCCGTTATCCGACATAAAGATGACGACGGTATTCTTTTCCAATTCCAGGGATTTCAGCGCTGCCAGCACCCGTCCCACGCTCTCGTCCACACTCTGAACCATACCGGCGTAGGCGGGATCGTCCTGTACCTGCTTGCTGGCGCTGGGCCCTTCCGGCAAATAATCGGGACCGTCATGTGTGGGCATGGTAGGCTTTTTCTCTTTTTACTTTTCGGTCTGCGCGGCTTTGGACTGGATGGGGGTATGCACC
>CAZUMH010000083.1:0-16104 GCA_964621645.1 uncultured bacterium
TGGTAAAGAACGTTATGCGATTAAAGGAAAGACATCAGACGGTAGAAATCTTACCAAATTTGTAAAGAAGGCTGACTGGGATAAGATGAAGATTTAACTCTATACTAAGATATTAATAATAAAAAGGCCATCACCGTAATCAGGGATGGCCTTTTTACATACCGCTTATTGTATTATTTACGCATACCCATAATTCCTGAGAGGATGAAAACCGTTGTTAAGAAACAGGCTGCGACACCGACAAACAGGGCTCCTCCAAGTTGTCCAAAACCACGCCAGATGGAGAATATCAGGGAACCAAAAGCGAGCATTGTGGTAAGTGTTGTCAATAAAATAGCCTTACCAGTACTGGAAAAAACCCGGTCTATGTTTCCTCTTTTCTCGGATATCCAGCGATGCACCACATGCACACCATCATCGATGCCGATACCGATAATCATGGGTAATCCCATCACATTCATTACGGTGAACTGCTGACCTGTCAGTTTCATCAGGCCGACCATCCAGACTGTTCCCGTTAGCAGAGGAATCATCGCCGTCAACGCATCCTTAAAACTGCGGAAATCAGCCAATAACAGCAGAAATACGATCAGGACAGTCAGCGCCATGGCAATCTGTCCGTCCCGGCCAATGATATCTATCAAGGCGCGAAATACGGGAGGCATGCCCGTAGCACGGTCGTCAACCTGTTCGAGGTCGTCTGTGAAGCGGTGCAGGAACGAGGCGTCGGTCCAGATGCTTCTTGCGGGATAAATAGTGACAAGAAAACGGTCCCGGGTTGAATTGCTGTACTGATCCAGAATTGAAACGGGGAGATCGTTGAGTGTGATGGGTGCTATACTGCACATATTGAATACGGTCTTTTTAAACAGGGGGGAGAACTGTCTTTGAAAGCCAGCCAATCGAACAGCAGCGGTTGTTTTATTTTCTTTCTTGATCGTTTCAAGCAGCTGCGTTAACAGATTGGGACTTTCCTGATCCTGTGGATACCCGACCAGCTCGGAACACTTGCGGTCTATTTTATCCTGGCCTCCCAAATAGGCCATATCCTGAATCTCAATAATATTTTCTTCCAGTCTTTGCAGCTGAGCCGACAGTTGGTCGACTTCTTCCGGACTCATGGTGGCGCGGGGCACGGATTTTTTAATACTCTCTCTAATGTTTCGAATCAGCGGGAGTCTCAGGTTTTGTTCTTCCGCCGAGGGAAGATAGAGTGAGATATCATCCGTGCGGGCCACACTGGACATTTCCCGGTAGGTTTTGGCCAGCTGGCCGGAATATTCCGGACTATCTGTTGAAACCAGAGCATAATCCATACTGAGATCGAAATGATGTAGAACAGTGTCTTGAAGGGCGATTGAGGTTAATCCCTTAGCCTCAATGTTCATGTAATTTTGATCGAAAGTGATGCGGGAGGCCGCAACAAGGAAGAATATTGTCAGGACAGCGGCTGCTATCAGGGTAAACCGGTAATGCCCCGCCAGAAATGATCCGGTTCTGCCTAAAAACCTAAAAGATATATCACGCTTGACCCTGTTTGTTATTGTTGTCTTTTTGTCTAAACGGCGCTCACGCATGACTAAGAATACCGGCAGGATGATAAATGTCGCGGCAAGAATGGCAAGCAATCCGGTGCCGGTGACAATGCCCATCTCTTTCATTCCCCGTGAGGATGATACGATAAGAGTCAGGAAGGCCATGGCTGTTGTCAAGCCGCCGGTGATAATACCTCTGCCGCTGGTGAGAAAGGTATGTTCCAGGGACTCCTGGATTGAATTCCCCAAAGCGCGGTGTTCGGTGAAGCCGGAAATAATATGGATGGAGAAGTCTATCCCCAGTCCCAAGAGAATAACCGCCATCATTTGAGTCATGATATTCAGCTGCCCAACCAGAATGGCGGTGATCCCGATGGCCCAGATAATCCCCAGAAGAAGAGTTATCATCGCGAAAATCGGGGCCACCCACATGCGCAGTGAAAAGATAAGCAATAAAAGAATAGCGATGCCGGCTATGAAACTGGTATATCCAAGGCTCTTCTCAGAATATTTCATCTCATCATGACAAAGAGGAACCATGCCGGTGAGCCCGCCCTTAACCCCGGGAAATCTCTTCAGTAGCTTGTTAAGTTCCGCCTGGACTTTTTGAGTGCCGATTACCACCAGATCCAAATCTGTGACGGCAAAATAAGGAACCGCGTTGAGGATGAGGGTTGATTTGTCATAGGAGAGGAAGTAGGGGTCTCCAATAAGCAGCCGGTCAACCGCCGTCGATGCTTCATCTCCTCCGATTTTCTCGCCTTGGACCACCCCCTGCAAGGTTGAGGCAAAATATTCAATGCCGTCCAGAAAGTTTACCGCTTCATCCTCTTTCTCCCTCGTTGAGATGGATTCGCTTTTACCTACGTATTCCTTCTCCAGAGAGGTATTGATATTTCGTATCAGCGGCATCAGGTTTGGGTCGGTGAATACTTCACGGCTGTTTTCCAGGTCATCTTTCTTCATCAAGAGCAGCCCATTCCGTTTGAGAAAATCGGTCTCAAGACGATAATCCACCCTTTGAATCAGGGGTTTCGCCTCCTGACCATCATCATGGGTGAGGGTTAATAGAAGCGGGGCCAGGGAATCAGCGACGGTTTTAATTTGTGATTCATCTCCCTGGAGCACAATGACGATACTCGATGCAGTGCGAAAATCATCGATGATTCGATTAAATTCCACGGTGCGTTTATCTTTTGCCGGGAGCAGATCGGACCAGCGCATAGTCAATGACAGTCGACTGGCTGCCGCCAGCAGACCGAGAGTGATCAACGCCGCGATAAGAGCAATTCTTCCCGGATAGTGGGCATGCAGCTGGGCCAGTCTTTTTAAGTACCTGTCTCGCATATCATTCTCCTCGGGTTGTGTTAGTCACAATATTAGAAATATCCCCTCAAGCGCAGCATGCCGCCGTTACCGAAGCGGGGACTGTATACCCCATCTTCATTTCCCACGTTTATATTCAGGTAGGCCGTCAGCATTACGTCTTCAAATATGTTCCACTCAAGAGAAGGAATCAAGGCCATACTTCCATCGGAGAGTGAAAAAAGAGCGGAACATCGTGAGGTAATCAGATCTGTCAATGGATATTGCAGCATGGTGTAAAGCTGATCTCGCGCGATGCTCTTTGATTCCCTGGTAAGATAACGCATCCAGTCATTCAGGTCATAACGGTCGGAGCCGCTCTTACCTGAGCCGTTTTGAAAGAATTCCGCCATAAGATAGAATTGGCTGGGAAAGGTGTAATCAGCTCCCAAAACCCAGGAGGTGTAATCATCACCGTCAGTGAGACGTGAATAGGCTGTTTCACTCCAGACGCCAAGTCCCAGCAGTTCTCCCTGACATTCGAATCCCAATAATCTCCGTCCAGTCGAGACATCGGTAAAATCGGGTTCTGGAAGCAGCTGGAAACTTGTGTAATCATGGCGCATCAAATTCTTTTCAGCGGCCAGCAGTGAAAAATCAAAGTGTGACACTCCGCCATGCAGCATGAGCAGTTTCCCTGATCCGCTCAGATCCTCACCTGGTTGGTAGAGAACGGTCAAGCCGTACCGGCCAGTCATGGGAATATCGAGACGCAGGGCGTTGTGTCCCGGTTGCTCATAGGTGGGATCAAGAACATCTTTGGTATTGAATAGATCCATTGGATTCCAGACATAGCCGCTGCCCAGTGAGATTTGCTGTTTTCCCAGGGTAAGATCGAAGGCCGCAAAGGAGAGACGCAGATAGGCGTTGTCAAGATACTGACGATCGGAGAAAGGGTAAATGTAATAGGGCGCCAGCTGCGGATCGATCTGTTGTGTTATTTTGTCAGGAAGCAAATCAGGGATGCTCCATTGAGTCTTGCCGTGATAGGTAATGATATTGACATTGGCGCCAATCTTGACTTTTTCAGACAAATCCGCCTCAATATCCAGGCGCAGCTTGTTGGTGTAGAGTTGATAATAGGAAGATTTGAAAAAGGCGCCGGTATACTGGGACTCGAAATATCCAAACAGATTTACATTTTCCTGAGCATGGAGTGGCGGTATGAATGACAGTAATGGTATCAGCCATAGCCGTTTCATTTTTTCAGCCCCCGTTCAGTGAAAAACTCATCCGGCGCAGGCCGGGAATATGAGACTTCCAGAAGTTGAACCGTAGTCGACGTGTTGTTTTGCAAATTACGCATGATAATCTGCTTAGCTGTAGGCAGGGAGTCTATAACTTCAATATCTTGTTGGATGAGACGTTTTACAGGGTTTTGTAAGTCTTCCTTTTCGAAGTAATCGATCCGCAGGGGGACGTAATTTTCTTTATCCACCCACATCAGCAATCGTGGGTAGGCGATGTCGGTATCTTTTTTCCTTGTCATTTCTACCAGGTAGCAGTCTTTCCCTTCCAGATTTTCATCCTCCAGTCTTTTTGAGGTGAAATCGTTGATAAAGGAATCGCCGCTGCCCAGATCCTCATAGGAAAAATCGCTGCCTTCCATTTTTTGCCGTTTCGCATGGGTAGCCAGTTTTCGTACCCGGCCGGTCCGTGGAAAGTACATCCAAATATCATCCGCGTTGTTTAAAAGAAGGGTCGCCTGTCCACGGGCGCGGGCTGGTTTCGTGTAGCGGATCAGATTTTTTTCTCCGTGATTTTTGCTCCAGGACTCGTATTCGAAGGTGCGGGGACTCCCCGATGTGGTAATGATGGTCATTGTGGCTCTGGCGTACACTGAGAAAGGATTCATCACCTCATCGACATGGTTCACAATGGCCGGGCCGTCCAGTGTCTGAGAATATGCCAAGGTACTTGACATCAGGATAAGGCAAACACCGGCTGTTTTGGAACATAATTGATGGAACAATCGCATCGTCTTACTCCTTTCAGAACAAAAATAAATCCGACCGATGGTTCGGATATAGAGAGATTTATTTGCTGATCCCTTTAAGAATAATTTCCTTCAGTGTCTGAAGAGCCGAACGAATATCTATCATCTTCGGATCGAGGATCCACTGCATCATAACGCCATCCAGAGAGCCTATTATTATTGAGGCCGTCAAATGGGTATTGACGTGACGGATTTTACCGGCCACAATACAATCATCAAGTAAATGCTGGAGAAGAGTGCGATAATCTCGATACATTTCATTCAAATCGAAATCAGAATCCATTGATTGTTCTCGCAATCCTTCGGCCCAATACTCAACAAAGACGCTGAAGAAGGAGAGGGACGTCTCATCGAGCAGCTCATTCCAGGCATCAAGATAGGAAATCAGTTTCTCAAGAGGATCCCGTGTTAAATATATTTTGCGGGCGATCTTGCTGTTAATCACCTCGAGAAAATAATAAAAACTGGCATTAATGATTTCTTTCTTGCTGGAAAAATATTCATAGATGGTTCCCTTCCCGATACCGGCACTCAGAGCAATATCACTCATACGGGTAGAAGAGAGCCCGAGTGAAGCGAATAATCCTAATGCTGCCTTGAGGATCTCGGATCTTTTCTCGTCCTTGTTAACGATTTTTGGCACTCTGAAATCCTCGTTTTATTATGGCCGACCGGTCGGTCGATAAAATATATATACTTTTAAACGGGAAGTCAAGTAAAAATTTACAAAACGGATAAAAAGGGGGCGTCGTTAAAACGACGCCCGGAAGAATAGTAAGCTATGCCTATTTAATCTTTTTCACAAGGTCTATCAAAGCGGAACCTATATGAGTGTTATCTTGAATTCCGGCGAAAACTGAGCTTCCCGGTCCAAAGGCAAATAGCGGGACCATGACACCGGTGTGGCCTCCGGTGGTAAAAGCCGTATTGCTGATACTATGGTTTTCAACTGAGCCATCCAGAAGAGAATACCCGCCAGTCTCATGGTCGGCTGTCACTAAAACCAGAACATCCCCGGCCTTGCGCGCGAAGGACAATCCTGCCTTAACGGCGCTATCGAAATCAATCATTTCATCGATGATCCCCTGACTGTTGTTGCTGTGACCCATCCAGTCGATTTGGGAACCCTCCACCATGAGAAAGAAACCTGCCTTGTTACGGGAGAGGATTTCCAGTGCATGGAAAGTAACATCCGCGAGTGAATAATTCCTGTCACCTGCAGCGGGAGGATGATTCTGATAAAAGAGTCCCACGGCCTTTTGAACATTCTCCAGGCTGTCCAATCCCGCAGGGGTACGGATCATGGAGTGAGTCCGGGCAAGTTCGGTCCAGAGATCCTTGTCATCGTGACGCAGGCTGTTCGGTTTTGATTGCGGCAGAAAGTAGCCCCTGCCCCCGGCAAAAAGAACATCCACTCCGCTGGCGGCGATCTGTTCTGCGATCTGTTCATACATACTGCGCCGGGGAACATGACTGGCAAAAACAGCCGGGGTAGCGTGAGTGATACTGCAGGTTGTAACAAGTCCGGTTGATAACCCCAGATCTTCGGCATATTCCAGTACCGTCTTGCAGGTGGTGCTGTCCGGTCTCATGGAAATCATGCCGTTGTTGGTCTTCTGACCGGTGGCCAGAGCAGTGCCGCTGGCTGCTGAATCGGTAACATAACTGTCTGCCGAATAGGTGGTGACCAAACCAAGGGTTGAGAATTCAATAAAACTTGTTTGACCTTTTACCGTAAGGCAGGCATTCACCTGACTCACTCCCATGCCGTCTCCGATAAACAGGATTATCCCGCGGGGGGGATCACCGGGAGGGGATAAAGCTGAGGAACATCCCGTGACGGTGACAATTGAAATTAGAAGGAGAAATATATTTTGTTTAATCCTGAAACTGATATCTGAAGGTTTCATATATACCCTATACATTAATATTTGCGCAAACCGAATTATACACAGCAGGTGCATCACTTTTAAGAATAACGCGGAGCATCCTTATCCTGTTAAAGATAAATCCTTCCGCAAATCAGTATGTATCCTAATCTTTAAGATAATACTCGATGGTGGACACCACTCTGACAATCTTTATATTGGGTGTGTTGCTGTCCCGATCCCTTATGGAAAACTGTCCCTGCTGCGCCAGCTTGATCTTTCCTAAAATACTTTTTGAATCGGTGGCGAATTTTTCAGCAACCTCACGAGCGTTGTTTGTGGCTTCTTCGATCATTTGAGGCTTGATTTCGTTGAGGTGAGTGAAAATGAATTCGGTGTGGGTGTCATAGTCTTCACCGGTTACCGCGATACCCTGTTTCCCTAATTCCACCACTTTTTTAGATGTCTCCAGGACAGACTGAACATTTTCAGTATAGACCGTTATCGAGGTTGTGGCGGAGTAGCGGTAGAGAATCTTATTTGAATCCATATATCCTTGGGAGTAGCGGTCGAAGACAGTCGGAGCAGAGACGGTGATCTCCTTGTCGGAAAAGCCGTTTTTTTGAAGGAAATGGACTATTGAAGCTGTCTTATCTTCAATAGCGGAATAAAGGTCGTTGAGGTCGTTGCTGACCTGATTGAATTTCAGGGGCCAGATAGCGATATTGGCCGGCACCTCCCGCTCTGATAATCCTTTAACTGTAACTGTTCTTTCGGTCCGTTTCAGAGAGACAGAAAGATGGGATAAAAGAAAACCAGCTACGATAAGTCCGAAGAATATAGCCAGGCTGGGGTACAATAGTCCTTTATTGGTGTCGTTTTTCATTTTTTTCTCCTTTGTTGGCAAGCGAAAAGAAACATCTTCCGGGAGGCTGGGAAGTATTTATTCCATAGTGATCCTGCTGCAGTATCCCTTTCATTAGGTTCGACGCAGCAGGATAAAGGATAAGTCATCATGGGGCCGGGCCTGGCCGATAAATGCGTCTACTTCCTGTACCAGGTGTTGGCCCACTTTTTCAGCCGATTGATCCCGCAGACCGGCAAGAAATACCTTAAGCCGCTTTTCACCGAAAAAAGCGCCCTTATCGTTCCGGGCTTCTATGATACCGTCGGAATAAATGAGCAGCCAGTCATGCTTTTCCAGAGAAAGGGTTATCGGATCGATACTGAACGTATTCGTCAACCCAAGGGCCGGATTCCCGATCTCGGTTTCAATCAAATTTCCGTTCCGGATAATCAGCGGTGGAAGATGCCCTGCATTAATAAAACGGACTGCGTCGGTATTTTCTTTTATTTCAAGAAAAACGAGTGAAATAAAGCGGCTGGGAACCGCGTCCCGGAGAAATATCGTATTAAGGTCTTCTCCGAATTTACCAAGAGAAGTATAATGAGGAGCAAGGGCCCGGAGCGTTGCCTGCATCTTTGCCATGAGCAATGCCGCCGGGAGACCCTTGCCGGCGACATCACCCAGGGCCAGAGTCCAATGTATGTCCGATATATGCAGATAGTCGATAAGATCTCCGCCGACATCGTTGGCAGGACGAGTATACATAAAGACATCCCAGCCTGGAATGACGGGATTGTCGCTTGGCAGGAGCGACAATTGTATTGCACGGCCTTCAGCCAGTTCATTCCGGGCTAATAGCTTATCCTTCAATTCCAACAGGAGAATGATAAGCAACAGAACAAAGCCGAGGGCGTGCAGATTAATGGAGATGTTCGAATCCCCCATATCGATGCTGGTGTTCTGAATAAAGAGGATGATACTGATGACCAGAAGGAGGCGGCGCACCGGTGAAAGCCGCAGCACCAATTTTTTCATGATCCACCAGCATACGATCCACCAGCGTCGCAGGCGGCTCATCTCTTTGAGCCGGTTTTTCTCTTCTGAATCAAGATAAAAACGATAAAGATCGGAAATATCCTCGATAAAGGATTTTCTTAATCCGCCTCGATGAATATCTTCCCAGATGGTTTTGCCGATTTTTTCTTTTTGACGGGTGTTTTTCATGACCGCCTGCACTTGTCGAGTATGAGCGTTTTTCTCTTGTCCGCTTGATAATACTTATTGTCAGCATTAACGACAAATGATATCCTGATTCTCTTAAATATAGCCAGTTTCTGAAAAAATCCAAAGTATTATTACATCAGTTGATCCAGGTACGGCAGTTAACAACAGAGGGCTGCCTGTGGGCTGGTTCCTTTTTAGCAACGGTCATCCGAAATCGATTGCCTTTTTTCATTGACACATATATTCATCTCAGCACAAATGATAATATATTGCAGCAGAAAATATTTTCAAATACTTTTTACCCAAAATTCATAATAGACCTCCCAATAACACCGAAAAAATATACCCATCTATTCAGCGTATGAGTCACATTTATCCTACGAAAAAAAACTTGCTTATTTAATTGATATACCGTAAATTTAGGACTAAATTTCTTACTGGAGCGGGAATAGCATGCTCGAGAGCAGGGTTCTAGTACTGAACCAAAATTATGAACCCCTGAGCGTCTGCAGCGCACGGCGTGCCTTGATTCTGCTTTTCCGGGAAAAAGCGGAAATGGTAGAGCATAATCATGAAATGGTGCGCTCTCCCAGCGTTTCAGTACCGCTGCCGAGTATTGTACGGATCAGCCGGTATGTTCATATTCCAAGAAAAAGGGTATTGATCAGCAGAAAGAATGTTATTAAACGCGATAACCACCGCTGTCAGTATTGCGGCACCACATCCGCTCCCATGACCGTTGATCATATCCTTCCCAGAGTACGTGGCGGGGCAGACAACTGGGAAAATCTGGTCTGTGCCTGTATGGAGTGCAATACGAAAAAAGGAAATAAGACTCCGCAGGAAGCGCATATGAAATTGCTGCGTGAACCAAAGAGGCCGGGATATCTGTTCTTCATTCAGCATTTGGCAGGCAGTGTTGATGACCGCTGGAAACAATACCTGTTTATGACGTAAAGATGGATCCCTCTGATTAAAGACTTGAGAGGATTTCAAGCACCCGTATGAAGAAGAAAATAATATTGAGCGGAATGAGGCCCACCGGTAGATGTCATCTGGGTAATTTAGTTGGCGCTCTGGAAAACTGGATTGCTTTGCAGGATGAATACCAGAGTTACCACATGGTCGCCGATTGGCACATGCTTACTACCGATCCGGTCCATACGAAACAGGTAGCCCGAAACAGTGTTGATATGGTGATTGACTGGCTCAGTGCCGGACTGGATCCTCAGAAAAGTCCTCTTTTTATCCAATCGCATGTCAAGGAACATGCGGAACTCCATCTTATTTTTTCTATGCTGGTAACAGTAGCCAGGCTGCAGCGTAATCCTACCGTTAAGGAACAGGCCCGGGATCTCGGTCTGGACGGGAATATGTCTTACGGACACCTGGGGTATCCGGTACTGCAGGCCGCTGATATTCTGGTGTATAACGCTGATGCGGTACCGGTGGGGGAGGATCAGGCCCCTCATGTTGAGATCACGCGGGAAATCGCCCGCCGGTTCAATAATCTCTATGGTCCAGTCTTCAAAGAACCGAAAACTCTCCTGACAAAATTCGCGCGCCTTCCTGGTCTGGACGGGCGCAAGATGAGTAAGTCGCTGAATAACTCCATATTTCTTTCCGACACACCGGAGGGAATCAGTAAAAAGATGATGACCGCCTACACTGATCCAACCCGGATCAAACTGTCAGATCCGGGGCATCCCGAAGGGTGTGTAATTTTCGCCTATCAGAAGAAATTCGCAGCTGAAAATCTAAAGGAAGTGGAGAAGGGATGCCGGGGAGGGACACTCGGCTGCGTGGCCCACAAGAGACAGATGGCACAGCTTCTAGCCGAGCAGCTGGCTCCCTTCAGGGAGAAGCGCGCCTACTATGTGGATCACATGGATGAGGTAAATGAGATTATTGCCGACGGCGACAGAAGGGCTTCCGGGACAGCGGCGGCAGTTATGGAAAATGTTCGTGAGGTTCTGTGGAAGTCGTAACTAAAAATGATTTTCTGGAAAAGAAGGAAGGGTATCGGGTACAACTATCGAACTTTGAAGGGCCTCTGGACCTTCTGCTCTACCTCATTAAAAAAGATGAGGTGGATATATATGACATCCCTATCGCGGACATCACCCGCCAATACCTCCAATATGTGGAATTAATAAAAGAGCTGGACCTGGAGCTGGCGGGAGAATTTATTCTCATGGCCGCCACTCTCATCCAGATAAAAGTGCGGATGCTGCTTCCCAAGCCGGAAGGTGAGGAAGAAGAGCTTGAGGAGGATCCCAGAGCCGAACTGGTGAGGCAGCTGCTTGAATATAAAAGATTCAAGGAAGTCGCAGAGGAAATTGGTGAAATAGAGCAGCGCCAGCTAAGAAAATATCCTCGGAGCGACTTCAATTGGCTGAGGCAGTACAATGTCAAAGAGGAAGTATCCAGTGAAACATTACTGAAGGATGTTTCTCTCTTTGATCTTCTCACGGCCTTTAAATTTGTTTTAGACCGAATGCCCAAGGTCTCAGCCCATGAGATTGAAACAGTAGGATTAACAGTTGAGGATCAGATCGAATTTATCAGTAACCAGCTGCTGGAAAAGGAGCGGTTCAGTTTTTTTGAACTCACCGCTTCCATGAAATACCGGGTCGAGATCGTTGTTACATTTATGGCTATGCTGGAATTGATCCGGATGCACGTCATCAGGATACAGCAGGCGACAATGTTCGGGGATGTCTGGTTGATCAGGAGATCTCTGGAGAGTGAGTAAACAGAAGGAAAATTTGAAACAGATTGTGGAGGCTGTCATTTTTGCCTCGGATGAACCGATTACCGTGGAGCAGTTAACGGCGATTGTGGAAGACGCGACCCGGGGACAGGTGAAATCTGTTCTGGATGAGTTGAATCTTGAATATGCTCAAACAGATCGGGCGTTTCAAATTATTCATGTCGCGGGTGGAGTTCAATTGGTCACCCGGGATCAATACGCATCGTGGGTGAAGAAGTTATTTATCAAAAAGAGCAGCAACCGGTTATCACAGGCGGCATTGGAGACTCTTTCCGTTGTTGCTTTCAAACAGCCTGTATCCAAACCGGATATTTCTTCAATCAGAGGAGTCAACTGCGACGGTGTAGTAAAAACTTTGCTCGAGAGGAAGCTTATCGCCATATCCGGAAGGGGTGAAGGACCCGGTCGTCCTCTTTTATACAAAACGACCAAGGAGTTTCTGCGCTATTTCGGGATAAACAGCGTGGATGATTTACCCAAATTACGGGAAATAGAGGAACTCGTCAAGGAGGAAGCAATAGATCAAGAGGCTGATGCCCCTCAATAAATTTCTGGCCCATGGAGGCGTTTGTTCCCGCCGAAAGGCCGTTGATCTCATCACCAGTGGAAGCGTGACGGTAAATGGAAATGTCGTCATAAGACCCGGATTACGAGTCGACCCCGATGAGGATGTCATTAAGGTCGACGGCCGGGGAATAAAGAAGACGGAATTTGTTTACGTTCTTTTAAATAAACCAGCTGGTGCAGTGAGTACTGCCTCGGATGAACAGGGACGAATCACGGTTACAGACCTGGTTAAAACCAGGCAGCGGCTCTACCCGGTAGGTCGTTTGGACCGTGATACAGAGGGAGTGCTGCTGTTGACCAATGACGGAGAGCTGGCTTTCCGCCTGACTCATCCCCGCTTCAAGATAAATAAGATCTATAAGGCAAAAGTTGAGGGGATACCTGATGGATCTGCTCTGAAAAGACTGAGGCAGGGAGTACGCATCGAGGGAGGACGGCCGGTGAAAGCGGAGGCAAGCCTTCTGTATGAGAAAGGCGGAACCGCCGGATTAAAGGTTGTTATCCACGAAGGCAGGAAGCGGCAGGTGAGAAAGATGCTGGAGGCGATCGGTCATCCGGTGCTTCACCTGGAAAGGATCCAGTTTGCCGGACTGACCGCGAACGGGCTTGAACGGGGTGGATGGCGTTTTTTAAAGAATGCTGAAGTGAAGAGACTTTACGGAATATGTGGTTTGGAATCCGATTAAAAGAAAGCGAAGAATGAACCGGGCGCGTAAAAATATCGTTGTGACCATTGACGGACCTGCCGCATCCGGAAAAAGCACAACCGCCCGGCTGGTGGCTCAAAGACTGAACTGGCTTTATCTTGATACGGGAGCAATGTATCGTTCAATAGCTCTGAAAGTTGTCAACCAGGGCATTGAACTGGATGACGATAAAAATATCGGCCGGACCGCCCGTGAAGCTGATATCAACCTGCGTCAAAGTGATACAGGAATACGAGTGTTTTTAGATGGAGAGGATGTTTCCGAGAAAATTAGAACACCGGAAATCGACCGGGCGGTGGGGCCGGTTTGCGAAGTGGGTGAAGTCAGACGTATTCTTGTTGAACATCAGCGTAAAGCGGCCGAGGAAGGAAATATTATCGCTGAGGGAAGAGATATGGGCACGGTGGTCTTTCCCGATGCCGATCTTAAATTTTTCATGCGTGCCTCCCTGCAGGCCCGCACGGAACGACGGCTCCGCGATATGAGGGAAAGAGGGGAGTCTCTCTCCCAACAGCAAGTACAGGAAGAAATTGAGCGGCGGGATAAACGGGACAGTGAAAGAGCAAACAGCCCCTTAAAACAGGCGGACGACGCAATTGTGCTCGACACCAGTCAGTTGTCAATAGAGGATCAGGTTCTCTTTGTCATTGATGCTATTCGCGGGAAAGGATGCTTGGACTGAAGAGCGTATTAAAAAATGAAAATAATTCACCTGCGGTAACCATTGAAACAAAGGCGAAGCCGTGCCCTGGTGTCGAGGAAGCCATCATTATAAGCGAAGATGCCCTGACAAGAGGAGAGATGGTTATGACCAACGGTCTACTCATCCACAATGAGCGGGAGATGGACCGGCTTGAAAACATGGGGCTGCAGAAGATCAGTGAGGAAGAACTGTTCGATCCGGCTGTTTCAAGAAAACTCAAAGGCCAGACCTTCCTGGTCCGCTGTCACGGTGAG
Organism: uncultured bacterium; assembly: GCA_964621645.1. Taxonomy (GTDB): domain Bacteria; phylum Zhuqueibacterota; class QNDG01; order QNDG01; family JAGLOF01; genus CAZUMH01. The sequence goes on from CAZUMH010000083.1 coordinate 13,840, forward strand.
GAAGACAGACTCGTCTCACGGGCCAGAGAGCTGGGAATGAAAATATTGGACGGCACCTGCCCTATAGTCCAGCGTTCCCAAAAAATTGTTCGAGATCATGCCTGGGACGGCTGGAGGGTTGTCATTGCCGGGAAAAAAGGACATGCGGAGGTAAAAGCGCTTCTGGCCAAAACCAGAGGTCACGGTATTGCGGTCGCGAGTGTCGAAGAAGCGGAACATTTGGATATTGAAAGCCGTACGCTTTTAATTGCCCAAACCACCATCGATCCTGATTTGTTCAGCGGGATTCGCGATGTTCTGCTAAAGAAATGTCCCGGCATGAAGATCATTGATACTACCTGCCGCTTCATCGGTAATCGCAGCCGGGATGTGGTCGAGTTCGGCCAAACCCAGGATGTGGTGATATTGGTAGGTGGGGAGCAATCTTCAAATTGTCAGCTGCTCTACGAACAGCTGCTCAAGGTCAATCCCCGCGCTGCGCGGATAACCGGTCCGGGCGATTTGGCAAAGGCGAACCTGAAAAAGGCGCTGAAGATCGGAATTACCGGCGGAGCTTCAACGCCGCACTGGCAGCTGGAAGAGATGAAACGTTTTGTAGAGGACAATCATTTCGATGCTAACCCGAAAGGGTTAAATAATAGAAAAGGAGGAACACGTAAATGGCAGATCTGGAAAAACCAGAAAATCAAAAACTGACGGATTCTGAGAATCCGAAAAAACAAATGGAGGGAGGTGATACTGTAGAGCAAGCCTCACCGGAGGCCGAACCGAATGAAGCCGACCTGAAAGCAGCGGAGAAAGCGCTGGAAGTGCTGGAGGAATCCGAATATTCTCAAGAGGAATATGAGAGATTCGTCGAGCTGTATGATCGGACCCTGACGGATATCGTGGAAGGTGAGATCGTCCTGGGGCGGGTGCTTGCCATCACGGAAAAGGAAGTGCTGATCGATATCGGTTTCAAATCGGAAGGAAGTGTCCCCCGGGAAGAGTTCGGCGAGAACCCAGAGATAAAGATTGGCGATGAAGTGGAAGTGTACCTGGAAACACTGGAGGACAGTGACGGCCAGTTGGTTCTCTCGAAGAAGAAAGCCAATTTCATCCGATTGTGGGACAAAGTAGTGGATATCTATGAGCAGGACGGCGTCATTGAAGGGACCTGTGTGCGTCGTATCAAGGGCGGAATGGTGGTCGATCTGATGGGTGTCGACGCATTTCTCCCCGGTTCTCAGATTGACGTGAAACCAATCCGTGATTTCGACACGCTGATCGGCAAGAACTTCACCTTCAAGATCGTCAAGGTAAACCGACTGCGGAAAAATATTGTCGTCTCCCGCAGAGTGCTGCTGGAGGAAAGCATGGCCGAACAGCGGGAAAAGGTCCTCAAGGATCTGGAAAAAGGTCAGGTGCTGATCGGTACAGTGAAGAACATTACGGACTTTGGTGTTTTCGTCGACCTTGGCGGAGTCGACGGCCTGCTTCATATAAACGATCTCTCCTGGGGCAGAATCAACCATCCCTCATCAGTCGTCAAGCTTGACCAGGAGATAAAAGTTGTCGTTTTGGATTTCAACGATGCCAAGGATCGCATTTCCCTGGGTTACAAGCAGTTGCAGCCCCATCCCTGGGAAGGAATCGAGGAGAAGTATCCGGAAGGATCAGTCGTGGAAGGCAGGGTAGTCTCAATCGCAGATTATGGCGCCTTCGTGGAACTGGAGAAGGGTGTGGAAGGACTGGTGCACGTATCAGAGATGTCCTGGGTGCATCATGGAATTCATCCCTCGAAAATAGTCAACGTCGGTGAGATAATTGAAGTGCAAGTCCTCAACGTAGACAAGGATCGGAAGAGAATTTCTCTGGGATTAAAACAGCTCACGCCTGATCCATGGGAGAAAATCGAGGAGCGTTACCCGGTAAATTCCACTATTACCGGAGTTGTTCGCAACATGACCAACTTCGGGGCTTTTGTAGAAATGGAAGAGGGTATCGACGGCCTGATTCATATCTCCGATCTCTCCTGGACCAAGAAAATCAAGCACCCCACTGAAGTACTGAAAAAGGGACAGGAAGTAAAAGTCATCGTTTTGGAGATCAACAAGGTAGAGCGGCGCATATCCCTGGGATTGAAACAGCTGCAGCAGGATCCATGGCCTGATTTCGAGAAAAAGTTTAACGAAGGCAGTAAAGTCACGGCCCGTGTTTCCAGGTTTGTGGACAAGGGCATTATCGTGGAACTGGCCGAGGATCTGGAGGGCTTTGTTCCTCTTT
>CAZUMH010000084.1:0-15952 GCA_964621645.1 uncultured bacterium
TGAAGGCCAGGAAAATGGAGATAATTCCTAATCCTACCAGCATGAGAATCGGAAGGGTATAGTTATATGGAGGGATCTCTCCAGCTACCCGAAGCTGTTCTATTTTTACGGTGATCTCCCCTCTACTCATTCCCTGGGCCAGTAGATTATCACGAATCGACTGGATCTTCTGCACCACACCGGGATTGGAAAGATCCAGTACCTTGCCGATACCGAAATAGAATGCCGAAAGTCCGTAATTCTGCACGGTGAACATGGTTGCATAGGCGGTCCCCAGCCGGTTTTCCGCCACGATTTTGGCCACCGAGGGCCACATGGCCGCCGGGACCAGAGAAAAGGCGATGCCCAGACAGAAAAGACCGGCATATCCCAAAGCCACACTATTCAAAAGAGACAAAGAGATATGGGCGAAAATGAGCAGTACCGAGCCCAGGATCATCAGGGAAGCTCCCTTGCCTTTGCGGTCTACCAGACGGCCGAAAAGAGGCGTGAAAATAATGGTTCCCAATGGGATGAGTCCGCTTACTTTTGGACCGTTGGTCAGGTATGCTTTCAGCTTTTCCAGGAAGGAGAGGTGAGAGAGATCCGGGGTCTCAAGGGAAAAGCCGAATTTATTCACCAGAAGATCCGGCGCGTACTGCAGAAAAGGGAACACGGCCGAGTAGAAGGCTACACAGAGCAGCGCGATATAGATGAATGAGGGATTGGTAATCAGCTTCCAAATGTCAGAAAACTTGAAATCCTCTTTGGGCGCATCTACACTGCCGATGGCCATTTGCCTGTCCAGTTTGACGTCAAACATCAGATAGGCCAAGAACATCAGGGTGCCGAATCCGATAAGGGAGGCCGCGGTAATAATGGCGGTATCAACCGTTCCGCCGGCGATATCCAGACCGTAGGAGATGGCGATAAAGCTGCCCAGCCTGCCAACCACCACATTGAGCCCCATGGCGAAAGCAAGCTCGTGTCCCTTAAACCACTTGACGACGACTCTCTGGATAAGAACACACGTCGTTTCCAATCCTATCCCGAAGAGAATTCGACCCGCAACCATAGAAATCAGCATGGATTTGGTGCTGGTCCCGAAAAAACCTTTGCTTCCCAGACCGACAATAAAGGCTCCGACAGTAGCAATGATCGCCAGAATGACGCCGGTCTTGCGGATGCCCCAGCGATCCAGCGCAATACCGCCCACTATTATCATCAATGCCAGGTTGGCCCAGGTAGTGGAGCTGATCAGCATTCCGAATTGTGAACTGGTGAATCCAAGCTGAGTCTCAAACAGACCTTTGAGAGGACCCAGGCCGTCCTGAAACCAGTAGGTGCCAAACATAAGCAGACTGACCATAGCCAGCACAGTGAACCGCATGGCAGCCGAGTCTTTCAAGAGTCTTTTCGCCTCGTTCATTGTGTTCTCCATAGTTTATTCAGGTTGTTTATCCGCGGATTCTATGATGAACGGATTTCTTCCACTTCCTCCACGGTCTTGGGTATCGTCTTGCCCAGAAGCCGGGCTCCACTCTCTGTGATACAATAGTCCTCTTCGTTGCGCAGACCGCCGAAATCACGGTAGGACAGAACCTTTTTATAATCGATGAACTCTTCGAATCTTTTTTCCGCCTGCCAGGCTTCAATGAGTTCCGGGATGAAGTAAATTCCCGGTTCAATGGTAATGACGAAGTCAGGTTCCAGAATGCGGCCCAGCCGTAGTGACTTCAAGCCGAACTGAGTGCTCTTCGCTTTGCCCCCGTAACCGACGTACTCTTCACCCAGATTCTCCATATCATGTACGTCAAGACCCATCATATGCCCCAAACCGCAGGGGAAAAACAGGGCATGCGCGCCGGCAGCCACCGCTTCATCGACATCCCCTTTCATGAAACCGAGATCCTTCATCCCCTGGGCAATAGCACGGCAGGCCGATAAATGGATCTCTTTAAATGGGACTCCAGGCTGGAGCGCTGTTACGGCATGCAGGTGGGCATCCAACGCCACGTTGTATATCTCCTTCTGCCTTTCACTGAACACGGGATCGACCGGCATGGTGCTGGACAGATCTCCGGCATATCCCATGGCCGTTTCAGCCCCGGCATCAAGCAGAAATAGATCTCCCTTCTTCAGGGTATTGCCGTGATAATGGTTGTGCAGCGTCTGGCCGTTAATCGTGGCGATGATCGGAAATGAAAGATCGGCATCGGCTGCCAACGCTACTCTATAAACTTCCGCCGCGATCTCGGCTTCACTCATGCCGGGGCGTACCATTCGGTAGGCTGCCAGATGCATATCGGCTGAAATGTTGACCGCCTTTTCAATCTCTTCGATCTCTTCCGGGCTTTTCTTGTTACGCTGATCGGCGACAGCCTGGATGAATTCCACCGAAGCAGCTGATTCTATTGCAGCCGGAGGCATGCCGGTAAGATGATGAATCTTAAGCGTGTGCTCGGCCCGGTAGGGTGGCAGAAAATGAATCACCGTACCTTTACTGATCGCTTTCTTTAGCAGATCGGGCAGCACTGTGGACGGAGCGGTCAAATCAACGCCGGCCTTGGAACAGCTATCCTTCAAGGTGGGCTGGTTTCCCATCCAGACGATGTCATCCACGCTCAGTTCATCGCCGTATATCGTCGTCTTTCCCGAATCCAGATCCATGACCGCCGCCAGACCGTGCTTAGCAAGACCAAAATAGTAAAGGAAGGTGGAATCCTGGCGGAAGCGATACGGATTATCCCGGTAGTTCATGGGGCTCTCATCATTTCCAAGGAAAAGAAGTAATCCTGATTTCATGCGTTCTGACAGTACTCTTCGCCGTTCTTTATACGTGTCGATAGAAAACATCCATACCTCCGCTGAATATTATTTGGTAAAAGTCCCCGGGCTGTATCAAATTTCCTGATGTTCCGTGCGGCAGATAATCTCTTCCTGCAGGGAAGGAGAGAGATCTACAAAATAATCGCTGTAGCCGGCAACCCGAACGATCAGATGTCGGTATTCTTCCGGCTTTTTCTGAGCTTTTCTCAGCGTTTCCGCCCTTACCACATTAAATTGAACATGATGACCGTCCATTCGGAAGTATGATCGGATCAGAGACACCAGCTTGTTCAATCCAGCATCGTCCTCCAAAATCTGCGGAGTGAACTTTTGATTGAGTAGCGTACCCCCGGTACGCAAATGATCCAGTTTAGCGGCTGACTTGATCACCGCTGTCGGACCGTGCCGGTCCGCCCCCTGCACTGGTGATATCCCTTCCGATAAAGGAAGACCGGACCTGCGTCCCTCGGGTAAGGCTCCGATCACGCTGCCGAAATAAACATGTACTGTGGTAGGAAGCAGATTGATCCGAAAATGTCCCCCCTTGGTATTGGGTCGGCCGTCAATCATGCCGAAGAAACTCTCAAATACCCTCCGCGCCTGATCATCAGCCTGGTCATCATCGTTGCCATATTTGGGAGTTCCACTCAATAGACGTTCACGCAGCGCCTCATATCCCTTAAAGTCATTCTTCAAAGCATCCATCATCTCATCTATCGTCACATCCTGGAGTTCATAGATGTGATATTTAAGCGCGGTCAGTGAATCGGTGATGGTCCCCGTACCTACGCCCTGAATATAGGAGCTGTTGTAACGGGCACCGCCGTCGTTATAGTCTTTGCCGCTGGCAACGCAGTCATCTACCAGGATGGAAAGGAAAGGTGCGGGAAGATTCTCGGCCCACAGTCTTTCTATGATGAGATTGCCTTTAATCTTGATATTGATGAAATGCGAAAGCTGTATTTCGAAGGCTTCATACAGCTGTTTGAACGTAAGAAAAGTGCGAGGATCACCGGTCTCGAGGCCTATTCTTTTTCCGCTCCGGGGATCGATGCCGTTGTGCAGGGTGATCTCCAGCACTTTGGGTAAATTGAAGTATCCGGTGAGGATATAACTCTCCTTGCCGAATGCTCCCGTTTCCACACAGCCGGAGGCGCCGCCGTTCCGGGCATCGATGAGATCCTTGCCCTGGCGAAGCAGTTCCTGTATGATCGCATCGGTATTGAAGATAGAGGGCTGTCCAAATCCCGTCTTGATGATCTCCGCGGCCCGCCGTACCAGACGGTCTGGATTCTTTTTACTCACCTGCACCATGGAAGAAGGCTGCAAGAGGCGCATCTCTTCAATAATATCCAGCAGGAGGTATGTCATCTCATTTACCGCATCGGAACCATCCTCCTTGACACCACCAAGATTAATGAGACAGAAATCGGTATAGGTGGCGCTCTCCTGAGCCGTTACTCCCACCTTGGGAGGGGCCGGCTGATTGTTGAATTTAATCCAAAAAGCCTGTAGCAGCTCTCTGGCTTTTTCCTCCGTCAATTCTCCGGAATCGAGGCCCTTGCGGTAGAAGGGATAGAGATGCTGATCAAGCCTGCCGGGATTGTAACTGTCCCAGGTGTTTAGCTCTGTGGTGACGCCCAGATGCACGAACCAGTAATACTGCAGCGCCTCATGCAGATTCTGCGGAGCGTTTTCCGGTACCCGGGAACATACCTCAGCGATGATGAGGAGCTCCTTTTTGCGATCTGCGTCTTTCTCTTCCGCCGCCATCTCCCGGGCCTTTTCAGCGTGCCGCTTGCCATAGGATATCAACGCCTCGGCCGCAATTGCCATGGCTTTGAGCTCTTCACTTTTTGTAAATGCTTCAGAGTCATGATAAAAATCGAGCTGGCTGAGGGACAGATCAATCTCCCGTCTGAAATCGGCCATTCCCTTGCGGTAGATCTTGCCGTCAAGCACGGTATGTCCGGGAGCACGCTGTTCCATAAATTCCGTGAACACCCCCGCCTCAAAGGCGTCGATCCACTCCTGATCCAGAGTCTGAAACATTCTTTCGCGCAAGGATCTTCCGGTCCAGAAGGGGATAATTCCGTCCCGGTACGTCTTGACTGTTTTCTCATCAACACTGAAGGAGACTTTTGGCCTTGTGTCCAGTATTTTCAGATCCTCCAGGCTGTGCAGGCAGATTTCAGGATAGGTGGGCGCAGCCTTGGGTGAGGGGCCTTTTTCTCCAACTATCAGCTCTCCCTCGCCAATATATATATTTTTGTGGTCCATCAGATAGGCAAAAGCCAAAGCCCGGGCTACAGGAACAGATTTGCTCTTTGCCTGCCCGCTAGCGTAAAATTCAGTGAGCAGTTCCGCTCTCTCAGGCGAGATGGAAGGCCTGGCTCTCAGGCTCTCTTCCCGCAATCGCCTTATTCGATCGTTCATTTCTATCCCCCGATCTGGGTTTCAAAACCCTTGACTGTAAAAAAGGTACGGATTTGTTCCATTTCTTCCCTGGAGGGAGTCTGTGTGTCTTTCAGATGGTTCTCCCGTTTCAGGCGCACATACTTCTGATCACCATAATGGTTGAAAGGCAGCAGATTGATCTTCTGCGCTCCCGGAAAAGAAGTCAGTAATCCGGCCAACGCTTCGAGATTATCCTGGGTATCCGTAATGCCGGGTATTACTGGGAAACGAATGATGACGTCTCTCTTCTGATCCATAAGCCGGTGTAGATTTTTAAAAATCAGTTCGTTGGAAACACCCGTATACTGCCTGTGAAGATTATCATCTACCAGCTTAATATCGAAGAGGAAGAGATCGGTAAGCGGTATGATTTTCTCTAGATCACCCGGCTCGGCGTATCCACTGGTATCAACCGCCCGGTGTATATGACGGGTACGACTCATCTCCAGCAATTCCCGCAGAAATTCCGGCTGGGACAGGGGTTCGCCGCCTGAAAAGGTCACTCCTCCCCCGGACTCATCATAAAAGATTATATCCTTTTCCACCTCGCGCATGACGTCCGTACTGTTGATCCGCTTGCCAATGTAATACTCTCCATTCTCCCCTTCCGTGATGAAATCCCTCCCCTGGCCCGGACGTTCCTCCCTTTCCGGCTCCGCGAGCTGACTCTCGGGATTGTGACACCACCAGCAGGAGAGGGGACAGCCCTTGAGAAATACGGTGGTGCGGATACCTGGACCGTCGTGCAGGGAATATTTTTTTATATCAAAGACAAAACCATTTTCCATGAATTCAAGCGTCCGTAGCAATGATATACCGGCTTTACAAGAATTTTAATGTACAGTCTTTACCGGATAATTTCAAGTATTTTCGCCTCTTCTCGTTCCTCACCGGGGAAATTACGGGTTCCAGACGTATCACATATATAAACAGTCTTTAACAAGTTAGGGGAAAGCCATGAAAAAGACGGGAATGGTTCTCATTATTTTCCTTCTTGCTCTTATTCCCGCCGCCTGTGAAAAACAGCCGGTGAATACAGAACATTTCACCACCCCCTATCAGTGGCAAAAAGCAGAAGCTGCCGACTGCGGTATCGACACGTCCCTGCTCAAACAGGGCATTGCGGCGACGAATTCTTTGGGGTATGTAAAATCCCTCTTGCTGATAAAAGATGGCTTTCTAGTCTCGGAAAATTACTTCCACGGGTACGGCAAGTATGATTCCCATATTATTCATTCCGTTTCCAAAAGTTTTATTTCCGCCCTGGTGGGCATTGCTCTGGAGCGCGGTGATATCCCCGGTCTGGATAAAAAGATGATGGATTACTTCCCCGAATATGACAATTCAAACCTGGATCCGCGGGTAAGGGACATAACCATCGAACATCTGCTTACAATGAAAGCGGGATTTGATACCGACCGCAACGTCTACATGTATATCTATAATAGCAGCAACTGGGTACGGACCACCATCAATTTACAGCTTATATCCGATCCGGGAGAAGCGTTTCATTACTGCACCTTCGAAACCCATCTACTCTCCGCCATCCTGACCAAAGCCTGCGGGGTCGATACACGCTGGTACGCCGAAACATATCTCCTCAATCCTCTGGGTATCACCTGCGATGCCTGGACCGTGGGCCCGGACGGCTATTATTTCGGCGGGAATAATATGTACTTCACTACCAGGGATCTGGCCCGTTTCGGTCTTCTCTATCTGCGCCAGGGGGAAATAAATGGGAAACAGATCCTCGATCAGGACTGGGTGGATGAGTCATTGAGTTTTCACGCCGGCGGTGATTGGTCCTCCTGGGGTCCCATCGATCATATGGGATACGGCTATCTCTGGTGGTTGGGAACGATTGACAACCATAGTATCCGTCTGGCATTGGGCCATGCCGGTCAGATTATCCTGCTGGTTCCCGCGTTGGATCTGGTAGTGGCGGCTAACTCCGAAACTGTGGATAATTGGGACATCGCTGATCAGCAGGAAAGAGGCGTGCTTCAGACCATAGCGGATTACATTATTCCCGCCGTGAACAATTAATGCATTACTGAACTCCCCGTTGATCCAGCGGGTCGGCCCATATTTATTTTTTCTTGCGTGTAACGACTTCAATAACTACCTTTTCCCTACAGCGTTCCCGCCGCGGTATAACGGTCCTGGAACGTATAGTATGCCCTGGAATGGTATCGACACACCGGAGCCCGCCTGTGAACAGGGGAATCGTCCTGGCCGTATCAGCCTATCTTCTCTGGGGATTGCTTCCCATCTACTGGAAAGCCCTTCAAAGCGTCCCGGCAATTGCTATACTTTCTCACCGTACGGCCTGGTCCTTTATTTTTCTGGTCCTGCTTTTACTGATCCGCCGCAACTATGCCTGGTTGAAAATCCTGCGCCGCAAACCGGCGGTTGCTGCCATCTATCTGGGAACTGCCGTGATGCTTTCCATGAACTGGCTTACCTATATCTGGGCCGTCAATTCCGGGTACATCCTGGAAACAAGCCTGGGATATTTTATTAATCCTCTGGTGAGCGTGGCATTGGGGGTGATCATTCTAAAAGAACGCCTGCGTCACTGGCAGTGGATTGCAGTAATCACTGCCGGAATAGGTGTCTCCTATCTGACTATCGGTTACGGCAGTTTCCCCTGGATCGCACTCACCCTTGCCTCGACCTTCGGCCTTTATGGACTTATCCGTAAAATCGCCCCCCTGGAATCAATGGAAGGACTTTCGCTGGAAACCGCCTTTCTGTTTATTCCAACACTGGCCTGCATTATCTATTTCGAGATAAACGGACACAGTATACTGCTGGCGGGGCCACCTCAGCGCAGCCTGCTTCTCATCCTCTCCGGTGTGGCAACCGCCATCCCTCTTTTACTCTTTAATGCCGGGGCCCGACTTATCACTCTCAGCAGTTTGGGATTTTTATTATATATTTCGCCCACTATCCAATTCCTGATCGGTTTCCTGGTATATCATGAGGCCCTTCCCGGCAGAAGACTTATCGGCTTCGTCATCATCTGGATGGCGCTGCTGATCTATTCCATCGATCTGGTGCTGAACCGCAGAGGCCGGACCGGAGCGTTGCGCAAGAAGGCTCTGCAGGTGGATTGAATCGGTAAAAAGCGTAACAGCGGAGGCAGACTGAAATGGGTAAAGATAAGATTGCCAAGAAAGAAGCAAAGGCAAAAATTAAAATAGCCAAAGCCCAGGACAAAACCGTCTTGACGGATGAAACATTACAAAACATGGTGCGTGACAGCGGCCGTCTGCCGGATTCGGTGGAAATGCATATTCGTAAAACCGGCGGTCACTCCGAACTGATACTCACCGGACTGAATGATGAACAGGTGGGCCGGATAATACCCCAGGTGGCCCGGGAGATCCGCATCGCCGTGACCGAAGACCAACACACCGTTAAGGCGGGTCTGATGCGCTTCATGCGGGAAGGTCTATTCCAGACGTTGATCAAGGTGCTGGCCGGACTCATCGTCGGCTATCTGCTCATGCGGCTCGGGTTTCGTTGATATAGTATCGTAAAGAGGACTGTCACATGGTGAATGAAAAAATAAAACAGGCCGCTTCCATCCTAGAGGAAATGAACATTGATTTGTGGCTTACCTTTGTCCGCGAAAACGAAACCGTTCCCGATCCGGCTCTGGAGCTCATCCTGGGTGCAGGCTGCACCTGGGCTTCGGCGTTCCTCATCAGGCCCCAGGGCCGGCCCGTGGCCATCGTCGGCAGCCTGGACGCCCAGAACATTAAGGATCACGCCGATTACCAGGTGATTACCTACCTGGACTCAGTTAAAGAAGATCTTCTGAATTACCTTAAAAAAACCGATCCACGCCGTATTGCCGTCAATTTCAGCGTGAATGATCCCACCGCGGACGGTCTGAGTCACGGCATGTATCTCATGCTGACAGAATACCTGGCCGGAACGCCCTGGCTGGAGCGGCTGGAATCCAGTGAACTGCTGATGGCCACCCTGCGCGGCCGCAAATCCCCGGAGGAACGGAAAAGGATCGAGAAGGCTATACAGGTCACCCTGCGGATCTTCGATCACGTGACGGCCTTCGTAAAGCCGGGCCACACTGAAAAGCAGGTACGGGATTTTATCCGGGAACAGCTGACGTCGACTGGACTGGAACCAGCCTGGGATGAAGATCACTGTCCGGCTGTCTTCACCGGGCCGGACAGCGCCGGCGCCCACGCCGGTCCCACCGATCGACACATTGAACCTGGCCACCTTATGAATATCGATTTCGGAGTGCGGTATCGGGGATATGTTTCGGATTTGCAACGAACCTGGTATTTTCTGCGTGCAGGAGAACCCGTAGCTCCCGGGGAAGTGCAGCACGGTTTCGAGACGATCAGGATTGCCATACAAAAAGCCGCCGCCGCTCTCAAACCCGGAGTGGAAGGCTGGACCATCGACGCGGTGGCCCGGGATTACATTACAGGAGCGGGATATGAAGAATTCCCGCACGGGCTGGGGCACCAGGTGGGTCGCAAAGCCCATGACGGTTCCGCGCTGCTCTGCCCCAGGTGGGACCGGTACAAGAAATCCCCCTTTCTGAAAACGGAGATCGGACAGATATACACCCTGGAACCGCGCCTCACCGTTCCGGGACACGGAATCGCTACCATTGAAGAAATCGTTGTCGTTACTGAAGACGGCTGCCGCTTTCTCTCCACGCCACAGGAAGAGCTGTATCTCATCTCTGCCTGAAAAAAGCCAAGATTTTTCCCGTTGAAACAAAATTAGGGCAATACGACCTGGACTGATTGGGGTTTGCAGGGTAAAATCGTGTCACGAATTGAAACAATTCCATTAAATAACCGTCTTTAATAAAAATGGGACAAGGGGATAAATATTTTTCCCGAGCGAATTTTTCCCTTGCGAATACTTTTCATTTATTATAAATTAAGCTCAATGAATAAACTGACCCAAAACAGTAAAATTCTTACCATATTATTTGTCCTTGTCTTCTTCCTGGTCATATCCTGTGTAAATTTCTTCCACACGGACAAGGGCCCGTTTGATGATAAGAATTGCCCAGCCGATCAATTTCTTAACTCCACCCTGACAGACAGCGGCATTGATTTTATCCAGCTGCCCCATCTATCACTGGCCAGTTATTTCGCAACGATTCCGCAACATAAATTCACTTCACACATCATCATCATCCCTTCTTCACGGTCTCCTCCCGGTACCATATTTTACACCTGTATCTAAATATTCTTTAAAACCAGCCTTATCTAGCAGCCGATTCATCGGCATATCCCTCTACGGTTAGACAGGTCCCTTTCCTCCGAAAGAAAGAGAAGGGAGAGAAGCCCGGCCGACTATCCGTGTATTCAAAAGAGCAGGCGACTGTCTTTTAAGGATTAGTTCGGGAGGTAACAATTCATGGAACTGTCAGGATATAATTCTAAAGATAGAACAGCGGCAAATAGTTCTCAGTGCGGAAGCACTACCCTTTCCCCGATATTACTGCTGCTGTCGTGTCTCATCTGTATTGGACTGTGCTCTGCCGAAATCCGGGCACAAACACAAAAAGAAGAAAATATCAAGGAATTAAAAAATGAGATCGCCCAGCTGAAGATGGTAAGCGAAACGCGATTCGAGAAACTTGAAAACCAGCTGAAAAGAATACTGAACAAACTGCAAGAAACTGAAAAGGAGAACGAGATAAAGAAACTGATGGAAGAAGCGCAGCGGCTCTCACTGCAAAAAACGGAAAAGAAAGCATCCATGGATCGTAAATTCAGCAGCGGCATCAGGCAGCAGTCGGCTCTGAACCCCAATATCAGCGTCGGCGGCGATTATTACTACGCCTATGGCACGTCGAAGAGTGATTATAATCGTGTCCCATCAGATGGCTTTCCCGAAGTATCCTGGGGCACCGGCAAGTTCATGCTGCGGGAAATGGAAGTGGGATTTCAATCAGCGCTCGATCCCTACTCCCGGGCTAAAGTATTCTTTTCCTTCACCCGAGAGGGGGTATATCTGGAGGAAGGGTACGCACAGTGGTTGAATATGCCGTTGAACATGAATCTGAAAATCGGTGAAATTAAGACCCAATTCGGAAAATTGAACCGCTACCATGACCACGCGCTTCCCCAGTTTGAAAGACCGCTGGTGCTCACCAATTTCTTCGGGATCACTTCCTTAAAGGGATTCGGTCTCGGCGCTAATTTTCTCCTGCCATCCATCACGGCCCAGGTGAATGAACTGGATCTTGAGATGATCGATGGCGGTATGGGGCACTGCTTTACAGATCAAGGAGACCATAGGATGATCTATGTGGCCCACCTGAAAAATTACTTTGATATCAATCGCAGCACCTATGTTGAATTGGGCTTCAGCGGCGCCCTGGGACACAGTGATACCCTGGAAACACACCATTCAAAGGTAGCCGGAGCGGATCTGACGCTGAAATGGGCGCCCCCAGAGAGAGCCAAATACCGCGGTATAGAATGGCGCAGCGAGTTTCTCTATTCACATAAAGAAAGGACCGATGAAATTATCAAAGCCTGGGGATTTTACTCTTCACTCCAGGCGCGCCTGAATGCCTTCTGGATTTTCAGCGCCCGCATCGATTACTCGCAGCTGCCCTGGGACAGTTCCCTGAAGGAAAACGGATTCGCCGTTTGTTTTGACTACTGGCAGAGTGAATTTGTTTTCATTCGCGCCCAATATACCCGGATCAATCGTAATTTTGATGAGAACGATAACCGTTTCATCTGCCAGATAAACTGGGCCATGGGCCCACACAAACACGAAGCCTATTAAACCTGAAATATGAGAATAAAATCTAACGCAAGGAGTAGAACAATGAAGCCGAAATCGACATTAGCTGGCATTGGGATAATATTTCTTCTTTTCTCCGTTCGTACATCCGCGCAGGTGCACGTTGTCACCACTTTTTCCGATTTCGCCTGCATCGCCAAGGAAATCGGGGGCGATAAAATTACCACGGAATATCTTTCCTTCGGTGACCAGGACCCCCATTTCGTTCCCCCGAAGCCCAGTCTCGCCCTAAAACTGAGGGATGCGGACATGCTGGTTTCCACTGGCTGTGATCTGGAAATGTGGCTGCCCAGTCTGATAGACAAGGCCCGCAACAAGAAAATCATGGATGGAGCCGTGGGATTCATCACCGCCTCCCCCGGTATAGATATTTTGGATAAGCCGACCACCATAAGCCGCTCCGAAGGGGACATTCACGTGTTGGGCAATCCCCACATTCAAACCAGTCCCATGAACTGGAAAAAAATCAGCGAAAATATTCTCATCGGACTCAAGAGGGTGGATCCCCAGAACAGCGACTTTTATGAAGCCAACCAAAAGGCCTATGTCGATCGGGTGGACAGGGCCATGTTCGGGAATGACCTGGTGGATATGTTCGGCGGCGATCAGCTCGAAAGTCTTCTCAATGCCGGCACCCTCTTCGATTTCCTTGACAGAGAATATCAGGGAGAAAAGCTGCTTACCAAACTGGGGGGCTGGTTAAAAAAGGCTATGCCATTCCGGGGCATAGACGTTGTTGCCTACCACAAGAACTGGAGATATTTCGCCAAAGATTTCGGGCTTAATATCGTCGCTTTTATTGAACCGAAACCCGGCATACCCCCTACCCCGAAACATGTTGAAAACATGATTAAATTGATTAAGGATTCCGATATCCGGGTGATGCTTGTTGGTTCTTATTTCGAAAAAAGAAAGCCGACAACCATCGCTCAGCGCACCGGAATTAAAGCCTTGTTCCTGCCCATATCCGTGGGAGGTACTCCGGAAGTGACAGACAATTTCAAGCTGGCTGATCATTGGATCGATCAGATTCTGGCTGCTATATCAACAAATACCGACTAGATCTTGACGAACATGTGAGTGGTTTCTTAAGAGATATCACAAGACCACAAACTCAAATCATGGGGAGTTTATATATGATTGATACCTTAAATTTCCTCGCCATACAGATCGTACTGCTCTTCGTGGTCACCTCGGTTCATACCTACCTGGGACTCCACATCATCCGCCGGGGTATCATTTTCTCGGACCTTTCTCTGGATCAGCTGGCCGCCTTCGGTGTCATCGTCGGAATAGGTTTTGGCATTCAGGGCGGCACCTTTGGATCCTATATCCTTTCCTTTATCGCGGTGCTGGGTGGATCAATACTGCTTGCCTATGTCAAGCCGACCAATTCGCGGGTGCCTCATGAAGCCGTTATCGGCATCATCTACGGCCTGGCTCTGGTGGCATCCATCATGGTGGCTGACAAGACATCCGGGGGCGCTTCCTACGTCACCCAAACGTTAGCAGGGTGTATGCTGTGGATCAATTGGCCCCTCGTGATCATAACGGCGGGGAGTTACCTGATTCTGGCTCTGTTCCACATTAAATATCGGAGAAAAATAATCAGCATTACCGAACACCCGGGCACCGTCGAAAACGAAAGATTTTGGGATCTCCTTTTTTTCATCACTCAGGGGATCATCACCGTTCTTATCGTTCCTATCGCCGGTGTGCTGTTGGCTTATGGATTCCTGATGATTCCGGCGGCCATCGCTACTCTGTTCACTAAAAACTGGATGGCCGCTTTAAAAATTGGCTGGGGAGTGGGATTCGGAGCCTCTATAGTCGGATTATTTTCTTCTTATTATTTCAGATTACCCTACGGCCCAACCCTGGTCCTGGCTTTGGGATTCTTCTTCCTCAGCGCTCTGTTCATCAGGAGCCTGCTGCCGCAAAGAAGCTGACATTTTAGAGAGAAAGGAACCTCGTATGGTGGAAATATTCCATTTTCTATTCGCGCCGCTGGTTGCCTGTATGACTATGCTGGGGCTGTTCGGATACCTTGGGATTCATGTCATCGAGCGGGAAATAATATTCATCGATATCGCCCTGGCTCAGATGGCGGCACTGGGTTCCGCCTTCGCCCTGGTCATTCTCGGTATTTCCGAACACAGTCCGTTCTCACAACTGCTGGCCTTCGGATTTATCATCATCTCCTCTCTATTTTACGCGAAAGTGGGAAGAAAAATTTCTCAAATATCGATCGAGACTGTTATCGGCGTCAGCTACGCCATCGCCGCTGCCGGGGCACTTTTTCTCTTGGCGATTTCAGCCGGCGGCGATGTTCATATGGAACATATGCTCACCGGAAGCATCCTATGGGCCCGTTGGACGGATATACTCATCTGTCTGGCAGCATTCATCCTGGTAGGTCTCTTTCACTATATCTTTCGAGATAAATTTCACCAGATATCGGAAAATTACCATGGGGCGGTGAAAAGCGGGATTAATACTGAGTTCTGGGATTTTCTGTTTTATATCACCCTTGGTCTGGCGATCACCCTTTCAGTACAGATCGCCGGCGTACTGGTTATCTTTTCATTCTTGATCATTCCATCCACATTCGCGGCGATATTCAGCGCTCGCAGAAAACAGCGTATTGTCATTGCCTGGATGGTGGGCACCACCGCCTCAATAATGGGATTGATTTTTTCCTATACCCTGGATTTTTCCTGCGGGCCTTCCATCGTGAGTTTTCTGGGATTGTTTGTTATCCTCGGTGCCATTTTCAAGAAACTGAAACCGGCTTCTGCCGTCCGGAAACCGTAAGCCGGAGGGGTATGGTATAAAAAAAGTATCAATCGAGCAGGAGCGTCCCGTTTTTACCGGGATCCTCCTGCTCATACTATCTATTCGGGTTTTGCCAATCAGGACTGCATGCTCCGGAGCAGCGTTAGATTGCGGGCGAAGCATTCCTCTCCTCCCGGTGTCTCCAGAATCATGGGGTGACCGTAAAAACGGACATCGTTGACCAGTAAGCTGAAAAACTCCGCACCGATTTCCCCTTCACCGATATTTTCGTGTCGGTCCCTGCGGCTGGCATGATCCGTTTTGGAATCGTTCAGATGAAACGCCTTCAGCCTGCCCAGGCCGATGAGCTGATCGAACTCCTGCAGTGTGCTCTCATAATCCTCCCTCGTACGCAGCGGATAGCCTGATTCAAACACGTGGGCCGTATCAAAGCAGACGCCCATCCTGTTTTGGTTCTCCAGGCCGGACAGGATGCGGGATATTTGTTCAAAATTACATCCCAGGTTGCTGCCTTGTCCGGCCGTAGTCTCAACCAGAAGGCCGACACGGCCCTGTTTATTCCTCTCTAGAGCCCGGTTTAGGCTTTCGCAGACACGTTCGATTCCTCTTTTTTCACCGTCCTCAAGATGGGAACCGGGATGAAAAACCAGGAAATCAATGCCGAGCAGTTCGGCCCTGTCTATCTCATCGATAAACGCTTCCAGGGAACGTTGTCTCAATTGCGGATCGGGATGGGCAAGATTGATCAGATAGGAATCGTGGACCAGCACCACGGTAATGCTGGAACTTCTCAAAGCGGTCCGGAAGCGACCTGCTGTCTCTTCATTTAGCGGCGGACTCTTCCACTGCCGCTGGTTTTTGCTGAATATCTGAATGGCCCGGCATTCCAGGGATTCCCCTCTCTCAATCGCCCTTTCCAGTCCCCCGGCAATAGATATGTGCGCTCCCAGAAAGGCCACGTCACATCCTCACTTCTGATCGGATAAACAAATACCCTCTGCCAAATAAAAATCCCCCTCCCCTGACAGGTTGGGGGATCGCATAAATAAAATCGGATTGTTTATCAGTC
>CAZUMH010000085.1:0-15651 GCA_964621645.1 uncultured bacterium
TAGAGTGCTTGCTTGACATGCAAGAGGTCACTGGTTCAATTCCAGTATCGCCCACGAATTCTCATTTGTTAGGCATGAACACGGAGATTGCATAGAACGCATCTATCATTGTGAATATAATCAAGATAGAAATCAATACCGGTGAGGAATTTTCAGTTCCATCAAAAAGCATAGTATCTGAAATCCTGAAGGAGAAACAGCCAGATTTACTGAAAAAAGCCGTTGCAGTTAAAATAAACGGACAGCTGGCTGGATTAGATACGGCTGTGAATTCCGACTCCCGCCTCGATATCATCACTGTGGATAACAAGGAAGGGATGGAATTATTCCGCCATAGCGCTTCCCATATCATGGCAGCGGCTGTAAAAATACTCTATCCCGATGCTCAGCTGGGCATCGGTCCGTCAATATCCACAGGCTTTTACTACGATTTTCATCTCTCCGCTTCCCTCACTCCTGAAGATCTGTCCAAGATTGAAGATAAAATGCGACAGATTGTTGAACAGGATATCCCCTTCACCCATGTTCTGGTTAAAAAAGAGGAGGCGATCGATCTTTTCAAGAAAAGGAACGAACCCTTCAAGCTTGAGCTCATTAGAAACCTGGATAGTGAAGTAGTTTCACTGTATTATACCGGAAAATTGTTTGTTGACTTGTGCCGCGGGCCCCATGTTCCGTCGACTGGCGTGGTAAAACATTTTAAACTGTTATCATTAGCGGGAGCTTACTGGCACGGAGATGAACGCAATCCGGTCATGCAGCGTATCTATGGAACCGCCTTCCCGGAACTGAAACAATTAAAGGCCCATCTCCATCAACTTGAAGAAGCGAGGAAAAGAGATCATCGGATTCTGGCAAAAGAACTGGATCTGTTCAGTTTTCAACCGGAAGGACCAGGCTTTCCATTCTGGCATCCCAACGGGACGGTAGTCTATAATGCCATCCAGGATTATATGAGAGAAGTTCTGCACAAGCACGGCTATGAGGAAATAAAAACACCTCTCATTTTGAATGAAGCTCTCTGGCATCGCAGCGGCCACTGGGATAATTACAAAGAAAACATGTACTTCACTACTATTGATGAATGCGGATACGCTGTAAAACCAATGAACTGTCCCGGTGCCCTTCTCATCTATAAGAATACACTTCACAGCTATCGTGAGCTGCCGATCAAACTTTCAGAAATGGGTCTGGTTCACCGGCACGAGAAATCTGGGGTGCTTCACGGTCTTTTCCGTGTGCGTCAGTTTACTCAGGATGATGCCCATGTTTTCTGCACACCGGACCAGATGGAAGATGAGATAATCAAACTCATAAAATTGGTGGAAGAGGTTTACGGGACCTTCGGATTTACTGAAATGCAGATCGAAATGTCAACCCGTCCGGAAAAGTCCATCGGTTCCGATGAAATGTGGAAAAAGGCGGAAGATGCTTTGGTAAATGCCCTCACCAAGGTCAATGCCGACTATGAAATAAATGAAGGAGAAGGCGCATTTTATGGCCCCAAAATAGATTTTCATATCAAAGATTCCATGTCACGACTATGGCAATGCGGTACGATTCAGGTTGATTTCTCCATGCCGGAAAGATTCGAATTGGAATATATCGGTTCCGATGGAAACAGACATAGACCCGTAATGATCCACCGGGCCATTCTTGGTTCCGTGGAACGCTTCCTTGGCATTATGGTAGAACATTATGCAGGAGCTCTTCCGGCATGGCTTTCACCGGTACAATGCCTGGTGCTGCCGATAAGCGAAAAACATCATGAATATGCCCGCTCGATTTATCAGAACCTTTCTCAGCGGGGATTACGCTGCCGGATGGATGATAGAAGTGAGAAGATGGGATATAAAATAAGGGAAGCGGAAAAACAGAAAATTCCCTACGTAATTGTCGTTGGCGATAAGGAAATGGAAGATAATACCATCTCTGTTCGCGTTAGGAAGATAGGCGATCAGGGAGTATCTACTCTTGAAAATTTCATTTCTTTGATCCAGGATAAAATTAAAAGGAGGGACAGCAATTAAAAAAAATGATGTGAGGATTAACGAGGAAATTACCGCAAAAGAAGTCCGACTTGTTGACGAAGATGGTTCCCAGGTGGGTGTAGTCCCTATCGATAAAGCGCGTGAGGAGGCTGATAAAAAGAATCTTGATTTGGTAGAGATAGCCCCCTCAGCTTCTCCGCCTGTCTGCCGCATCATGGATTTCGGAAAATTTAAATATCAGCAAAGCAAAAAAGATAAAGCCAGTAAAAAAAAGCAGCATGTTATTAATATTAAAGAAATTCGGTTCAGACCGACTATCGAAGAACATGATATCGAATTCAAGCTGCGCCAAGCCAAGAAATTCATCGAAGCGGGAAATCATCTTCGTATCCGCATCCTTTTCAGGGGAAGACAGATAGTACATCCTGAGCTTGGTGAGGCAGTTCTGAACAGGGTGACTCTGGAATTAGAAGAAATTGCGAAACTGGAAAGTCCGCCAACAAAAGAGGGGAGAAGTCTGCTGGCGACTTTCATACCAAAATAAACAGGAGTTATGGAAAATGCCGAAAATTCGTTCAAAGCGAGGCGCCCAAAAACGCTTCAAGCTTACCTCTTCAAAAAAAGTGAAAAGACACAAGTCTCATGCCAGTCATATCCTGACTAAAAAGACACGCAAACGGAAGAGAAATCTAAGAAAGTCAGATCTTGTCTCCTGCAATGAAGAACGGCGGGTAAAACGTATGATTGGTGTAGGTTAATAATAAGGGTAATAGTGTGAGGGTATAAATGCCAAGAGCAAAAAATGCAGTAGCGAGCAGGAAAAGAAGAAAAAAAATACTCAAAGCGGCTAAAGGGTACCGTGGAGCAAAAAGCAAACTCTTTAAGACAGCAAAAGAAAGCGTGCAGCGATCGTTGCAGTATGCCTATCGGGATCGGAGAGTTCGTAAGAGAGAATTCAGAAAACTATGGATTACCCGTATAAATGCTGCAGCACATATGCATGGTTTGAATTATTCAACTTTTATTCAGCTTTTGAATAAAAATGATATCCGGCTTGATCGCAAAGTATTGGCATATATCGCTGTAAATGATCCGGGCACTTTTAAACAACTCGTCGATGCCGTACAGAAAGCGTGAGTTTCCCGGATGGGATCCGTTGACATACAAAAGAAAATAGAAGAGACGGAAGGCCTATTTCATCAGGCTGTTCAGTCGGTTTCTTCTGATGCTGAAGTTGAAGAAGTACGCATCCGGTTTTTAGGGCGAAAAGGGCTGATAAGTGCTCTTTTCAAAGGTATGGGAGATCTCGATCAGCAACAAAGGAAAAGCGCGGGTGAGCGGATCAACGCCCTTAAAATCCAGGCACAGGAAAAACTGGAGAAAGCGAAAACTCTTTTTCCCGATCAACGGGAGTCACGTGAATCATTCGATATCACTCTTCCTGGCAACTGGTTTTCCGCGGGTCATTACCATCCACTGACGCTGGTCCTTCGACAGATTAAGACCATCTTTCAGAATATGGGCTTTTCTATCGCCGAAGGGCCTGAAGTTGAAACTGAATACTATAATTTTGAGGCATTGAACATACCGCAGGGACACCCGGCCCGTGAAATGCAGGACACGCTATATGTAGAGGATGATTTCGTTCTGCGAACCCATACATCCCCGGTGCAGGTACGGGTAATGGAACAACAGAAACCCCCGGTCCGCATCATCTCTCCGGGCCGCTGTTTCCGCCGTGATACACCTGATGCAACCCATTCACCGGTTTTTCACCAAGTTGAAGGACTTGTGGTCGATGAAGGGATAACCTTCGCGGATTTGAAGGGGGTAATCCTCAATTTCGCCCGTCAAATGTTCGGACCTGATATGGAAATCCGTTTCCGTCCAAGTTTCTTCCCATTTGTCGAACCAGGAGCGGAATACGATTTCACCTGCTTCGTCTGCCGCGGAAAAGGGTGCCGTATCTGCAAGGGAAGCGGCTGGATTGAAATATCAGGCGCCGGAATGGTTAATCCTGCGGTATTCGACTTTGTCGGGTATGACACCGAGAAATATACCGGTTATGCCTTTGGAATGGGAGCAGAACGAATCGCCATGGCCCTGTACGGAATTGATGATATCCGTGTATTTTTTGAGAACGACAAGAGATTCTTAGAGCAATTTTAGGACTTGTGGGATGAAAATCAGTCTGAACTGGCTCAAACAATATGTTTCCTGTAAGACAGACCCTGCTGAACTGGCGAATATTCTCACTTTGCTTGGTTTGGAAGTTGAAGAAGTGGAGCAGCTGTTAGATAACGGTTTCTCCGGGGTTATTGTGAGCCGTGTCCTGGAAGTTGAAAAGCATCCCAATGCTGATAAATTGTCTGTCTGCCGTATCGATACGGGCAAGGAAACGGTACAAGTGGTCTGCGGTGCTCCAAATGTCGCTCCTGGTCAGCTCGCTCCCTTCGCGCCCGTTGGAGCCAAATTAGAAAGCGGAGTGACTATCGGAGCCGTGAATCTCAGGGGAGTGGACAGTCAGGGGATGATTTGTTCTGAACGGGAACTGGGACTTAGTGACAGTCATGAAGGAATTATGGTACTCTCCGGAGATTCTTATCAAGTAGGGGAGATGTTTGGCTCAAATAAAAATCAGGCAGACACCATATATCATATAGATGTGACCCCTAACCGCCCCGATTGCCTCAGTCACATCGGTATCGCCCGGGAAGTGGCCGCAGCTTGCGGATCGGATCTTGTTATTCCCGAATCGCTTGTAAAAGAGTCTTCCGAATCCATTGAAAAATTCATCACCATCGCTATCGAAGATACGAGCGCCTGTCCGCGTTACAGCGCCCGCTATATAGAGGGAGTGACTATCGCGGAATCACCCCAATGGCTCAAAGAACGAATTAGTGCAGTTGGTATTCGCCCTATCAATAATGTGGTCGATATCACAAATTTCGTGCTTATGGAAACTGGGCATCCACTGCACGCCTTCGATTACCGCTTTATAAAAGGGAAAAAGATCGAGGTACGCAAGGCGCAAAACAAAGAAACATTCACAACTCTTGACGGCGTAACTCGTGTACTTACAAAAGAGGACCTTCTCATTTGTGACGGTGAAAATCCGATTGCCCTCGCTGGAATCATGGGAGGCGAGAATTCCGAGGTTTCGGATAATACCACTTCCATCCTTTTAGAAAGCGCCTATTTTGATCCAATGACAATCAGAAAAAGCGCCAAGAGATTGGGACTTGCTACTGAAGCTTCTCATCGTTTTGAAAGAGGAGCTGATCCCAACAATACAATATTCGCGGTAAACCGGGCGGCACGTCTGATTGCTGAGATATGCGGAGGTAAAGTCGCCGCTGGAATAGCAGACGCGTACCCGGAGAAAATTGATCCAGTGACCGTTGATCTGAGGCCGGAGCGCATCAATTTAGTGTGTGGTGAGAACATCCCCGTCACCGAAGCGAAAGAGATCCTTCAGCGATTGCAATTTACTCTGTCTGATACAGATCCTATCACAGTAAGTGTTCCCACTTTCAGGCCGGACGTGACTCGCGAGATCGATCTGATTGAGGAAGTTTTAAGACATTATGGATACGATAAGATAACTCCCGCACATACACAAACAGTTCCTCTTTCCGATACAAGAAATCATCGGGATGAATTCAAGGAACAATTGCGTGATTTGTTCGCCGGATTCGGACTTTGTGAAGTGCTGAATAACAGCATGGTTCCCGAAGAATTCGCTCGCATGGGGTTTCCACATACTGAACCTTTTACGGTAAGCAATCCGCTTAATCCAGAAACAGCTTTTCTGCGTACGAGTCTCATCCCGGGAATCCTCTTATCCGTCGAGTGGAACAGGAACCGGTCCACGGACAGCTGCCGTTTTTATGAAATCGGCAAAGTATTCGCTAAAGCTGGTAAAAACAAGCTCCCTCATGAACGCGACATGGTCTCTTTTCTACTCACCGGAAAGGAGAAGAATGATCCTCTCTGGCTTCACGAAGACAGCGTGTATGGATATTTCCATCTAAAAGGGCTTTTAGAAAAGGTGTTCGTTCGGTTTCATCTTGGCAAACCAGATATTCTCCTGGAGAAAAATCCATTTTTCATCGATGAAACCTCCTGCCGAATTTATCATGACGGTTCTCCGATTGGCTGGATGGGAGAAATAGCACCTGACATACGAGAAAAATTCGATATAGAGGACCCGTCGTTCGCTGCTGAGCTGGATATTGACGTGCTAGAAAAGGAATCAAGAGATGTCTTATATAAGCCAATTCCGAAATTTCCTGCTGTAAAAAGGGATGTGGCTTTTCTCATTAAAGAAGAAATAACCGTTTCTGCTATCACGAAATGTATGCAGAAAGCGGGAGGCGAATTCATTCATCGAATAGAATTATTTGACATCTATAAAGGAAAGCAAATACCAGCAGGCATGAAGAGTGTCGCTTTTTCTCTCAGTTTTTTATCCAGGGATAAAACACTCACGGAAAATGAGATCGAAAATGATTTTAACAGAATCATCAAGGCTGTGGAAAAAGATTTCGACGCCTCGCTCCGCTCCTGAAATTGCAATGAAAGGAGTATTTTATGGATAACAAAAGCTTGGAGATTCTGGAAGAAAAAATCAACAGGGTCATATCCAAACTAAATAAACTGAAAGTGGAAAACCAGGAATTAAAACAAAAGATAACTGAGTTACAGGCTAATGTGCGGGAAAAGGATGAGGAAATCGAACGGATACAGGCTCAATCGAAACAGATTACACAAATGCAGAGCGATGCAGAAACCTACAAGGAGAATCAAAACAGAATAAAGGAAAAAGTCGAAACGCTGCTGGAAAAGCTACAGGAGTTCGACGATTTACAATAAATATCGGGGTTTGAAGGGATCATAACAAACCACTAACTGAACATTTATTCTGCAGGACCGAATCTATGGGTTCTGATAGCAATATCCTCAAGGTAAGCATATATGGCGCGGATTACACAGTCCGAGGTCAGACAGACGCAGATAAAATCAAGGAAGTCGCAGAGTATCTCGATAGTAAAATGCGCGAAGTGGATAAAAATGTGCGTGTTGATTCATCACTTAAGATAGCCATTTTAGCTTCGCTGAATATTACCTATGAGCTTTTTACAGAGCGTGGAATTACAGAATCACTTCAAGCTGAGATCAATGAACTGCGTAATCGTCTTGAGGATAAGATCAGAGAACTGAACAATCTGATCGACAGACAGTTATAATAACATAAAGCTATCCATTCCCGCAGAAGAGAAGATCCCTTCCTTCCAGGATTCCATAAAGGAACCCCCTTACTCTTCATGCGGGTTTGTTATATAGGAGGAAATATGGATATCATCACCGTGATAATTTTTGCCGTAACCAGCTTGGCGATGTTCGCTATTGGCTGGATTTTCAGCACCAAATTGGGACAGGGTAAAGTCGCAAGCGCGGAAAAGCTGGCTGAAAAAATCGTTTCAGAAGCTGAAAAAGAGGCCTCGGCACTTAAAAATCAAAAGACTCTTGAATCTAAAGAAGAATGGATCAAACAAAAACAACTATTTGAAAATGAAACGAAGAAAATCAGACAGGAACAGGATCGTCAGAAAAGCAAACTGCAACAAAAAGAAATGGAAATTGAGAGAAAAATCACCCATCTCTCTCAGAAAGAGAAAGAATTTAAAGGCCTCGAACAATCTATCAAGGATCGGATGGAACATCTGAACAGAAAACATCAGGAGCTTGATAATATAATAGAAAAACAGAATCAGAGGCTGGAAAAAATATCCGGTATGTCCAATGAAGAAGCGCTGAAAGAACTCAAGGAAAACCTACTTTCCAAGGCAAAACAGCAATCCGCCCAGATCATCAAAGAGATCAAAGACAAAGCTCGTCTTACTGCAAACAAAGAGGCAAAAGAGATCGTCATATCAGCCATCCAGCGCACCGCCGCTGATCATTCAGTCGAGACGACCGTTTCAGTGTTGCATCTTCCCAGTGATGAGATGAAAGGGAGAATCATAGGCAGGGAGGGTCGAAATATCCGTTCCTTTGAGAACGCTACCGGGATCGATGTAATTGTGGATGATACTCCCGAGGCAGTGATCCTCTCAGGCTTTGATCCATACCGCCGTGAAATCGCCCGCCGTTCTCTTGAGATGCTGATTACCGACGGCCGTATTCATCCTGGTCGCATTGAAGAGGTAGTCAATAAAAGCCGCAAGGAGATGGAGGAGGTCATCGTTCAGCTGGGAGAACAGGCCATGCTGGACACAGATGTTCATGGAGTTCATCCTGAGCTGTTGAAACTGCTGGGCAAACTTAATTATCGCACCAGCTATGGGCAGAATGTGCTACAGCACTCGGTGGAGACGGCTCTCCTCTCCGGTCTTATGGCGGCTGAACTTCGTTTGGATTCAGCCGTAGCCAAACGAGCCGGTCTGCTGCACGACATCGGTAAATCAGTAGATCGGGATACGGAAGGAACTCATTTCGCAATCGGAGCGGATCTGGCCAAGAAATACGGCGAGAGCCCTATCGTGATCAACGCTATTGCGGCGCATCATGGCGAAGTGGAGATGATTTCACCCATTGCCGCTTTAGTGCAATCGGCTGATGCCATTTCCGGTTCCCGTCCGGGAGCGCGCCGTGAAACACTGGAAGGGTATATCAAGCGGCTTGAGAAACTGGAAGATATTGCAGAATCCTTTCAAGGTGTTTCCAAAACGTTTGCCATTCAGGCTGGCCGAGAAATACGTGTCTTAGTACAACCTGAAAAAATTGATGATGCCCTTTCCGACCAGTTGGCGGCAGATATAGCTGATAAAATACAATCGGAGATGGAATACCCAGGACAGATCAAGGTAACGGTCATCAGAGAATATCGCGCAGTTGATTATGCAAAATAATTAGGGAAGGCGCCGGCGTGAGTGTAAGACAGATAAAAGTACTTTTCATTGCCGATATCGTCGGTGATCCTGGACTTAACGCCGTCACGGAAATGCTTCCCTCGTTGATAATGAAATATGAAGCCGACCTTATTATCGCCAACGGTGAGAATATGGCGGGAGGAAGCGGTCTAAAAAAAGAACAGGCGCAGATCCTTTTTGATCTTGGGGTGAATATCATTACAAGCGGGAATCATATTTGGTCCAAACCGAAGATATTCCCTTTTCTGGATCAGAATCCTTTTATCCTGCGTCCCGCCAACTACCCCGATGCTGCTCCTGGTCACGGCTGGTGTCATATGGAACTTCACGACGGGGTAAGAGTAGGTGTGATAAATTTACAAGGTCGCAGTTTTCTTTTCCCCATAGACTGTCCATTCAAGATGGCTGATAAGGCTATTAAAGATCTCAAAGATCACGGCTGCAACAGTATCATCGTAGATTTTCACGCTGAAGCGACTGCTGAGAAAATCGCTATGGGTTGGTATCTGAATGGGCGGGTAAGCGCAGTGATCGGGACCCATACTCACGTTCAAACGGCAGATGACCGTATTCTTGACCGGGGTACCGGTTATATTACTGATGCTGGGATGACAGGGTCTCATGATTCCGTCATTGGAATGGATATTCAGACTTCTCTGAAACGCTTTCTCCTTCAGACACCCCAGTATTACAAGATGGCCCTTGAAAATATTCAATGCAGCGGTGTTATTTTAACCATTGATTCTGAGACCGGGAATACACTCTCTCTTAACAGAATACGCTTGCCGTTGGAATAATTTTATGTGAGGTGGTTAAATGGCGAGGATCATTAATGGAAAAGAAATAGCTGCGGAAATCAGAGCGGAAGTTGCCAGCGATGCAGTCCTCCTTAAAAATGATGGCATTGTACCTCACCTCAGTGTAATTTTAGTAGGCGAGAATCCTGCTTCACAGGTATATGTAAAATCAAAGACAAAGGCCTGCCAGGAAGCCGGAATTTCATCCGAAACCATTCTCTATCCAAAAGATTGCGCGGAAGAGACGGTGTTGAACAAGGTTCGGGAGCTCAATTCATTCCCCAATGTTCATGGAATTTTAGTTCAGCTTCCTCTTCCAAATCATATTGATGAGCAAAAAGTTATCGAAACGATCAATCCGGATAAGGATATCGATGGATTTCACCCAGTAAACATGGGAAAACTTGCTTCCGGTATGACCGATGGTTACGTTTCGTGTACTCCGGCTGGTATCATCGAGCTGTTTATTCGTTCCGGCATCACAATAGAGGGGAAAAGGGTAGTTATAGTAGGGAGAAGCAACATCGTAGGGAAACCGGTAGGATTGCTTCTTCTGAGAAAGGGCCCTTTCGCCGATGCCACCGTCACTTTTTGCCATTCCCGCACAAAAGATCTTACCGGTATTGTAAAACAAGCTGACATCATCATTGCAGCTGTGGGACGGCCACATACAATCACCAAGGATATGGTAAGAAAGGGAGCGGTAATTATCGATGTCGGTATGAATAGAATTGAGGATAATAGCCGCAAAAGAGGATATCGCCTGGCAGGAGACGTTGATTTTGCTGAAGTTGAATCAATCGCCTCTGCCATTACCCCCGTTCCGGGTGGTGTCGGTCCTATGACAATAGCCATGCTTTTGAAAAACACGATAACCGCCGCTACAAGACTGACGGGAAAGGAGTAGTGTAACACGTGAGACTATCAAGCGCATATATCCCCACTCAGAAAGAAATACCATCCGACGCCCAGCTCCCTTCGCACAGGCTTATGATAAGGGCCGGTCTGGTCCGCCTGCTTGCGGCTGGAGTGTACAGCTATCTGCCCCTGGGTTGGCGCATCATTAAAAAAATTATGAATATTGTTCGGGAAGAGATGGATCGCATTGGAGGGCAGGAGCTGTTTCTTCCGATGCTTAATCCAATAGAATTGTGGGACGAGACAGGCAGGAATCAGGATTTCGGTGATGAGATGTTTCGCCTTTTTGATCGCAAACAAAGACAGTATTGTCTCGCCCCGACCCATGAGGAGATAATCTGCGATCTCGCTCGAAAGTACATACGTTCCTATAAAGACATGCCCCAGATCTGGTATCAAATCCAGACTAAATTCCGGGATGAACCGAGGCCGCGCTCCGGACTGCTTCGTACCCGGCAGTTTCTCATGAAAGATTCATACACGCTGGACTGTGATGATGCATCATTGGATGAGGGATACAATTTACATGCGGAAGCTTACCGAAGAATTTTTTCCCGTTGTGGCCTGGATTACGTAGAAGTAGGGGCATCTTCCGGACTTATGGGAGGGAGCGGGAGCGAAGAGTTTATGGCCGAATCCGAATCGGGTGAGGACAGACTGGCGCTTTGCTCTTCCTGCGACTATGCAGCAAATCTCGACATAGCAGTATCCAAGCCGGATGTAGTAGAGGAAAGATCAGCTCCTCTGGAAATAGTGGATACACCGGGGAAACGTACGATTCAGGAAGTCGCAGATTTCTTGAATGTGTCAGCAAACAACCTCATGAAATCTCTCCTCTTTATCAGTGATGGAGGAGAGGCGGTAATGGCGTTGATACGAGGAGATCATGAGGTCAATGAAATAAAATTACAGAATCACCTTGGATGTGGTTTTCGGCCCGCTCATCCCGATGAAGTAAAAGAAATATGCGAAGCCGAGATCGGGTTTATCGGTCCCATAGGACTTAACAAAGTGAGAATTATTGCCGATACTGTTCTGAAAAAACAGCTTAATGTGACCAGCGGCGCCAATATAAATGACAAACACTACCGCGGTATTGATCTTGCCAGGGATGTAAAATCACTGGAATACGCCGATCTGCGTCAGGTTATGGAGGGTCAAAAATGCCTTTCCTGCGGCGATAATTTGAGAATAGTCAATGCAATAGAGCTTGGACATATCTTTAAACTCGGCATCAAATATTCCGCGAGCATGGGAGCGACATACCTGGATGAACACGGAAAGGAGCATCCTATAGTCATGGGAAGCTATGGCATAGGCATGGAGAGGATCATGGCTTCCTTTATCGAACAGAATCACGATGAGAACGGGATCTGCTGGCATCCTGACCTTGCTCCTTACCTGGTTCATGTCATTCCCGTCAAGCAAGATGATGAGAATATAAAAAATAAGGCTGAAGAAATCTACACACTGCTTAATGAACAATCGATAGACACATTACTGGATGACCGGACGGTATCGCCCGGAGTAAAGTTCAAAGATGCTGATCTTTTAGGTATGCCGATACAGGTGATTATTGGAAAAACCCTACAAACTCACGGTAAATTTGAAATTAAAACGCGGAAAGACGGCGAAAAAATACTGGTTGATCCAGAAACGCTAATCCCAGTAATCAAAGAAATTCTGGATAGATTACGCTCATAGGGGGGGAGAAAATGGCAACCGCAAGCTCGAAAACCGTAAAGGCCGCCATTAAAAAAAGTACAATTGAAACGAATCCTGATTTTTTTCAGATTCCTTTCGAGCAGCACGAGAATGAAACGGTGGTTAAAGAGTGTCTGCAGGCGCGCTATGCTCCGAATACTGGCAAATTGCAAATTACTGTTGAAAATGACGTATTTCAGTTGAAATGGGTTCCAAATACTATTGACAAGGAGTCAGAAGCCTATCATTATGCAGCAGTAGAGTTTTCCAAGAAAAAGCTGTACGACAGAGCAATTCGCAATTGGCAGAAGGCGCTTGAAAGGAATCCCGATGATGTCGATTATCTGTACAGCTTGGCCATATTGAATTTCGACAGAAAGAAATACGCCGAATCAATACAGCTTCTTGAGAAAGCCGTGAGTGTATGTCCTATTCACTACCGAGCCTTACTCCTTTTAGGAATTAATTGGATAAAACTGCGTAAGTTCAATAAGGCCGAACATTACGTGCTTGAAAGTCATTATCTTCATGACAAAAATGTACTGTCATATTTGAATCTGGGTGTAATCTACAGTGTAAAACGGGAATTTGATAAAGCGCTTGAGATGTATACCCGCTGCACTGAACTATCTCCCAAAGAAGCACGAGCATATCTTGGAATGGCTCGCATTCACGATATGTTGAATGACAGAGCAGCAGCAAATACCTATTTTCGAAAGGTCATTAAACTGGTGCCGGACTCTAAACTGGCCGAGTACAGCAAGAGATCAATTAAACTTGAAGATGAAGAAAAGCATGGCCTTGAGAGTGATAAATTAATAGACAAGAAAAATATCTCAGCCGAACAGCGGGAAAATCAATTTTCTCAGGGTATGGGAATGTATCTTCACGGTAAATACAAGATGTCTTCAACACAGTATAAATCATATCTGCAATCTCATCCATCCGATGATTATGGATGGTACCTTTTAGGAGAAACCCTGCTTCGTACGGGTGAATTAGAGGAATCCGCAGACTGCTTCAAAAGAGCCATTCGTCTCAACGGAAAAAGAGGAGTATATTATAAATCTTTGGGGATTTCTCTGCATTACTTAGGAAAATCACCTGATGTTATCCAAGTCTTGAAAAAGGCAATGGAGTTGGGGAAGCGTGACTCTCTCAGTCTGACATTGTACGGCATCAACTTAATGTTCGAGAGCCGTATCGATGAAGGTATTAACGTTCTCCAGATGGCGATGAAGAAAAATCCCAACAATCCACTGGCTATGTATAACCTTGCCATGGGACTGATAAAGACCCATGAAGAGGAGAAAGCCCGACAACTACTGACGCGTATTGAACAGTTCTCTTATCATGCTCCTATCAAAGAACAGGCAGAAAAATTAAAAAAGACGCTTACATCGGGTATGTAAAAAACGTCACATCGTGGTGAAAGAGTATTATTAAATCCGAAGAACTGACGCTTTAAAAATATTTAAAGCGGCCCTAAAGGCCGCTGATCCCGCTGACGCCATCTCGAAGCATTTATCGCGGCATAAAAATTCTCTCTTTATTAAAGGAATTGAGGATAGTGAGGAAAGTCTCGATCTCTCAGTTTATAATAGGATCTATGTCACGGGAGCGGGAAAAGCCGCTTATACAATGGGAAAGGCCCTTTCTAAAATCATTTACCCTTTGGCTTCTTCAGGTGTAATCATATGTCATTTGCCAAAAGATGCTCAGTATGAAAAATATAACAAGATAGAATTCTTCCATGGCGATCATCCGCTTCCTTCTGGCAACAACCTCATGGTAACAAGAAAAATTGTCACCCATGCCAAAACAGCCGGGAGAGAAAATCTAATTTTCTTCTGTTTGTCCGGAGGCAGTTCATCAATGCTGTGTTACCCGGTTCAATTAACGTCAATAGGAGAGATGCGTCTGTTAAATGACGCAATGATAAAAGCAGGAATGCCTATTGACGAGATAAATATAGTGAGACAATCCGTTTCTCTGATAAAAGGAGGTAGGTTTTCCCGCTATGCTTTCCCTGCACAAGTAGTTTCGTTAATTATTTCCGATGTCCCCGGCGACACACTTTCAGTTATAGGATCCGGACCGACAGTTTTTCAAAGGAATCCCCATGCTAAAACCTTAGAACTTCTTGATAAATATGGATTAAGGGATATTATTTCACCAAAATTATTAACATATATCTTCGAAAATTGCGATAAAACTCCAACGAGACATCCAAATAATACAACCAATCACTTGATCTGTAATAATATATACTGTCTACAAAAAGCTGCCAAAGTTGCGTCTAGTCTGGGATATTCGGTTGAAATTCTTAAAAAACAATTAAATGAACCTGTAAATGATGCTGCAGTTTTTTTAAAGAACCAGTGTGATAACACGAGTAAAAAAATGAAAAGAAATGATAAAGTATGTCTTCTTTCTGGGGGTGAATCAACGGTTACTGTTACAGGAAAAGGAACTGGCGGAAGAAACACAGAATTAGCTCTCAGGTTTGCCCAACTTATTAATAACTCCGACATCGATATCACATTATTAAGCTGCGGCAGTGACGGCAGTGACGGAAATAGCGATGCTGCCGGAGCTGTTGTTAATCGTGACACCGTAAAAAAAGGCATGGCTTTAGGATTTGACGGTCAAAAATATTTGCAAAACAACGATTCCTATACGTATTTTAAAAATACAGGAGAACTGATCATCACCGGGAAAACAGGGACAAATGTTATGGATTTCCAGATCATACTTATCAACTGACTTCACCTATATTCTGCGCATAAGGTATATTATGTTAACTACAATTTTTTTATTTATACCCACGATTCCTCAGTTAACCACTCCTCTCATGTTTTTTACGTATATTTTTTCTCCAATAAGTAGAATTATATATGGATTTGACTTGTCAATCCAATCTAAAATTAAAAATCCCTTGTTAAACAAGGGATCAGGTGTACCCCCGACAGGACTCGAACCTGTGACCTACTGCTTAGAAGGCAGTTGCTCTATCCAGCTGAGCTACGGAGGCTTATTAAGCTGATCTTATTCGGGCATAAATATAGACAAAATAGCTTGTAATGTCAATTATTTTTTACTCGTCGTCAGTGTTTACTCTGATATTTCCCGGAATATGCGGCGGTATCTTGTCAATGAGAATACTTGCTCCTGAGATTATCGCTTCTCCCAGATTTCCCGCTATATCCTGCAAGGAATTTTTATCCAGAAAGAAAGTGCCTTGTCCCCCTGAAAGTTGATCATTGACTTCAAGTATTCCTGTAAATCTGCGTCCTGGGATCGTTC
>CAZUMH010000086.1:0-15397 GCA_964621645.1 uncultured bacterium
AGGATGTGGTGCTTTATGCTGAACTGTATGATCGGATCAAGATCCGGTGTAATCAGCCGTTGATATACGTCCCTGCCTTTCTCCGGGTCGTATTCTGCCAGCTTCTCGAGTATCTGCAGCTTGAGAAAGTAGACCACCAGAAAACTTAGATCAAAGTGATGCTCTATGACCGACTCATCCAGAAAGTCCCAGCGGGCTTTCAGTAACATCTTTTCCACGATGAGTGGATCGCCTTCTGAAACCAGTGCCGCCAGCTCAGGAGGCAGTTTTCTCTCCTGCCCCTTTTTTTGTTCACGCCGCCATTCGGCAAGTTCCCGGCTGAACCGCTCCTCAAAGGAAAGATATGTATCGTAAACGGATATCCCGTTGCGCTGTAACGAAGTCTGAAAAAGACGGCATGAAACCAGAAGGGAGTACTCTCTCCTGTTCATCCACTTGCCAGCTTCCTCGAGGAAAGATTCAACCGAAAAAAATGGCTCCCGGTCAAACTGCAGGGAAGGAAGTTGAGAAACAAGATAGTAATGCTTATCCATCCTTTCCTTCCAGAATCTCGTTCAAGCGGCGATTGAGGAATGACATCAGCATTTCGCTGATGCTCTGGTCGGAAAAGTCATAGTAAAGATCTTTCCCCTTCTGATGAATGTAAAACCCGCCTTCCATATCTCGCCTGCCTTCGAGATGAATCCCTTCGGTTCCCTTCTTTTTTAAAGCAGCGAGAAGAATTTTTTCCAGATCCTTGACCTGTTTAGTGTTACATTCAATCTCAAGATTGCTCTTTCCGTCCCATTTATCCATTATAGTCAGGATCATTTTCCCCAGAATATCAGTGCTTAAAGCATCGTTAACCTGGCTTCGAAAAACCCGGTCAAAGAGGTCGGTGATTTCATCCCGCAGAGAAAGAATGGTATCCCGGGCTGCCTGCTGGAGAGCTCTCTCACTATTCTCCTGAAAGCGTTTGCTGGTCTCTTCAGCCTCTTTCGTCGACCTTTCAGCGTCCTTCTTGGCCGTTTCGACTATTTTTTTAGCCTCCTTCTCCGCCTTGGCGATGATTTCAGCAGCCTCCTTCTTGGCCTCCTCCACCCCTTCCTTTTTTAATTTCTCAATTAATTTTTCCAGTTTTACATCCATCTAATCTCGTCCTTTCCTGCCGCTTCAAAATAACGACATACAGCCCGCTCTCCGGTTCCCAGAGGAAAAGCGGGCCTATCTTCGACAACTCTGCGGGTCAGTGTAACCGCCCGGTTGAACTTCCCGCTCAGGCCTGGTACCCGAGCCTGAGTCACTCCCGTTAAGAACCGTCCCCTTCTCCCACCTTCTCGATATAGTATTGGCACCATTGCTGGCCGACCATGAACCT
The DNA here is from genome assembly GCA_964621645.1 of uncultured bacterium. Taxonomy (GTDB): domain Bacteria; phylum Zhuqueibacterota; class QNDG01; order QNDG01; family JAGLOF01; genus CAZUMH01. The sequence goes on from CAZUMH010000086.1 coordinate 1,358, forward strand.
GGGGGGAACGACACTCTGACGATAATCTATCTATCCGTTCTTCTTCTGGACGGGGGCATTTTTTTCAGTCATGGTACACTGGCCATCAAAAATTGCTCCTTCATCAATGACCAGCCTTATAGCTTCGATATCCCCACGAACAGCCGCCGAAGCCTCTATGAATACCTTTCCCTCCGCGCAAACGTTACCGGTTACTTCACCGGCCAGCATGACATGTTTGGCTACTATCTTTCCTTCTACTTGTCCTTCTTTTCCCAGGACAACTGTATCCGTAGAGACCACATCTCCCTTAACCGATCCGTCGATACGGAGACTGTTTTCTATCTTCATGTTTCCTGTAACCTTTGAGTTCTTACCGATGATGGTATTTAATTCTCCTCCGCGTCCGAAATCACTGCTCATCTGTGCTTTTTTCACAATCCGCTCCTGCCGCTTTTAGGATTATTGATCTGTTTTGCTCTGCCGCTGTGATGCATAGACCATCGTCTCCGGATCGATGGGCACGCCGTCTTTCCAAATTTCAAAATGGAGATGGGGAGCGGAACTGATACCGGAGCTTCCCAGGAGAGCGATGACATCTCCTTTGGCTATCTTGTCTCCCACATCCACATTAATCCGGCTGGCATGGCCGTAATACGTAACGAATCCATTGGTATGATTAATGATAACCAGATTACCGAAATCCGGTGTCCAATCCGCAAAAATGACAATGCCGCTTCCTGCCGCCCGAATGGGTGTTCCCCGGTCCGCCGCGATATCGATACCTAGATGACGCCGGCCCACAAACCAGCCGCCGGCCTGAAATCTGGTTGTCAGATAGCCGGATACCGGCAGTCGGGTCGGCGTGTTTTCCGGGTCGAAGACACCTCCCTCCCGTTCGGTCAAGTAGGGCAGTCTGTTTTGTAACGGGAGATTGGTTTCCGGAGAAGCGCTGGTTCTTGCAGAGTTGAGAGAAGCATGAAACTGAGGATTCTGGCGTTCGATCTCGCTGAGCACATCGGCCGGTTCCCCTTCGATTCCCAGACTGGTACCAAATGCTTTTAATACCTTTTCGAGTATCTCTTTATTGGCCATATGCTCTTCCGCGATCCGTTCGATCTTGCGGTTCTGTTTTGCCAGGTCATCGTTTTCAGCCGTAAGGTTCTTGCAGCGGGAGGTAAGCTGGAAAAGGCGGACATATCCATAGAATCCGAACAGCGCGTGCAACGCAAGCACTATTAAAACCACCAAGATTATTCTGCCCTTCAAATAATCCATGGACAGACTGCGGGGATTACGCTCTTGGTCTGGTACAAAAATGAGTGAAAAGAATTTCTTCCGCTTTTTCTTGGCCATGCTGTTTCTACTCCTGAGTTGCGGTAATAAGTTCCGTTATTCTCTCCAGCTCCTCTTCTGAGAAATAGGAAATCTCGATTCTGCCGCCCCGGGTGGAATGGATTACCCTCACCCTGGTGCCCAGAACACTCCGCAACGTATCTTCAAGTTCAGCCAAATGAGGGGAACGCTCCTTTGTGGAATTTTTCTTCTGCATGCTCCCGCTCTCGCTGTATTTTCTGACTTCTTCTTCAATCTTGCGTACGCTCCAGCTGGCTTTAAGGCATTTCTGCCACATCTTGATCTGAGCACTCCTGGTACCAAGGCCCATAATCGCTTTCGCTTGTCCCATGTTTATCTCTTCTTTGCGAAGAGAATCCTGTATCTGTTCCGGAAGTTTGAGAAGCCGAATGAAGTTTGCAACCGTAGCACGGTCCTTGCTGACCTTTCGGGCCACGTCCTCCTGAGTAAGGCCGTACTCTTTCTGCAACTGCTCGTAGGCTCTGGCCGTTTCCAGAGGATTGAGATCCTCCCGCTGGATATTCTCGATCAGAGCCAGCTCCAGCATGCGGTCGTCCGACTCCACTTCCATCACATAGGCAGGAATACGGTCATACCCGAGCTCCTGTACGGCCCGCAAACGTCTTTCTCCGGCGATCAGCTCATACCCGCTTCCTTTTCGGCGGATCGTAATAGGCTGAATGATGCCATTTTCAGCAATTGAGTTTTTCAATTCTTCCAGATGGTCGCGGTCGAATTTCAGTCTGGGCTGCAGCGGGTTGGCCTGAATGTCATTAACGGGAATGTCGGAGAGAGATTCTATCGGAGGGGCGGCCTCGCCCTCTGATGTCTGAGGGATCAACGCTTCAAGACCTCTGCCCAGTCTCTTACTTTGCATGATTAATGACCTCTTCGGCCAGTTTCATGTAAGCCTCCGCGCCCGCACAGACAGCGTCATAGAGGATAACCGGCTTGCCGAAACTGGGTGCTTCGCTCAGACGCACATTGCGATGAATAACCGTGTCGAATACCTTCTCTTCGAAGAAGTTGCGTACATCTTCACCGACCTGCTGAGAAAGATTCAGCCGGGCGTCATACATGGTGAGTAAAACTCCTTCAATCTCTAAATTGGGATTGAGGCTCTTCTGCACCATACGAATGCTTTTCAGCAGCTGACTTAATCCCTCAAGGGCATAATATTCGCATTGTATAGGGATCAGCGCCGATGTCGCCGCAGTAAGGCTGTTCACTGTCAGGAGTCCCAGCGAAGGAGGATTATCGATAAAAATATATTCATATTCCCGCTTCAGTTTGGCTAACGCCCTTTTAAGCATGAACTCCCGTTCTTTCATACCCACCAGTTCGACTTCGGCGCCAACCAGACGTATGCTGGAAGGCAGGAGGTCCAGATACGCTATTTCCGTTTCGCGGACGGCCTCTTCAATATTTGTCTGGCCGATGATCACTTCATAGGTGCTTTTTTCTACCTCCTTGTGATCAACGCCCAGCCCGCTGGTAGCGTTCGCCTGGGGATCAAAATCGATAAGGAGAGTGCGTTTCTCGGCCACGGCAATACAGGCAGCCAAATTGACCGCCGTAGTGGTCTTCCCCACTCCGCCTTTCTGATTTGCTATTGCAATAGTTTTAGCCACAGCATCTCTCAATAAAATTTGAACTATAAATATACATATTTATCCCCCGAAAAGCAAGTCTGGACCACTTCTTGAGCTGACGATCCGTATTGCCTCGTTTCAAAAGGAACTTTTCTGACACCATATGTCAGCAGGCTCTCCTTCAGGTGCATATTTTTAACTTGTCATCGTGAAATGGAGCTGATATCGGGCAAACACATACTGCTCATTTCAGAGATTTAGAGACGGCTGTGGCGAAAGTGTCAGAGACGAAGTGATGCCTCGTTCGAGATAAAAAGCACCGGTCAGGGCGACCATCGCGGCATTATCCGTACAAAAGGCTGGAGAAGGCCAAAACACCCGTATCCCTTCAGTTGCCCCCGCCGCCTGCATGGAAGAACGGAGTGAACCGTTCACCGCCACACCGCCGGCCAGTACTATTAGAGGTGCGGAGTGAAAAACAGCAGCGCGAACCGTCTTCGCTACCAAAACATCTACCACGGCATCCTGGAAACAACGGCAGATATCATGGATATGCCGGCTCACCTGATCCCCTGTCCTGCTTTTAACATGATTAAGAACCGCTGTTTTCAGACCGCTGAAACTGAAATCCATGCCTTCACCCTCAAGAGCCCTCGGAAAACGGATATAATTACTGTCACCCTGATTGGCCGCCCTTTCTATTTCCGGCCCTCCCGGATACCCTAGACCCAACAGTTTCGCCACCTTGTCAAATGCTTCACCGGCGGCGTCGTCCCTGGTGCGACCCAATACCCGATATTCACCCCATTTTTGCACCAGCACAATCTGGGTATGGCCACCCGAAACAATCAGTACTGCCAGTGGCGGCTCCAAATCCGGATCTTCCAGACGGACGGCCATCAGATGGCCCTCAAGGTGATTGATACCTATCAGGGGAAGCCCCAGGGAGAGAGCCAGCCCCTTGGCCAGGCTCAGCCCCACCAGAAGTGAACCGGCCAATCCGGGACCGCAGGTCACCGCAATACCGTCAAGACGGCCTAACGGACAGCCAGCGTCTTCCAGCGCCCGGCGCAATACCGGCAGTATCAGGCGAATGTGGGAGCGGGATGCCAGTTCCGGCACCACTCCACCAAAGCGTCTGTGGATCAGCTGGCTGGAGATGCAGTTTGACAGCAGGTGTGAATCAGCGTAGACCGCCGCCCCGGTATCATCGCAGGATGTCTCGATACCCAGCACAATCATTGTTCGATTAACAAGGTGAATGTTTTGGGTTTTGATTCGTAGTAAATCACCTCATCCGGAAGGGTGAAAAAAGCACTGGCTTCGCCGTTTCTCCTTCGGTACTTACGATAATCGATGGTGGCCCTGAGATCTTCCGGCTTTATGGCCTGAAGAGCGTCAACTCCTCCATGCAGGATCAGCGTGAGAGTCGAGGGAACCGCTTCAACCTTCCTGATATTTGAGGGGACATTAATCACATCGATGGGTATACCGCGGAAGGTCCTCTCATGAATCCTCTGAATATCGACAGCGAACTTGACGTGGGAACTGGCGTATCGCACCATCCTCTCGGCCGGCGGCATTAATGCGATTTGATTACTGAAATCTCTGAAAAGATCATGGTAATTCTTTTTTTCAGTATAGATGACATCGATCCGATCCACTAAAGATGCGGGACCGTTGATCATAATTGAATCAGGTTCAAGGTGTACCGGTCCCACTTGTATATATCCATCCATGGTTTCCAGCACCAGTTGCGGCTCCACTTTTACCAGGCGGGAGCTTTTGGGTTCCATGCGCACCTTGACCGTATCAGGCCCGATGATCCCGGCCGTCTCGATATTTAAATCCGAAGGGATGCCGGTAATCATATCTGTCGATATCATAAAATCCCGTTCCGATTCGTCATCCCCCAGATTGAGCTCCACATTTTTCTCACTCAACGCCAGAGAAATCAAGCCACGTCCGGTTCCGTAGAATGCCACCTCGACACTCTCGGGGATAGGCTGGGAGAGGACATATCCCTTGGGATGGTCATTTATTTTTATTGGGATTGAAAAAAGTTTATAATACCGATTGCCGGTTACAACAAAAAGCCAGATCAGCACGGCGATGAAGAAACAGCTTATCTTCACCTTGTAATTAACCAGTAGTTTTTTATATCTCTTGATTCTTATTCTCATGTCGCCTCCTCTCTGCGGGGAGAGCGCCTCTCCCCCGTCTGTGTTTCACGCGGGGGAGAAAGATTACTTTTGCGACTGCTGAACGGAACGGCCGAAACTGACAACCCCGTTGTCAATTCTTATATTGAAGCCGCACTCCGGATTAGTGCACACCCAGGCCTTATAGCGGATAGAAGCTCCCTCCTGGGAATAATCCGACATTGGGATCAATACTCCCTTGCCACATTTTTGGCACTCCGGGAATGAATGCTCCATAGCACAACCTCCCTACTCAATTCCATTACTGCTTATCATAAAAGCGGTCAAAAATCTCGGATGTTTCTCATAAAAAAGCGATCGCCCTCCTACTCCTTGACGACCCATACGCGCACATCGGCATTCACATTCGCATGCAGTTTAACGGACACGGTATAAATGCCAAGAGCTTTTATCGGCTCCTCCAGCATAATCTTCCGCTTGTCGATATCATAGCCTTTTTCCTTGAGGTGATCTGCGATCGTCTGGGATGTCACAGAGCCGAAAAGACGATCTTCTTCTCCAACTGCCACAGGAATAGTAAGCGATACGTTCGAAAGTCCCTCTGCCCGAGCTTCCGCTTCTAATTTCTCCTTGCTGGCACGACGGTCCTCTTGCTTCCTCTCTTCTTCCAGAAGCTGCATGTTTTTCTTCGTTGCCATGACAGCAAGGCCCTGTGGAATTAAAAAATTACGGGCGTATCCGTCTTTCACTTCGATCACATCGCTTGCTTTCCCCAGTTTTTCGTGATCTTCTTTCAATATTACTTTCATAATTTCCTCAATTTGATGCGTTACCGCGCATAATCTGACACATAGGGAATCAGCGCCAGATACCGGGCGCGTTTAATCGCTTTCACCAGCTGCCGTTGATGATGAGCACAGGTACCCGAAGTTCTCCGCGGGATGATTTTACCCACATCCGTCGTGAACTTATTCAACTTCTTGATATCCTTGTAGTCGATATAGGATACTCTGTTCTCACAGAAACGGCAGATGCGTTTCCGTCTCGTTCTCATTGCCAACTCCTCTTTGACTATTCGACCGCTGCCGGTCTATAATTCAAGGTTCTGGTATCCGAAATCAAAGCGCCCCTTGTCCGGATTATCCCCTTCTTCCTTTAAGGGAGGCGTGGGAGGGGCCTGGGGAGAACTCTTTTCCTCCGGACCTTCATCAATATCCTGTTCGACGTCTGAATCATCCGTTTCCGGAGCTGCAGATTCATCCATCCCGGAATTATAATCGGAACTCTCCATCATCATATCATCCTCATCCGGCTCATCGATTCGGGAAGGTTCCTTACGCAGATCCTCTTCGGAAACGCTGTCATCCCGTTTATTCAGAAACTGAATTCGGTTCGCTTTGATTTCCACGATATTTCGGGCTCTGCCGTTCTCCGACCGCAGGCTGCGGCTCTGCAGCTCGCCCTCTATCAGTACAGCATTGCCTTTTTTTAAATTCCTGACGCAGCTCTCCGCCAATTTATACCAGGCGACCACTCCCACGAAACATACATTCTCCCGCCACTGGCCCATGTTATCACGGAACCGTCTGTTGCTGGCGATCCAGAAATTCGTCACCGGAGTACCGTTGCTGGTTGTGCGGATCACCGGATCCTTGGTCAGGTTGCCGGCGATCATTACACTGTTCATGTCAGGCATGCGAATGTCATACATGGACGTTCATCTCCCATATTCTCATCATGCCGCTCAGATTAGTAATAGCTATCATTCTTTCTTTTCTTCAGCATCTGCGGACGTCTCTTCTTCCGCTTTCTGAGGAATATCCTCTTCCTTCTGGGACGGGGCCTCATCCTCCTGCTTCAGCTCTTCATGGACCCCTTCCTCGGAGGAGTCCTTTTCATCAAGATCCTCAGAGTCTTTGGACTCATCTTCACTGGATCCTTCAAAGTCGTCTTCATCCGGGTCATCAGCAGAATCGTTTTCCTGTTCCGACAACTTACGAGCCGCCCGTTTTTCGGCTTCCTTCAAGGCTGCTTTGGGAACCAGAATCGTCAAAGTTCGCAATACCGCCTCATCCAGCTGGAATTCCTTCTCCCACTTCTTGATGAAATCCGCCTCGGCCGTGAACTGCACGCACGTATAGAAACCGTACTGTTTTTTATTGATCTCATACGCAAGACGACGTTTCCCCCAGCGGTCCACATCGATCACCTTGCCTCCATCACTTTCAATGAGTTTGATGAATTTTTCGATGGTCTTTTCGATCTGCTCGTCTTGCAGGTGGGCATCAACTACAAAGGTAGTCTCATACTGTCTCAAGAAATCACCTCCCTTCGGTCTGTTCGGCTTTCCCCCCGGGGGAAAGCAGGGCGTTTATCTGGAATGGTATACTATTTCTCTTCTTTCTCGGTTTCCTCTTCTGCTTCCTTATCCTCTTCGGTTACCTCTTCGCCTTCGACACCCTCTTCAGCGGCTTCGAGCTCGGCCTCAGCCTCAATCTTCTTGGGTGCGATAACATTGGCTATTTCGTGTTCAGGATCCGTTTTGAATTCAATCTTTTCCAGCGGGATATCCTTCAGGTGCATACTGTTGCCGATCTCCAGATGGGAAACATCCACCTCGAGATGTTCCGGGATATCCAGAGGGAGACCTTCCACCTCAACTTCTCTCAGAATATGCTCGAGAATACCGCCCTGCTCCGTGACGCCGACGGGCGTACCGATGAGTACCAGCGGTATAGTAATGTTCACCTTCTCATCCAGTTTGATCCCCATGAAATCGACATGAATGATCTCTTCCCTGACAGGATCAAGCTGAATGTCCCGGATGATGCATTTCTTTTTCTTCTTATCCGGGAAGATCAAATCGAGGACATGTGCCTCGGATGAGATCAGCCGGTTGAAAGTTATTGTATCCACTGATATGGAAATTGGCTGGGTATTCGGACTATAGAAGATAGCGGGAACCTTGCCGTTGCGACGCAGGATCTGGGCCAGCTGACGTCCTTTGCCCTCCCGTAATTCGACATTTAATTCTGCAACTGCCATGCGGCAAACCTCATTGGTTTAATATGTTTTAAAATAGTGAACTGATGGATTCTTCGTTATGTATTCTCCTGATCGCCTCACCGAAAAGTTCTGCGGATGTTAGAATTTCCAGCTTTTCGAAATGCTTCTCAGGCGGAATCGGCACCGTATCGGTCACAAAGATACGCGAGATTGCCGATTTCCCTATTTTTTCAACTGCATCACCCGAAAGCAGCGCGTGGGTACAGGCCGCGTATATTTTCTTCGCTCCTGCATCTTTGATGATCTCTGCCGCTTTACAGAGAGTTCCTCCGGTGTCGATCATGTCATCCACCAGGATCGCATCTTTGCCTTCGACCTCTCCGATCAGTCTCATCCCTTCCACCCTGTTGGCTTCGCTACGCTTCTTATCCACCAGAGCCAGATCGGCGTTCAAGCGGTTGGCGTAGGCTCCCGCCCGTTTGGAGCTGCCGATGTCAGGGGCTATCACCACCGTCTTCTTCAAACCCAGTCTCTTCAGGTGGGCTGAGAAGATGGTGTATGAATAGAGATGATCACTGGGGAGATCGAAAAATCCCTGGATCGAGGCCGAATGGAGATCCATCATCAAAACCCGGTCGGCCCCAGCGGTTGTAATCAAATTGGCCATCAGTTTGGAAGAAATGGAAACCCGCGGCTGATCCTTGCGGTCCTGCCGTGCGTAACCAAAATAGGGGATGACCGCCGTGATCCTTTTGGCAGAGGCTCGTTTGGCCGCATCGATCAGCAAGAGAAGTTCCAGCAAATTGTCCCCCGGCGGGCAGGTCGACTGGATGATAAATACGTCCGCGCCCCGGATGTTCTCATTGTACTTCACCGAGATTTCGCCGTCTTTAAACCGGGTGATAGTCGCTTTGCCCAGGGGTATCGCCAGATACTCCGTAATCCTCTTCCCCAGTTCCAGATTGGCCAATCCGCTAAAAACCTTCATTACCCTCTTTTTGCCTCCCGAGCTTTCATTAAAAGACCCGAAACCAATGTATCCGGCCACTACTACACGGTTCCGGGTGCCTGTGGCACACCGCTGCCCGGTGTTACCTGGATTGCTGGGGCGGGAGGATTCGAACCCCCGAATGCAGGGACCAAAACCCTGTGTCTTACCACTTGACGACGCCCCAGTATGTGTTACGTTCAGCCGGCCGGTAATCATCCCTGCCCGTCCGGCTCTCTTCCCAACCCGCTTCCGTCGTTCGTTACCGGACGATATATCCGGACTGTTACATCCTTTTCTCTGCGAAAGAACAGACACACCTCCCTTGCCCGCTTTTCCTCCCGGAACAGTCCGAAGAGAGTCGAACCGCTTCCGGACATGGCTGCGTAGAAGGCTCCTTCTTGATAAAGCTCTTTTTTCACTTCTTTCAGCAAAGGATAAGCGGCAAAGACGGGAGCTTCAAGATCATTGATTAATAATGACTTCCACTCCTCCGGATCAAGTGCTGAAAAAAGCGGTCTAAAGGTAGTAATTTTTTCATCTTTTGTCAAGGCAATTCTGGCTCTGGCATAGGCCCACCCGGTGGATATATGCAGGCCCGGGAAGACGAGGACAACCCAATAATTTGAAAAGAGTTGCATGGGCGTCAACTTTTCACCGCGACCCTCCCCGATCTGAGTCCCTCCCCGCAGAAAAAAAGGCACATCCGAACCCAGCTTGCCGCACATTTCAAAAAGATCATCAGGAGACAGATGCGTTCGCCAGAGCCTGTCCGCTGCGCGCAATAAGGCCGCGGCATTGCTGCTCCCTCCACCCAATCCCCCGCCCGGAGGTATCCTCTTCTCCAGCCGTATTCTCACACCTTCATCCACTCCCGTTTTCTCTTGAAAAAGACGAAAGGCCCGCCAGACAAGATTGTCCTTTCCTTTCGGAATACGGGGGTCTTCGGTCTCAATGCGGATCGATTTGCCACCCGCCTCAAATACCATGGAATCAGCCAGGCTTATCTCCTGAAAGACTGTGATGATATCATGATATCCGTCCGGACGCTTTTCCAGGAGACGTAATCCCAGATTGATTTTGGCGCGGGATTCCACTGTCAGACCGCGAATCATTGTTCCTCCCCAGGGTATCCTCCGGTATAATATACGATGTTTACCGATGTGGGGAAAGGAATAATTGCTTGTCTGGGATTACCATACCAGAGACGGCACCCCTTTACAGGATGTCGCTTTTATTATACAACGGAGAATCATACCATGAGCGGCCGCCACCGGGCTGAAACCAACGGGATCGAAGGAGCCGTGACCTCCTGAAATGTCACGTGGATGAGAGAAAAGCTTTGCAATTCCAGGTCACGATTTCTATATTGATGCGTGATATTCGGAGCGCCTCTGAATCATGCTTCGATACAGGGAAGGGAACGAATGAGGGCCGCGTGACTAAGGACAAACAACATGACCCGCAAAAGGCCGCCTTTTTCATCTCCGATGTCCATCTGGGCAGCAACCATAAAGGTGGACCTGACCGGCGTCTGCCGCTGCTCTTGGATTTTCTCGGCATGGTGGAAGTATCGGGCAGCCACCTTTTCATGTTGGGCGATCTCTTCGATTTCTGGTTTGAGTATAAGACCGTCATCCCCCGATTATATTTCGAACTCCTCTATGAACTCCGGCACCTGACTCAGAAGGGCATCCAGGTCTATCTGCTTAAAGGCAATCACGATTTTTGGATGGACAGCTTTTTCCCCCAATCACTGGGCATCCCGGTGTATGATGATTTTATCGACATCACCGTGCAGGAACGGCGTCTCTATGTCTCCCACGGCGACGGTCTGGCCCGCAGGGATCACGGCTACCGTTTTCTGAAAAATATTCTGCGCCATCCTCTTAATGTTACACTCTATCGTCTGATCCATCCCGACCTGGGGTACGCCCTGGCCAGCTTTTCTTCAAAACTGAGCCGGGACTACAAGCCCATCAAGGATGATGATGAAGATTACCTGGAATTCGCCCGCGGCCGTTTTCCGGAAGGATATGACTGTGTGATCCTGGGGCACACTCACCGCCCCCTGATCGAGAAAGTGGAAAACGGCGTCTACTTGAATACCGGAGACTGGATGTCCTCCTTCACCTATGGCAAGCTTTTCCAGGGCGTGCTTACCCTGGAACATTGGCCCTCCGGCATGGTGTAACCGCTATAGCTGAAGAAACCGGAAAAACAAGCGACCGTAAAATGGAATGCGAGAATGAAAAGAAAAAGACGAGATCCTCAGAAAATAAGACGTTTCCCATCATTTAAAATTCCCCTTTTCCAACGCTACCCCTGGGCCCGGTATCCTGTTTATATGGTTCTGGGACTGGCTCTGCTGGCGACCATTGGTATTGTCGTGCTGAGCCAGGGGCTTCCTTCCCTCTCAGAGCTGGAAAGCGCTGGCGAGACGCTGCTGGTGACCCGTATCTATTCCGCGGACGGCAAGCTGCTTGATCAGATCAGCAAGAACCGGCGTATCTATGTTCCCATCGACCGCATGCCCCAGCACCTTCTCAACGCCACCATCGCCTCTGAAGACCGAAAATTCTTGCGCCACTGGGGACTTGATTTAAAGAGCATCTTCAAATATACTATTCTCAATATCACCCACATGGAGATCATGGGCGGAGGCAGCACGCTGACACAGCAGCTGGCGAAAAAGATATACCTCACCCCCAAACAGACCCTGATTCGAAAAATGCAGGAAGCCCTGACGGCACTTCAGATCGAACGCACCTACTCCAAACGGGAAATTCTGGAGATGTACCTTAACCGCATGACAATGGGACGCGGCGCCTTCGGAGTACAGGCCGCGGCCCTGAGCTGGTTCGGCAAGAATGTGGAAGATCTGACGGTGGATGAATCAGCCATGCTGGTGGGACTGCTGCAGCTCCCCTACGGCTACTATTCCCCCGACCGAGATTCAACGGCGGCCGCGCGGCGCCGTAATGTGGTGATGAAAACCATGGTCGAATGCGGCTACCTGGACCAGGCGGCGTATGACACGCTGCGTCTGAAACCGCTGAAGGTCATTCCGAAGAAATCTGAAAACAAGATAATCGCTCCCTACTTCTGCGAGTATGTCATCCGGGAACTGGAGAAAAAATATGGGGTGCGTCTCTGGACCGACGGACTCTCCATCTACACCACCCTGGACACCCGCATTCAGGCCTGCGCCGACAGCGCCGTTCAGGCCTTTATTCCCAAACTGGAAAAGACGATTCACCAGCGTTTCAAGGAGAAGAGGACCTATCTGGAATGGCTGGATCCTCCCCTGGAAAGCGAGAAGGAAATCGCGGCCTTCGTCAGTGACAGCGCCAAAGTGGATTCCCTGCTGCGGGCCCGGGCCACTCTGCAGTCATCTCTTACCGCCATCGATCCAACCAACGGGCACATTCTGGCCATGGTGGGCGGCTGCGAGTGGGGTGAGGGACCGGGGCAGTCCAAGTGGAACCATGCCACCCAGATGGCCCGCCAGCCGGGCTCCTGCTTCAAGCCCATCGCCTACACGGTGGCCATAGACAACGGCTATCCGTCCACCAGCCTCTATTTGAATGTGCCTATGCCGCTGCCCATGCCGGACGGCACCTACTGGAACCCGGGGAACTATGACGGCACCACCGGCGGACGCATCACCATGCTGGAAGGGCTTTACCGCTCACTTAACCTGGTGACCGTGCGCATGGTGCACAAGCTGCAGATTCAGCGGCAGATCGTCAAATACGCCCACAACTTCGGCCTGACCACCGAAATCCATCCCTACGCCGCCACCGCTCTGGGCAGCGACGTGGTCATCCCCATCGAGATGGTTTCCGCCTTTAGCACCTTCGCGGATCAGGGAGTGCGCATGAATCCCCTGGCCGTGCTCAGGGTTGAAGACAGCAACGGCAATATCCTGGAAGAGAATACCCCCAATGGCAACGAGGTCATCAGCGCCCAGACCGCCTATGTCATGACCAGTATGATGGAGAACGTCCTGGATCATGACCACGGGACAGGAACTGCGGCCCGCTGGAAATACCATTTCTACCGGCCCGCGGCCGGCAAGACCGGCACCACCAATGACTTTCGCAACGCCTGGTTCATTGGATTCACACCTCAAATCGTGGCCGGCGTCTGGGTAGGTTTCGATGACGAACGTATCTCCATGGGAGACAAGCAGTCCGGCAGCCAGACCGCTCTTCCGATCTGGGCCCCCTTCATGAAGATGGCATATGATTCAGTTGGATATCCCCTGGTCGATTTCACTGAACCGCCGGGCATCGAACGCCACACCATCTGTGCCGAGACCGGCCAGCTGGCGGCTAATTCCTGCCCCAATAAATTCGTGGATGTGGTCTTCAAGGCTGGCACCGCCCCCACCGACACCTGTGAAGTGCACGGCAAGGGATGGGAGAAAAAGACAACAAATAAGAATCGACGGGTATTTTAATCAGCACAATCCCCAAGGGAAAATTGTGTCACACCGGATGAGGGGGACTGGAAACAGTTCCCCTCATCTGTTTTGAGGATAAAAGCGGGACTGAATGAGAACCGCTGTTCTTATTTCTCGGTACCAAGCCTTGGCTGGGACGATTACAAAGCCCCCTTCACCTCATCACCTCGTTCCCGGTCTCTGGCCGGGAACGCATTCATCTTCGGCTCTGCCGCTTGAGTAAAAAATCCCCTTCCTCGGTTCACGTCAAGGGTCCCTCCCGGCTAAAGGCACGCCGGGACAAGCTCTTATCAGGGGGACAATTCCCTGTCATTGTTGTCATTCCCGCGATTTTCAAGCGGGAATCCACTTGTTGGTTGGTCCAGTCGGGATACAATACTCAATAAAAAAATCGATCTCCCTGGATATCCATCCAGGGCGTACCATGAAGTGGAATGAGCAGGGCCTCCCGGAGGCCTTCAATTTACCCTTGACATTTTCATTTCTTGG
>CAZUMH010000087.1:0-14056 GCA_964621645.1 uncultured bacterium
AGATGTGATAGTATTAAACGAAGTATAGTAAATAAATTATCAAGAAAATGCAAGGAGATTCTGCCTGAAACGACCGATCGGCAGCGATGGTACCAATTTTCTTATCAGGACCGGTCGACGTATGCAAAAGCAGCAATAGGGCGATCGCCATAAATAAAATTGATCCGATGAGGATGATTCTTTTTACCATCTTAGGACCAATCATTTATTATCGTGTTTTGCAGCTTGAATGGAGAGGAAAATTTCCCTCTCCGCACATGTCCTTGTCCAATCCTCCTATCCGTAGTGAAGATGGGAACATTGCACCCGTCCGTTTTCATCGAAGATAATCCCCTCCTTGCTCAACAGAGATCGTTTCATTGCGGCTCCGCCTTGGAACCCGCCGAGGCTGCAGTCGGATCGGATGGCCCGGTGACACGGCACGATGAGCGGGAAAGGATTGTTGGCCAAGGCATTTCCCACCGCCCGTGCTCCCCGGGGGACATCCAGATGCTCGGCAATAAGTTTATAAGTACTGACACATCCCCGTGGTATGGCGTGTTCCGCCCGGAGAACCCGCTGCTGGAATGCTCCGCATCGGCTGAGATCCGCGACATCCGGAGAGATGCTGACAGGTTCTCCCTCGAGGAACCTTTGTATGGTCACCGCGACGGCATCCATCTCCAGGCAGGAAGATTCAGACGCGGCGGGATAGAGCCGCGACACTGTCTCTAAAGCCGAATCGGCAGGAGTTGACAGGAGCACCCGGATGACCTTGGTCCCGCTGTTGCGCCCATTCCAGACGATAACCACCGGACCATACGGACTGGATTGGATAGTCGTTTTATTCATGGTGCCTGATTTGTTTCCACTGGATAGGGAAAATGTTTTTCGACTGACACAATACTATGGGAATTTAACAAATTGGATTCAACGGGGCAAGTCCTGGTTTGGCAGGGACAATCATCTTGCACGTACCGTTACTCAGCTTGACCTCGGGACGGCTCGCTGAATCCCGCACATTCCGAGTTTCCGACTATTTGTGATTGAGATTAATACCGGCATAAAATTGTTGACCCGAGAAATCAAGTTGATTATCTTTACTATCGACTGCTTTTTCCATCAGTTTATGAAATTAGTCAGGGACAAGGATTTAGGATATTTTCCCGTCCACTTTATTGACTCTTTACATAAATACATATCTTTCGATTTCTAATATCCGCATCAACGTTAGGGATAAACACTATACTGGTATAAACAGAGGACTCGCTTTCAGGCAACATTTAGGTATTTATCCGGCATAAAGACGGCTATGAGTATCATCATGGTGAAAGTCATTGTGATAGTATCCGGCATTTTTCAAGACCATGGTAATTACATACGAAGTCATAAGTTTGACAAGGGAATCATTGCGATCATATACATATATCTTGTGGTGGGACAAGATTCCTTTAATCGTATCTATTCATAATAAAAAATCATTTGAAAAGATCTAATGCGCATTCCAGTTTTGATTTCACAAGGGAAAAAGCCGATGCCTTCTCTTAGGAAATGAAATATAATCTGATCCGTCGAGTCGAATTATTAAGGTATCGCCATGAAAACGATAATCCGGTTTATGTATCTCTTTCTGATTCTCTTCGGTCCTGTCTGCGGGCTTTTCGCTGGCATAGGGCATCCGACATTTGAACGCCTCTCTTCTGAACAGGGCCTTTCCCAAAGAAAAATTTTCTGTACTCTGCAAGACAGAACCGGCTTTTTGTGGATTGGCACGGAAGACGGTCTGGTGCGATATGACGGATATACCTTCATCACCTATCGAAACGATCCCGGTGACTCCACCACACTCTCATATAATCAGATTCGAGCCTTGGCTGAAGACAGCAATGGGCATCTCTGGGTCGGCACCTATGGAAGCGGTCTGAACCGGTTTAATCCTGTGACGGAAACAGCTCGTCGATATACCCATAAAGAAAATGATCCGGAAAGCTTGAGCAACAACTCCGTCCGGGCTCTTTTCCCGGATCCGGACGCTCCCGGCAGCATACTCTGGATCGGAACCTACGGTGGTGGTCTTGATAAACTGGATATAAAAAGCGGAACTATTCGTCATTTCACCGGTGACCCAGATAATCTCGGCGGCCTCAGGGACAACTTCATCTACGCCATCTGCAAGGGTCGGTCCAGAGGGCTGCTCATCGCCACCCGCGGCGGCGGACTGGTCCGAAATACCGCCTCCCGCGGACAATACCATCATGTTTCTGAATTTCTTCGATAACCGCTACTGGATGCTGCTGGCGGACGCGATCTACTCTTCATCGGACAAGGGGGACACCTGGGTGTGGGAAACAGACGCTGATGATGCCCTGAGAGACATCGATTTTTACTCGGATGATACCGATCTCTATGCCTGGGCCGTGGGGAACAACGGCACAATTCTAAAATACGCAGGCACTGCAACTCCGGTCAGAGAGGATGAATCCATCTCCTCTGTGCCGCAAAATGTACATCTGATTCAAAACTATCCCAACCCGTTTAACCCGGTAACGAGTATAACATACAAAGTTCCCCGGGCAGGAAAGGTTTCTTTAAAAGTGTACGGTATGCTGGGAGAGGAGATTGTAACGTTGCTGGATAAAAAACAGCCGGCTGGTTCATATAGAATTACCTGGAACGCCGCCGGTCTGCCCAGCGGTGTGTATTTCTGCCGGCTGTTCACTGAAGGAGGCACTCAGTCGATTAAAATGCTCTTCATACAGTGAATCTCCGGCCCTGGGACATGTTTCCACCCCGCGGACCGAATTCCCCCTCCCTTTTTTGCTTCAAGAGAGGCCCGCAGGTGTTTCCCATTACTCTTCAAGGACCAGATTCTCCTTCGTCTTCCCCCTGACATATTCCAGCGGCACTTCCACTGCATCTCCCCCAGGCTTTGCCAGGGAGATTTGCATCAATAAATCGCTCCCGTCGGCTTTCTCCCGCGTATCCGCTCTCTGAACGATGATTTCGTTCACGGTAAAACTGACATTCACCTGCTTGATGAAATGGTCAGCACCCTTTCACATCGAGTGGATGAATTTGACGGTCAGGAGACTGTTTCCGACTCAAAGAAGAGGATCCTATTCGATGGTGCACGGAGGAAGCAGACCGCACACCTGAATAGGATGAAAAAAACGGCGAATTAACAGTTCTCGATCCAGGCGTATGACCGGATTGTTTTCATCATCTATGCGCCCCAGTCTTAGCGGTTCTTTTCGGGCGCTGTCTGAATTGACTCTGCGGATCAAAATCACCGTAGTTGAATCCGTCCAGCCGCTCTCTGGAGATCCGCTTTCCCAGAACCTGCTCGATACGCCGCACAATCGGAGCATCCTCCTCGACGGCAAATGTAAGCGCGTCACCGGTCTTCGTGGCTCTGCCTGTCCTGCCGATCCGGTGCGTATAGGCATCGGCAGTATCGGGCATATCAAAATTGATCACATGGGTGACCTCCGCTACATCGATACCCCGGGCCGCGATGTCTGTGGCAACCAGTAATTCATATTTGCCGCTGCGGAAACCATCGATTGCCTCCTGGCGCCGGTTTTGGGTCATGTTGCCCTGCAGAGCAGAGACACGGTACTGTTTCTGGGCCAACTGCCGGGACAGGTTTTTGGCCTGATGTTTCGTCCGGGTAAAAATAAGAACACGTCCGGTCCCGTTTCGTTTCAGCAATTCTAAAAGGAGCGGTTTCTTCAGTTTTCTGGTTACAGGATACAGCCTGTGGGAAACGGTGGATACCGGTGCCATACGTCCGATCTGAACCGTTTCAGGATTCCGCAGCATGCTGTCTGCCAGGGTGCGGATTTCCGCGGGGATGGTCGCGGAAAAAAAGAGGGTCTGTCTTTTTTGGGGCATCGCTTTGAGAATTCGCCGTATATCCGGCAGGAATCCCATATCACACATACGGTCGGCCTCGTCAAGCACCAGCATGTCCACACGGGAAAGATTGATACTGCCGTCTCCCATGAGGTCCAGCAGTCTGCCCGGACAGGCCACGACAATCTCAACTCCCCGTTTGAGTGATTTCAATTGCAGCTGCTTGCTGACACCGCCGTAAATAGCGGTGATCCCAACACCGGTACCTTTTCCCAGGACACGGCCCGCTTCACATATCTGTTGAGCCAACTCCCTGGTCGGCGCCAGTATCAGGGCCCGCACTCTTCCTTTGGGACCGGATATCATCCGATTCAGCATCGGCAGCATAAACACGGCTGTTTTTCCGGTACCGGTCTGTGCGATTCCCAGCATATCCTTTCCGGAAAGCACCACAGGGATCGCCTGTTCCTGAATAGGTGTTGGATGAACATACCCGGCTTTTTCAATACCCGCGTATAATCGTGAATTAAAATTGAATTGGTTAAATCTCATAATCTGTTGTACTCCTTGGTTCTGCGTTGGTCCGCACTGCTGCAGACCGATTACCGCCGGAGGTACGCTTGCATATTTTTAAGGGTATGAGAGAGCTCGCAGCAGCAGCGATTGTGGAGCACACCTGCTGGAGGAGCGTCATTCAAGAGGGATGATCGTCCGTCTTACCGTAAAAATTGTCAGCCGTTCCGGCACCTGCCTGCCAACGCACAGCACCATCGCAGGCCTAAAAAAAACTCCTCACTATGAGGAGTTTTGCAGTAAAAATCATCATATGCTGTGTGTTCAGACAATTTTACGCTGTACCAGACCGGTAAGGACGTTCACTATGGTGAAGCTAAACTGTCTGAGCGCGGAAGCAGACCGGTGATCGCGTCTCTTTACCGCACGCATAAAGGTAATTAACTTTTTTCTAAATTGCAAGGAAAAAGAAAGAAACCGGCCGCACCCTCCCCGGCAGACATATCCCCTCGCGGCAAACCGCGCTTCTATAGATCGAAGGGAGCGGTCAGGGATCAGTCCCTTCCACGGGAGGCATAGGGATGTTATACCTGCCGTGGAAGGATTCGGATTCTATTTCAGAATAGCTCCGATAATGACGCAAACCAGCGCCAGATTCATGGAAATGATGTAAGAATAGAACCAAAATCCCGGTCTCCCCTGCTCTGTGCGGGTCATCTCCGTGTAGGTATGGATATAGCGGTAGATGTAGAGCCTGAAAAAAGGAATATTAATCTTGTGCCCTCGACTTGATATATAGGATGCTATTGCCACCGCGGAGACCACTCCCCAAAAGACACTAACCAGTGCAATGCTGAAAAACAGAGTGCTCATACATGCTCCTTTCATAGAAAGTCTGATCTAGATATCTGACAGACTCACATAGATCTTGCTGTTCCAGTCAGTGCTCCAGCTCTGGAGGCTGTAGCAAAGTCCCTGAGTGGTTATCTGATTGAAGGATGGCGCACCTATGCCTGACGAATATCCGAATTCTTGTTATATCCTTTCTCACCAAACGGCTGCAGCTGCTCCAGCCAGATCTCCTCGAGAAGTGTCAATTCATCCTTCACATTGAAGTTCGGATCATCTTTTATTTCGACAACTTCCAAAGTCTCAAAAACAAAATTATCTTCACCGTATTTATTCCAATCATTTTGAAGCTCTTTATTACGATGAGATCCGATGCTCAGCATAAACTTATGGCCGTTCAAGGGGCCATCCAGATTCAGACTGCTGCCCAGCAGGACCTTCCCGTTTACCATGTTTTTTATCTGAAAAACCCCTGCTGTCTTCCGGCGTTCTTTATACTGCCGAATAAAATCTTTCCTTGAATTCATTATATCCCCTGTAATGATATATCTCCGCACCTATTGATTGCCAAATAACATTTGATTACTATTATTTACACTTGTCATATAATCATTTAATTTTCCTTCAGCGTATAAATATCGTGATTCTTCCAGCCGGAGACAAGATAAAATGCGGCTTAAATAATAAAAAATCTCCAGCTGATAATCGGAAAGTTTGGTTAAAAATGGTCACTTCGATCGGTTTATGACGTTTTACCATAGGAAGCCTCTACCTTCCACGATTCCACCTGGTAATCCTTGATGCCTTACACCGCTGTGGATCATACCAACTTTTCAAGAGCAGAATTAACGTCCGGGACAAAAAAAATATTGTTTCCTCGGTTACACTCGACGATAAAAGCATGTAAGGCATTGCTTGTGTACTTTGTAAATTCTCCGATAATCGCCAGCTTCATATGGTAATTAGAATACTTTTGCAGTACCTCACCGGCAAAACCAGTTTTTAAACTGAAAAACTTTGGATTAAGATTGTTTTCATGCACAATAATCTTTCTCGCTCCCTGATAATCCGCATTTGCCATTAAATCTAACGCGTCCTGAATCGTATTGATAACAGTTTCCGAAGTCGCTGTTTTAGCAATTTTTATATTGCCTTTTTCAATTATTTCCAGTTCCAATTCTCGGTCTTTCCTTGTATTAGTAAGATATATCCCATTCCATCCTTTACCCTCCCGTGATTTACTTCACCCACCACATGAGATTGTTCCACAATCTGAAATGAATTTTCCGGTGACACAATACAATCACCCATCTGTATTTCAGCAGACCCGGCCAATCCACTATCCATTAGTCTGATCCAGCGAGAAGTGTGGACGTCACCCCTCTTCGATGCTGCTCTTCCATTTTCTCAACTATACATTCCATCATATTGCTTTGTCCTTATATACTAAATAAGCCCGGACTTGGCAGCTGTTTCAGACAGTCCGTTTTCCAGCCGTGTTAATGGCTGAGCTCTTCTTGCGGTGCAGACGGTTTGATGTTCGCGCCCAGAATAACCACACCCCCGTTATAAACATAATAAACAAACACAGTCCTGCCGGCAGAAAAATTACCAGTTTGCTGATGTCCCCGGCAAAGAAGGAACCGTCGTGGATCGATTCGATCAGGTCGGAGCGGCGATACGCAGTTTGCAGGACGCCTCCGGTACCCAGATCTACCTGTACTTCCCAGCCGCTGTGGAGCCGGACCTTGACCATTCCTTTGCCCGGGCGAACATCCAGACTATTGACGTCCTCCCAGCTGGTTACATTGAGATTCTCAATCTGGGATACACTGGCAAGAATCTGTTCGATGCTTACTGCAGGCCTGGTGCCTGTCCCCCGCTGTTCCGGTGGCTGCACCCAATCCGAGTGTTTCTTCAGCTGCAGCAGGAGGCCGCTGCCTATGATGACAAGTAACGGCAGGGCGATAAAGGCGGTAATCCAGTAGTGGATCTTTCTCATCAGGACATTGCGTTTCATATCACTCCTTCATTAACAGCCGCAGTCTGGAATAACATCTATGCCCCCGTACTCCTGCGGCATCACGGTTATGGATCATGCAACCGTCTTGTAAACGTCATTTCCCATAGTATTCCCGTTGAATCACCGGCATGGCGATTTTACTGCTGGGTACGTCTCCCCGGGAAACGTTAACCGACACGTTGCCGCCCAGAGCGTTGAATAGTTCTGCGACATCACTGTGGGTAAAACCGGGACAGAGCATGACAGCATCGATCTTTTCTTTCTTATACAGGTCCCGGGAAACTTTTATCGCTTCCGCCTGATTTTTAACCACAACGGTAAAAAGTCTGTATTTACCGGTATCAATGACACTGGTATGTTTCTCATAATCCGCATCCGGTGCGTGCGCCATGAACAATGCTTTAAATGCCATAATTCCTCTCCTTACAGTTTTTTCCCCGCCTCAATGTGGATTATCCCGCCAGATCTGCTGATCATTTCCGTTTCCCTAATCACGAACTCAAAGCCAGGCTAAAAAGTCTCGCCCAATGATACAATCATTTCTTCCAGTCAGTAATTCTTAATTTCCTTAGATAAAAGCGTTCATTTTTATATTCCGTTACGGTAATCTCTCCTTCCTTCTGCATTTCATCGATAATTGAAAAACTGCTGTGTGCCTTTTTCAAATACTCTTTTACTGCTTCCTCCCGCATCGGATGAACTGAGATGATACTTAATAGATCCTCTCTTACATTCCCTGTGCAGGCGAATTCATTTCCTTCATGCCCTGTCAAGCATTCAGATGTCAAAGAGAATTCTTTGAAAACTTGATATGCTTGATTCATTTCCTGTTCGCCTGGCGCTTCGACCCATTTTAATGCAGGAGGCCGTGTAGGAATACTGAGATAGGATATCGCCGGATGTAATCCGGCTATAAATTCGGCAACTTGTTTCACATCCTCATTAAGGTTCTTAATCAGCATTGTCTCGGTGGCAAGGACTCCGTCATATTCTTGTGAAAACGCTTTTATTCCATCCATCATTTCATGAAATACAATGTTTTTATGGGGCCTGTTGATTTGTTTCCAAATGCTTTCATCAACGGTATCAACTTTTACTGAAATCCAGTCAGCGTTTTTTAATTCATTCCTGACTGATGGTTCGTTAAGCAATGTAGAATTTGTGATTACAGCAACATGATAACCTAAGGGTTTAATTACATCAATCAATTTCCCCAAATTTTTATCTAACGTCGGTTCTCCGTCAGGAACAATTGTCAGGTAATCAATGGCTTCATTATTCATTTTAGCATATGTTATTTTCTTTTTAACTTCGGCGAACAGATCGTTTGGATCATAATACTCCTGTCTGTAAACCTTCATTCTCGAGTATACACCTAATTGACAATACACACAGGAATAACTGCATATTTTAGGTGGAATATTGTTAATCCCAACACTTTTTCCCAAACGCCGTGAAGGAACAGGGCCGAATACTCTTTTATTCTCCATACTGTCTGCCTCTGTAATTATTTCCGATTACTTGACAATCCGGTACTTGATAGCTGGTATTACGTAACTATATCCATACCACTCGTTGATTACTGGATAGCGAATTGATTTCCACCAGTTTAATACGGGAGTGAAACCACGGATAATATTCTCTTGTGTAATATTCGCTTGTTGATTCTGCGATGACTGTTCCCCACCCATCCAAAGATTGATTGTTTCAGAAAAGCGGCCGAAGAAGATTAACGTGTATTATCCCCTGTTTTTATTTACGCGTTCCGGAAATCGATAATCGACTGCCGGTACGCTTCCGGCGTCCCGATGTCGAATCTCCTCCCCGCGGTGATCACTCCGGTGAATCCCTGCTCTCTGCGCAGTTGATCGAGGCAGGAAGTGAGCTGAAACTCGCCCCCTTCCCGGTGATTGTGGGCGATATTTTCCTCTAAGAAATCGAAGATATCGGGAGTCAGCACATACTGCCCGAAAATCGTCAGGAATGTATCTTCATCCAGACCCTCAACCTGAAGATGCTGCCTGGCGTAATCCAGTTTCGGCTTTTCCGCGAACTCGGTGATGGTCACGGTGCGCCCCTTCTCCTCCCAGAGTCCGGCCGCGCAGCCGAACTTGCCGATTTCCTCTCCCGGTGTCTTCTTGAGGCCGACAACACTGTGCCCAGCCTTCTGAAACTCATCCAGCAGCTGTCTGGCGCAGGGAAGGTCGGTATCCGAGGCGTATACATGATCCCCAAGCATGAGCAGGAACGGTTCATTCCCGACCCATTCCCGGGCGCAGAAGACCGCGTGCCCGAATCCGTCCTGCGGATCCTGGGTGATAAAGGTGATACGGTGTCCGATTTCCAGCAGATACTGCACGTAATGCTGATCTTCCCTGGATAGTTTGTTAAAATTTTCTATCCGGGGCGGTGTGCAGAAAAATTCTTCAAAAAGCACTTTGTCAGCCTTTTGCACGATCAGGCAGATCTCTTCGATACCTGATCGCACCGCCTCCTCCACGATGGAAAGGATTATCGGTTTCGCCCGGCCTTCCCGGTCGATAATCGGAAAAAACTCTTTTTTCATGACTTTTGATGCCGGGAACACCCGGGTTCCGAATCCGGCCGCGGGGATCACCGCCTTGCGCACCTCCTGTACTGATTGTATGGTCAGCTTCAGGCAGGGCATACCCAGATCCCGCTGAATTATCTCGATCACCTTCTGCTGATCCTCTTCGTTCCGCACCAGCAGTTGAGCCGAGCCGTCCCCCTGGGACCCCACTCCCTTGCTGCCCAGCAGCAGCGGCTGGATCGGCTCATAGCCGAGCAGTGTATGCAGTACCGGCGCGGTCAGCTGGGAAGGACAGGCCGGCTGCAGATGTTTATCGAACTCCGACTGGGCCCGCTTCATGAGCGCGCCCAGCCGTTCACCGTCACCGGCCCGCAGCGCTTCGATCGCCTCTCCCGTGATCTCCTGGTTGACAGGCCCCAGGTACTTCTGAACATTCTTCTGGATTTCCGTTTCGGCAAAGGGGTAGCACTGATTCAGCTTGCTCAGGATCTCCTTAGTGTCCTTTCCAGCGTTCAGGTCCACGATTACAAAGTGTTGGTCCCTGGCGACCATGAGCTCCTGAACGTCGATGCGCTCTCCGTCGAAAATCATGGAGACGGGTCTGCTTCCATAGGCGCATCCCTGGTCCATGCGGCCGCAGCGCGACGGAGTGGTGATCTCTCCCATATAGGCAAACTCCATCTCACCCCGCACCGTCATCTTCAGATCGTAAATACGGTTAAAAGCCCGGGCGATGAGCACACATATGGCGGCACTGGATGAGAGCCCCTTCTTCACCGGAAGATCCGTCAGATAATTGTCTATCTCCAGGCCGTGCACCCGATAATGAGTGAGTACCTGATAGGCCACACCCGCGGCGTAGCTGAAGAATCCTCCTGTCTCCGCCTCGGCCAACAGTGCCTCCGGTTCCATGGGCAGTTCGAAGGTGCCTTTGCGGAAGCCTTCACCTCCCGATGTATGCAGAATAAGCTTGTTGGGATGCGGGTTGACATTGGCATAAATCCCCTGATTGGTGCCGGTGATGAGAGTGCATCCCTTTTCCAGTTCGCCGTTAATGCGGCGGTACCCGCCGGCCCAGTCACTGTGCTCACCGAACAGACAGATACGTCCGGGTACAAATATCTTCATACTATCCCCGAGTTAAATTTTATTCACCCATCATGGTGTGGGCAATACCGTCGGCTCGCTCCCGACGCAGGTGCTCTTTGCTTTCGCCGCCGCTTTTAAACATATTTCTTTTATCGGTAAAATACCACTGGAATTTAAAAAACCGGACCCAATAAGGCAAGTCCCGGTTTGGATGAGACAACCATTCGTTTCACTAAATTCTCAGTCTAATCTCAATATTTCTCTGTATTTCCTAGGAGATCCGATGAAATATAACGCGGTCAGCTGTTTGTCACAACTGTACCGCTGCGCTTGAAGCCGGAATTGGTGTTTGAGAAAACCGCCAGTCTGATTTATCCGGATGAGACACCCGCACCAGTGAGCACCGGCTCGCTGGCTCGCTTGTTTTTTCCGATGTACCACCGCAGCGATGACCAGCCCGGCCATGATCCACGCAGCCAGATCGTGGAGGGCCGGCATGAGAGCCAACTTCACCATGTTCAGCAGGAGGCCAAGTTTTCCTTTCATCCCGCTTTGACCGCTATCTCCTTACATCCCATACCCATCACCATTCCGATGCAGAAATCCCTCCTTCTCCATATCGGAGAGGATACGAAGCAGCCGTTCCCGCTCCGCGCCGGTTTTTTCTACCAATTTCTCCGCCGGACAAGATCCCTTTTCCAGAAGGATTTCCAGAATCCGTCCCCTGACCTGCCGGTCAGAGCCTTTGAAAGGGGACTGCTTCTTATAGGCGCTGCTGCGGGCGGTGATCTTCTTATGCTCTTTTTTCAGATAGCTGCCGTAATCCATCAGCGCGGAATACCACGCATGGGCCTCCTCCCGGTACAAGGTCCGTTCAACCAGCGGCTCGATCTCAGCGTCGGATACCTGATCGCTGTCCGTAAAAAAGTGGTGGATGTACACGGATCTGATGTTGGTTTCTATCAACACTTCCGGACGGTCGAAGGCAAAGACGGGGATCGACCGGCTCGTATACCTGCCGATGCCGGGCAGGGTCCGCAGTATTGCCGGATCATCCGGCACTGATCCTCCATGGTGCGACAGGATTTCCGTGGCCGCCCGCTGCAGGTAGAGGGCTCTGCGGTTGTACCCGAGCCCTTTCCAGCGGGCGATTACATCCGCTTTTTCGGCTTCCGCCAGAGCTGTCAGTGTTGGGAAGGCCTCCATGAATTTAGTGAATTTCTCCGTAACCCTGTCCGCCTGGGTCTGCTGCAGCATGCATTCGGATACCAGGATGGTATAGGGGTCCCTCGTTTCCCGCCAGGGATAGTGTTTACCCTTTTCCCGGTAGAACGTCAGCACCAGCTGCTGAAAGGCGGTGACTTCCTTCGGTGACAGAAGATTCCGGGATTGCTGTTTTTCTATGCTGTTTTTCATAGTGGACTGCCGCAAGGATCCGTCTACAGGGTGAACAGGGCATCTTGCGGTTTTAACTTCCTCTTATTCTTTCAAGTAGTTCATACAGCTGAATGGAAAATGTATTCCGTACTATTTCGACATGCAGCGCTTCCTCGAAATCAAGAATTGCCGAGTATTTATGCTTGAACCTGTCAGGTTCCACCTGTGGCCCGTCTATCATGTCATCATTGAAATTGGTGAGGCTTCCCCGTTTTTGCGTTTGATAATGCGGATCTTTCAATAGCGGCTTCAACTGAGTGAAGGTTTCCACCTATGCCGACCTCGATAGGATGACAGACGACGTTCTGCGGATGACGGTTCTGTCTTCAGCGCCCTGCCGGTTTTTCACGGCCATTCCGGCGGATCTTAATCCATGAGTCATACCACGCGTAACTTTTCCATATTTGAGCCAGGTACGGCCTCTGGTCGCGCAATGGTTACGACAAACTGGGCGGAACAAATATATTGAGAAAGGCCAGCACAGATAGATTGAGCACATCTACAAGTATATGAGCGACTATTGTCCAGCGCAGGCTGTGCGTCTTACGATACGTCGTTGCCCATACCAAACCCATGATGAAAGTGCTGATGAGTACAGCGGGATGACGGTTGGCGATCGAATAAACACCGATCGTCAGCGGATGGTTTACAGCAAAGAAAAAACTGGAATACAGTATTCCCAGCGGGCCCGGCCAGTTTGTGGTGTTATCAAGCAATAGGCCGCGCCAGTAGCCTTCTTCCAAAAACGGATTGATCACTGCAAAGAGCAGCCAGGCCAATACGAGCCATATCGAGGGGAAGAGCTTCCAGTTCAAGATAAAAACACTTAACGGGATCATTCCGACAACGACGGCAAGCACACTCCACCCCCAGGCGCCTTGCGGGGCTTGTAACCAGCGCTTTACTGCCTCTCTCCCCCCTCCCCACGCTATCATAAATCCAAACATTCCCCAGACGATGAAAATCATTGGTATCCAAATCCAGATGCCAAAAACGGGCCCGGCCAGATGTGCGGTTAAGTATCCCACCGCGATAATTGCAAGAGGAGACAACAGGACGAGACGCCGACGATTGTGACCAGATAATTGATGCATGTTCTCACCTTGTAATAATCAATTGTTATCAGTTTGATGTGCGCGCGGCGCACTGGTTGGGTAGTATACCATTTTTTCCCGTGCAAATCAATTTTTTTCCTCAATCAGTATGGGATACTCTTCCTCCTGTTTCTTTCATTCTTCTTAACAGCGAATCTATAATACCTCAGAAAACTAATGTATTTTTTGTGCGCCGGGTTCTTTTTTACGATGAAGCCACGCTAAATAGGCAGTCTGCTCTTCCGCGAGGAGCTTCAGTTTCTCCGTTCCCCTTTCGGTCAATGTGAACATCTCTCCTTTTGCCTCTATTAAAGTGTCATCATGCAATGTGTCGTAAATGGTTTCATAATCCTTCTCCGTCAACTTAACGGGAAAATTTCTGCCGAATCCTTTTTTCATACGCTCAAGACTTTCCTGGCGAGTCATGGATTTCAGGGTAAAGAGCCAGAGGCTGATAAATATCCCCCTGTCCGGTAAAATCTTAAGATGACTCTCAAGAAGAGGTGGTCCATTATATATACAGTTAATTTCAGGGACACCAGCTTTCTCATGGTAATAATCCTGTGAGCCGCACGGGTAGATAAACAAACGCCGCATGACATCCGGAAAATATCCCAACTCATCAAACAGCATTCCTTCACTATCTGGAATTATCCTCTTCCCGGC
>CAZUMH010000087.1:14066-15148 GCA_964621645.1 uncultured bacterium
CCTGTTGCGCTTTTTCACATCACTGAATCACTGATGGATCAACAATACCATGTTTGATCCGCTCACGTTTCCATGTATAGGTAATGTGCACCATCCCAGTATGAGACCGAATGATGGCGGGATAGGAGTACTCGCCGGAGGAATTTTCAAAAATGAGAACGTCACGCCACTTCTTACCGTCTTTCGATACTGCCAGCGCGAGCTTATTGCGTCCCTGTGAAATCGGATTATAGGCGAGAAGAAATCGGCCGTCCTTCAGCTTGACCACATCGATTCCGGCATTTGGATTGGGAAGAGATGTCGCGGACATGGCGCTCCAGGTAATTCCCGCGTCTTCGGACCAGGCCTCCGTGATGACTCCCTGTTGGCTGCGGCAGAGGATCTGTAATCGCGAGGATGAATGGACAAGAATCGTCGGCTGAATAGCCCCAAACTGATTCGGATCATTGAGCGGTCCGGTTTTTTGCCATGTACTTGAGTTCGCCAGGCGCCCGGGATTCCAGCCATCCGTCGAGGAAATATCATCAGTAAGTACGGATTTGTGGAATCTCTCGATGTGTACCACCCACCCCGCATGTTCCGTACTTGATCCTGCGATCACCGTACCGTCAGGGAGTTCAACCGGTTTCGCCCTAATAGGGCCGAGAATACCGTCAGGAAGCCTAAAAGCCGGAGACCAGGTGCGCCCGGAATCGCACGACGTCTTTACCAGGCCCCACCATTCCCGTGGATTCAGTCCTGTCTTATAAAAAAGCAGCAATGGTCCGCTCACCGGCTGAAAGAGTACCGGATTCCAGCATGGATATTGTTCACCGTCAGGCTGTACACCATCGGCGACTTCAATCGGAACAGACCACTGTCTCCCGTCGTACTGCGAAAACCAAATGCCGACATCCGGACTGCCTTCCGCTGTTCCTCCGAACCATGCCGCCGAGATATGAGAGTCTGTCTCGACAATAGTCGAGGCGTGCGCTGAGGGAAACGGGGCCCGCTCATATATAAATTCTGATTGTACAATCACCGTCTTATCATTCTTTGATCCGGGAGAGCATGACAGTAATAATAGGATAAAAAATAGAAAG
>CAZUMH010000088.1:0-15074 GCA_964621645.1 uncultured bacterium
TTGGCAGTTCCCGCTCGGCCGTGTCCTCATCTCTCATTTCCGGTGTAGTCTTCTGATTGCAGCCGCAAATAATGGTGATAAAAATTGCGACCAGCAGGCCTTTTACATACACTGTCACCCTCATTCAGGCCAGTCCCGCCCGTAACAGATCATGAATATGAATCATCCCGATGGGATTTTTTTTCTCATCCAGCACCACCAGTGCGTTAATGCTGTACTCTTCCATCACGTGAAGAGCTCTGGCGGCCAGTACTCCGGACTGCACCGATTTGGGATCCCGTGTCATCACATCTCCCGCGGTGAGCTCCCATATGTCCCTGCGGGCTTCCATGAGGCGCCGTAAATCTCCGTCGGTGATAATTCCGGCCATATGATCCTTCTTGTCCATGACACAGGTGGCTCCCAGCCGTTTTGAGGAAATAATGAGAATCGTCTCCGTGAGCGGCGTATCCATATTTACCTTTGGGACATCACTCCCGCTGCGCATGACATCATCAACCCGCAGTAAAAGCCTGCGGCCTATATTGCCTCCGGGATGAAATATGGCAAAATCTTCGAGGCTTAATCCCCTTTCCTGAAAAAGAGCCAAAGCGAGCGCATCCCCCATCACCAGCGCGGCGGTCGTACTGGCAGTAGGAATGATATCCCAGGGGCAGGCCTCTTCCTTTACACTCACATCCAGTACCACATCACTTCGTTCGGCCAGAATGGAACGGCAATTTCCAGTCAAGGTGATAATAGGCACCCCCTGCCTTTTGAACATAGGAAGCAGGCGTAGAATTTCCTCGGTAGTCCCACTCTTTGAAATGGCGATGACGACATCTTCCGGCAGCACGGCACCCAAATCGCCATGAAGTCCTTCAGCCGGATGGAGAAAGAACGCGGCCGTTCCGGTACTTGTGAGCATTGCTGCTATTTTTTGTCCGATAATACCGGATTTCCCCATACCGGTAACGATAACCCGACCATGGCAACGAAGAAGAAGACCGATGGCTTCTTCGAAACTGGCATCAATACGGTCTTCCAGGGCCTTCACGGCCCCGGCCTCAATACGAATGACCTCTTTGCCTTTTTTAATACTCACGTCTCACTCCGATGCTCATCGCTATGAGAGCAGAGATATCTCTTTACCCTACTTTTTTACCTTGTCCCAGTCAGCTAGAAACTTTTTGATTCCGATGTCTGTGAGCGGATGCTGCATCAGTTTATCCAGAACGGAGAATGGAACAGTCACGCCGTGCGCTCCCAGACGGGCAGCATCAAGCACATGCAGCGGTGTACGGATACTAGCCGCGATCACCTCCGTTTTAATGTCAGGGTAGCTGGAAAAGACAGACATGATATCCGCTATCAGATCCATGCCAGGAGTGGAAACGTCATCAAGCCGCCCCACGAAGGGACAGATGATATCCGCACCGGCTTTGGCCGCCAGAAGCGCCTGGGAAGCCGAAAATACAAGGGTCATTGTAGTACTGATCCCCTCGCCGCTGAGCTGGTGCACCGCTTCCAGTCCAGCTCTGGTCAGGGGAATCTTTACCGTTACATTATCGGCCCAAGAAGCTATTTCCCGGCCTTCCTTGATAATCCCGCCTTTATCAGTGCTCACCGGTTCAGCCGCCACCGGACCATCTATAAAAGCGGCGATTTTCTGGATGACCTCTTTGAATCCCCGGCCGCTATTCATAATAATAGTGGGATTAGTAGTAACTCCGTCGGCCAGCCCCAGCTCTTTTGCCGCTTTAACTTCCTCAAGCACGGCTGTGTCCACAAAAAACTTCATCTTGTTATGCTCTCCCCTTTTATATCTCAATACTTATTCAGGACTTCATCCCATATATTCTGCAAACGCAGAATAATCTCCACCATTTCACGGACAGCCCCCTTCCCGCCCTCAGTCTGAGTAGTCAGATGAACCGCTTGTCTTACTTCAGGGCGGGCGTTGGCGGGAGCGAAAGCCAATCCCACCCGGCGGAGCAGACAAAGATCAAGCAGATCGTCACCCATGTAGGCGATTTCATGCTCTTTCACGTTCGCTTCCTCCAGAAGCAGTTCCAGGGCCGTAAGCTTATCCCGTGAGCCTTGATATACCAGATCGATATGCAATTCCTCGGCCCGGCGGCTTACCGCTTCCGATTTGCGCCCCGTGATGATGGCACTGCGGATTCCGGCTTCTCGGGCCAATGTTATGCCCATCCCGTCCTGAACACAAAACCGCTTCATTTCCAGACCGCCGTTTCCCAGAATAATGCCTCCGTTAGTGAGTACACCGTCCACATCAAAAGCCAGCACTTTGATCTGTTCGGCCCGCTTCTTAATTTCAAGCGGGAAATTGTTCTCACCGCGGGTCATTATCCTCATGCCACCGTTTTCTGGTTCCGGACAAGCTCGTCGATCTCTTTCAATTGAAACAGCAGATCCTGCAGTTTCTCCAAAGGCCACATACTGGCCGCGTCACAGAGAGCGTTCCGGCAGTCTGGATGCGTTTCGATGAAGATCGCGTCAATACCGGCAGCCACCGCTGCTCTGGAAAGACCGGGGACAAACTGGGGAGCCCCGCCTCGAGGATCTGAGCTGGAAATCCCGTAGACCCGGATGGCGTGAGTAGGATCGAAGACCACCGGGAATCCTGTTTCCCGCATTATCTGAAAGGATCGCATATCCACCACCAGATTGTGGTAGCCGAAACAGCTGCCCCGCTCGGTGAGCAGTATCTTGTCGTTTCCGGCGCTTTGGATTTTCCCGACTATGTTACGGACATCTCCGGGATCCAGAAACTGGCCTTTCTTTACATTGATCACCCTGCCCGTCTCTGCGGCGGCCAAAGTGATGGTAGTCTGCATGGATAGATAGGCCGGAATCTGAATTACATCGAGAACACCGGCTGCTTCAGCAGCATCGGCTGCGGCGTGAATATCGGAAAGCACCGGAACATCCAGCTCATCTTTTACTCTTTGTAAAATGCGCAATCCCTCGGAAAGACCCGGACCCTGGTAGGTGTCCGCCTTGGACCGGTTATCTTTCAGATAGGATGACTTGAAAATGAAGGGAATCCCCAGTTTTTCCGTGATAGCGAGGATCTTCTCCGCCGTTTCCAGCACCAGCTTTTCTGATTCGATCACACAGGGCCCGGCGATGAGCACCAGAGGACCGTCTCCTCCAACTGAGATCTCTCCCACCGGGATCTTTCTGGTCATTTCCGCTCTCCTTTCTCAGCTTGGTATTCAAGCGCAGCCTTGACAAAGGAACGGAAAAGCGGATGAGCCTTGAGTGCCCGCGACTTGAATTCCGGATGGAACTGTCCTCCCAGGAACCAGCGCTTGCCCGGCAGTTCCACGATCTCGACCAGATCACCCTCCGGAGAAAGTCCACTCAGTACTAATCCATTTTTTTCCAGGATATCACGATAGTCATTGTTTACTTCATAGCGATGGCGATGCCGTTCGCTTATTTCCGTGGTCCCGTATATCTCATGTGCCTTTGTGCCCTTCTTTAAGACACAGGGATAAGCGCCCAGACGCATGGTTCCGCCCTTGCGGGTAATCTTCCACTGTTCCGGCATGAAGTCGATAACCGGGTGCTTGGGATCCTCGACGAATTCCCTGCTGTTGGCTTCTTTCAACCCGCAGATGTTGCGAGCGAATTCAATAACGGCGCATTGCATCCCCAGACAGATGCCGAAGAAGGGGATGTCATTCTCCCGGGCATACCGTACCGCTTCGATTTTTCCCTCAATACCCCGCTCCCCAAAACCTCCCGGAATAAGCAGTCCGGAAATATTCTCCAGATGTGCCGCCGCTCCTTCATCCTCAATTTTTTCGGATTCGATCCAGACCAGCCGCACTTTGGCGTCGTTCGCTTCACCGGCATGATTGAATGATTCCATAATGGATTTATAGGCGTCATGCAGATCGACATATTTTCCAGCGATGCCGATAGTGACTTCACGGGATGGATTCAGCAGACGAGAGACAAAATTCCGCCAGTCTTTCAAATCGGATTTGCGGCTTGTCAAATGGAGCAGAGACATCACTTTATCACCCAATCCCTCCGACTCAAACGAAATCGGAACCTGGTAAATAGACTCGACATCGGATCCCTCAATAACCAGTTCAGGCGGTACGTTACAGAAGAGCCCTATTTTCTGGCGCGCCTCTTTGGAGAGAGGATATTCGGTGCGGCAGATGAGAATATCCGGCTGGATACCAATCTCCCGCAGTTTCATGACGCTGTGCTGGGTCGGCTTCGTCTTCATCTCGCCGCTCGCCTTGATAAAAGGAACCAGGGTCAAATGCACATTGATGCAGTGTTCCCGGCCGTGTTCCAGTTTGAACTGGCGGATCGCCTCCAGGAAAGGCAATCCTTCAATATCACCAACCGTACCGCCCAGTTCCACGATGACCACATCGACGCCTCCCTGATCCTCCTCCACCTCGCGGATGCGCCGCATAATCTCGTCGGAAATGTGCGGAATGACCTGCACCGTTTTACCCAGATAGGCTCCCTGTCGTTCTTTTTC
Source organism: uncultured bacterium (assembly GCA_964621645.1). Classification (GTDB taxonomy): domain Bacteria; phylum Zhuqueibacterota; class QNDG01; order QNDG01; family JAGLOF01; genus CAZUMH01. The sequence goes on from CAZUMH010000088.1 coordinate 4,517, forward strand.
AATAACCTTTCCGTAAATCTGTCCGGTGGTGGTGTTGTTTCTTTGACTGAGAACAATATCGAGAAAGCGTTCGTAGTGTCCCAGATCCAGATCCGTCTCGGCACCGTCCTCGGTGACAAACACCTCCCCGTGCTGGAAAGGGCTTAGAGTGCCCGGATCAACATTAAGGTAGGGATCCATTTTAAGGACAGAAACTTTGAGGCCGCGGCTTTTAAGCAGTCGTCCCAAGGATGCGGCGGCAATACCCTTTCCCAGAGATGAAACGACTCCGCCGGTAATGAAAACATACTTCGTCTTTGTGTTTTTCAACTGAGAGCTCCCTGTTGATTTCAATGTGTCCTGGCCAGATCGGATTCGCTAAATTTTTTCCGGGCCCTGAGGAGATCCTCTTCAGTATCTATGCCGAAGGGCTTCATATCGGTCTCTTCAACAAAAATGTCTGCACCCATCTCCAGGGCACGTAATTGTTCAAGTTTTTCCGTTCGCTCCAGGGGCGTAGGCTCCCAGGAACAAAACCGGAGGATAAAATCTCTCCGGTAGCCATACAGCCCCAGATGAATAAAATAATTTCCTTGCTCAGGCCATTTTTCCGGATCATCCACATCCCTGCAAAAAGGTATGGCGCTGCGGGAAAAATACAAAGCCCTGCCTTCCCGGCTGACAACCACTTTAACCTTCCGCGGATCAGTCAGGTCAGCCGTATTATCCAGCTTTCTCACCAGAGTGGCCATTTCCGCCTTCTTGTCATTTTGGAGAAGTTGTACCACCTGATCAATGGCAGCAGGTTCAATAAACGGTTCATCCCCCTGGATGTTGATGATTATCTCATCCGTCAGCTCTTTAGCCACATAGGCACAGCGATCGGTGCCGGATTGAAGGTGTACAGGGGTCAGGACAACCCGGCCTCCAGCTGACTGTACAGTCTCGGCAATTGCGTTATGATCGGTAGCGACGAGGACCTGCCGCAGCGACGCGGATTGCTGTGCCCGTTTCAGTACATGCAGAATGAGAGGCATGCCGCCAATGTCCAGCAACGGCTTCCCGGGCAGTCGTGTGGATCCGTAACGGGCCGGAATAATCCCGATAGCAGAGACCTGTTTCATTTCGATTCCTTTGATTCTTCGGGAATCCGCTCTTTTCTTCCGGATAAAAAAAACTCTCTCCGTGGAGGAAAAATCCGACCTGTTTCGCTTCTCATTCCAGCCTTTCCTGCTTCCCTATCTTAAAAGAATATACAGGGATAAATATACGGCTTACCCCACTCATTGTCAAGTTAGAAAACCGCTCGTGGCATACTATTTGTAGGGGCATCTTTCCCATCGCATGATATCACATCCCCCGGAAAAGAAAATCCAGCCATCATACTGTTCAGACTGATAAAATCACTGCCAAATCGTCATCATAAACATATCAGCGGAGGAATAAATGGGGCAATCTGTCTTCGTATCATTATTGCAGGATAGGTACCGCAAATGACAGGAGAAGGAAAGGAATTTTTTATCTGAAGAAGATTTTTATTGACATTATATGTTAATTTGACTATATTTTTTTATGATTTTGAATATTTATTCTATATCTGGGACTCATGCAGTCATTAAATGGTTCTGGTGGTGTCCCCTTGTTTCTGTTTTTATTCCGAAAAGCGGATAGGCAGAATAACGCCTCCAGAACCGTCAACAAGACCCGCGATCGGATATCGCGGGTCTTTTATTTTAAAAAGAGGAGGATTCGTAATGGAACCCACCAAATTCACTCTTCCTGACAAAGAGATGCCGACTCATTGGTACAATATCGCGGCAGATATGCCAGGGACACTCCCCCCTCCGGTTGACCTTCATGGCAATCCTGTGACACCAGAACAACTGGCACCGGTTTTCCCGATGAATCTCATCGAACAGGAGGTGAGTACGGAACGCTGGATCGAGATCCCTGTTCCCGTACGCGAAGCTCTCTCCCTCTGGCGTCCCTCTCCTCTTTATCGGGCCAGACGTCTGGAACGGTACCTGAAGACACCGGCACGGATTTATTACAAAAACGAGGGGGTCAGTCCTCCCGGCAGCCATAAACCCAACACCGCCGTAGCCCAGGCGTATTACAATAAGGAATTCGGTATCACTAAACTGACGACCGAAACGGGAGCTGGACAGTGGGGCAGTGCCTTGAGTTTCGCTTGTTCCCTATTCGGTCTGGAGTGCCTTGTCTTCATGGTCAGAATAAGCTTCGAACAGAAACCTTTTCGGCGACTGATGATGGAGACCTGGGGTGGTAACTGCCTGCCCAGTCCCAGTGATAAAACTCAGGCGGGTCGCAGCATTCTTGCCGCTGATCCGGATACGCCCGGGAGTCTGGGTATCGCCATCAGTGAAGCCATTGAAGCCGCAGTAACGGATCCCTCAGAAAAAACGCGGTATTCCCTGGGCAGTGTTCTCAATCACGTCATGCTGCATCAGACGGTTATCGGACAGGAGGCCAAGAAACAGCTTGACCTGGCTGGCGAAAAAAGGGTGAATATCATTATCGGCTGCGCTGGCGGCGGCAGCAACTTTGCCGGGCTCTCCTTTCCCTTTGTCGCCGACAAGATTAACGGCGCGGAGATGGAAATCATCCCCGTGGAGCCTGCCGCCTGTCCAACCATGACCAAGGCTCCGTATGTTTACGATTTCGGGGATACGGCCCAAATGACCCCTTTGCTGCCGATGCACTCCCTCGGCCATGCCTTCGTTCCGGCTCCCATCCATGCCGGTGGACTGCGCTATCATGGTATGGCACCCTTGGTCAGCCACGCAATAAAACACGGGTTGCTCTCCCCCCGATCCTACCAGCAGCTTGAATGTTACGAAGCCGCCCTGATCTGGGCCCGCACCGAGGGGTTTATCCCGGCGCCGGAGACCAGCCATGCCATTGCCGCAGTGGTGGAAGAAGCCATTCTGGCGCGGGAAGCGGGGGAAGAAAAGGTAATCCTTTTTAATTGGAGCGGTCATGGATTGATGGATTAGACTGGCTATCGGGCCTACCTGGAGGGGAGCCTGCATGACTTCAGCTTGAGCCAGGAAGAAATCGAAAAGAACGCCATGGTTTTTAACGGTCATCCCATTCCCTGATGCGGAATGAGCAAGGGCCGCCCCTAAAGGCGGCCCTTGCTCCCGGAGGGTGGTGGGAAAATGGATCAAATAATTACCGGGTGGATTGCCTTACTTATGTAGATCCCGTTTTTATCCTCTTTTAACTCCTTCAACTCTTCTTTGATATCCTTAAGTTTATTTCCCTCATGAATCTCTAGGATCATATTCTTCAGGGTATCCGATATTTCTGGTGAGGGCACAGAGAAAAACTGAAGATCACCCTTGTCTCCACTCTTATAGACGTTGAAAAGTCCCGTACCTCCATACGTGCCAAGTTCCACCGTGAAGTTCATTTTTTGGCCCTTGCGCAGAATCAGGACATCCACTTTGTCACCTTTTTTGTATTCCTTGATTATCGTACGGGCATGATCGGGGCCGCTGACATCTTCACCCGCAATCTGCAGAATAACGTCCCCTGAATGGATCCCTGCTTTTTCAGCGGCACCGTCCTTCACGACGTCCAACACAAGAGCTCCCTCGTTTTCCTTTGCTGAGAAATACCCCGCCAGGTCTTTATTCATTGTATACAGCTCAACGCCCAGATATCCCTCTGAACCGCCCATTACCCAGCTCCACGTCCCATTCTTTCCAAATAAAACCGATCCAGTTTCATACGTACCCACCTTGACGGTCATATCTTTGCGGCCGCCGTTACGCAGAACGGTGACGTTGACTTTGGTATCCGGGGCAACGGCCCGTACTGCTTTGGTTAGATCATCGGTGAGCATGATCTTTTTACCGTCAAAAAAGAGGATAATATCTCCTTCCTCGATTCCGGCTTCTTCGGCCGGGCTTTTCTCCATCACCGATGCGACTTTGATGCCATGGGAGATACCGAGCTCTTTTTTCTGTTCAGCGGTGATACGTTTTACCGAGACACCAAGGTAGCCTCTCTCCTTATCCGGCAAATCCGCCGCAAAGGCAACCGCGGCAAAACATGATATCAGCAGAATTCCTGACAGCACCCCTTTCATCAGTGAATGCCAATTGCTTTTTCTCATTTTCTAATCCTCCGCATTAAAGTTTCTCGTTACTCACCTCTAAGACTCACGGAGGGCAAAAAAAGTTTTACAAAAAAAGGATCGGTTTAAACCGATCCCTGTATCCTTCATGAATAATCTCTGGAAGGTCATCCTCCTGTGGAACCGAACCCCCCTTCACCCCGCTCACTCTCATCCAAGTAATCGACCTCAATAAGCTGGGCCTTTTCATGCTTTACAAAAACAAGTTGGGCAATGCGGTCACCTCGTTTTACCGAAAAAGAATCCTCCCCGGCATTAAACAGGATAATTCCCACCTCCCCGCGGTAATCCGAATCGACGGTGCCTGGGGAATTCAGGACGCCGATACCATGCTTCAAAGCCAGACCGCTGCGGGGACGGACCTGTCCCTCGTATCCTTCCGGGATTGAAAGCCGCAATCCGGTGGGGACCATCCTGATCTGACCTGGGGCAATGATTAATTCAGCGGTCACAGCAGCGGTCAGATCCATGCCCGCCGCTCCTTCCGACTGATAGGCAGGCAGCGGCAGGTCTTCGTTACCCGGCAGTCTAAGTACTTTCACGGTTATTGAATTCATATACTCCTCACCATCGGTTCAGCAGCGCCGACCCGGGGTCATAATAAAGGCAGTGTATACTGCAGGGACGGGCCGGTGTTACTACTCATGATTCTGATCTTGTTTCCCCTCTGCCCTCTCCACCTGCTGCTGGATGAGAGATTCCTGCTCAGCCGTTAACTTTTTTGCCAGATCATATTCCTTCCGCCGCAGAGCCGCTGCTATGAGCTGGTCAAGATCACGCACCCGGCTGCTCGGATCTTCGGGGTCGAACAAGTCAGCCTGGCGGTTTCTCATTCTCCGCTTCATTCCTTTTCCTTTTTCTTTTTCGTGAAAGAGGTGGTTTTCTCAAGAATTTCCGGAACCAGCTCTATGACTCGGGAAAGATTTTCATTCTGTTTATGGATGCTGACTAATTCAACCTTCTGTCCCTTGACCACGAAAAACGCCACCGGTTCGATCTTCGCTCCGCCCCCCGAAGCTTCACCGCCGCCTGCTTCATCCTTGGCAGCTCCTCCACCAGCTCCGAATCCCAGGGAGATTTTACACACTGGGATGATGGTTATTTCCTTTAATTCAAGAGGCTTGCCTATAACCGTCTCGGTGCGGGTAATCTGCCGAAGTTCAGATAAAACAGCTTTTACCAACTCTTCGATACCCATTTCCAAGTCTCCTTTCATTTTCTATTTATGTGATAATGAAACCCATCTGATCCCCACCCTGATTGCTGTAAAAATGACATGGGTGGGAGAGAATCTCGTCTCTAGTTTCCCGGAAAGGATGCTGCTCTGGGCGGTGAAATCCGGTACAATGTCGAGCGCGGATTCCAGATCAAACCATTTCACCAGGGCAGCTCCAATACCATACAGTATCCCGGTTGAATAGGGATCGGAGAGACCAATCCGTGCCTTCAGCCGGAAATACTCCACTCGGAACATACGGCGTACTCTGGGCAATTCCGTCCGGATGATGTTGATTTTTCTTGTTAAAGTAGAAATATCATCTCTATTTTTTGGTACCTGAGAATCCTTCTTATGGTGTCTCGCTTTTTTGCCGGACTTTTTACCAGGATTTCCCCGGTATGTAAAAGCGATACCTAAAACGTGTATGGACAATGGTTGAGCCGCACCGTTGTTCCGGATGACAACGAAGGGAATTCGGCCCATAAGTTCTATATTCACAAGCCAGGTAACAGAACCGCTATCTCGGTCAATCTCGACTCGCAATCTGCCGGGGAGAAAAATTATCGACAAAATCGTGAGAATCAGGAAAAGACCAAATATTTGAAGGATTGTATACAATATCATTAACACAATCATTCTTAATTACGACTTGACAAAAGTATGGCTGTTTTGTATATTCTATGTCTTGAAAATGATCTAAAATGAGGATTCTATGCCGCAGCATAAATCAGCGATAAAGCGTGTACGTCAAATCGAACGGCGGCGCAAGCGTAATATCATGAATCGTTCTCGCATGAGAACAGCGATAAAGAAAATCAGAAATGCCCCTGATAAAGAAAGCGCCGTAAAAGAATTGAGTAGCACCCTTTCCGTTATTGACAGTATGGTTAACAAGGGCATCATCCATAAAAACAAGGCCGCCAATTTAAAATCAAAGTTGAGCAAACACGTAGCCGGCCTGAAGTGATACATATCCGTCTCCTTGTATAGGCAAGGAGACTTTTCATAAAAACCGAGCATTCCGGAATCGAAAGATACACGTGTCGACCGGATTTCCCGGTTTTTTTATCCTCGCTGATAGTTGGGTGCTTCTTTGGTGATTGCCACATCGTGAGGATGGCTTTCCACCACGCCCGCCTGGGTTACTCGGACAAAGCGGGCCTTTTTCTGCAGTTCCGCGATCGTCGCCAAGCCGGTATACCCCAAGGCGGCCTGAACGCCCCCGACCAGCTGATAAACAACCTCGCTCAACAATCCTTTGAAAGGCACCCGTCCTTCGATCCCTTCGGGAACCAGCTTATCGCTCTTTTTCTGAAAATAGCGGTCCGCGCTTCCATTCACCATGGCTCCCAGAGAACCCATACCACGATAGACCTTGTAGCTGCGCCCATCGAGAATCATGTGTTCGCCGGGACTTTCCTCTACTCCGGCAAGCAGGGAGCCCAGCATCACGCAGTCAGCCCCCGCCGCCAGAGCCTTGGCGATATCTCCCGAGTAACGGATACCTCCATCCGAAATAAGGGGTACTCCCTCCTTATAACAGATCCTGGCGCACTCCATCACCGCGGTGATCTGGGGTACTCCGACGCCGGCAACAACCCTGGTCGTGCAAATCGACCCTGGTCCGATGCCGACCTTTACCGCATCGGCACCCGCCAGGATCAGTTCCCTCGCCCCTTCTGCCGTGGCCACATTACCGGCCATAATTTCCTGCTCTTTATAAGTGGATCGGATACTTCGGACGGTTTTAATAACCCCCTCGGAGTGTCCGTGGGCCGTGTCCACACAGATCAGATCCACACCAGCCTGGCGCAGCGCCTCTACTCTTTCAAGCGTATCGGCAGTTACCCCGACAGCGGCACCCACGAGTAACCGTCCTTTTCCGTCCTTGGCGGCTTTTGGATGAGATTTTCTTTTCTGAATATCCTTCACGGTAATGAGCCCCTGCAGATTCCCGTCTTTATCCACAATGGGCAGTTTCTCGATACGATTTTTCTGCAGGATAGCCTCGGCTTCCTTCAATCCCGTGCCTTCCGGTGCGGTGACCAGGTTATCTTTTGTCATCAGGTCATGCACCGGTTGATCCAGATTTGTCTCGAAGCGCAAATCCCGGTTTGTCAGTATCCCCACCAGCCGGGTTCCTTCGACAATCGGAACACCGGAGATGTGATATTGATCCATCAAATCAAGCGCATCGCGAACCTTCCTGTCCGGAGAGAGTGAGACAGGTTTGGTGATCATACCGCTTTCGGACCGTTTGACCTTATCCACTTCCGAGGCTTGTTCTTCAATTGATAGATTTTTATGGATGATGCCGATTCCGCCTTCCCTGGCGATGGCAATAGCCATTCGGGATTCCGTCACCGTATCCATGGCTGCCGAGACAATTGGAATATTGAGTTGCAGATTGCGGCTAACTTTTGTCTGAACATTTGTCTGGCTCGGAATGACGGCCGATTTAGCCGGAATAAGAAGAACATCGTCAAAGGTTAATCCTTCCATTTCAATCTTGTCTGTCATGGCCAGCCCCTTTATGCGATCGTTCAAACCACTGTTCTAATTCATTAAACAATTCTCCCTCGTTTTCACAGAGTTTCGTCTGTGCAGGGAGCGAATCTAAGAATATAGCACCATAAGTGCTGCCGGTCAAGCGGGAATCTAAAAGAAGCACCGCTCCCTGATCACTGCCGGAGCGGATAAGTCTTCCGAATCCCTGACGAAAACGAACCACTGCTTCCGGTACGGAATAGTTGAGAAATCCGTTCCCCGTCTCTTCCTGGGCCTTTTCACTTCGTGCCTGCACTACCGGTTCGCTGGGCACATCGAAAGGGATCCTGGTAATAATAAGCAGCTCCAGTGCCTTCCCCGGTATGTCGACTCCCTCCCAGAAACTGCTGGTGCCGAGCAGTACTGACTGACGATCTTCCTGAAAATGCTCCAGCAGGGCCGTTCTGGATCCGTTGATCCCCTGAGCCAGCAGCCGGATTCCCCGTCTCTCGGTTTCAGGAAGCAGATAATCGTATGCGGTTCGGAGCATGCTGTATGAGGTGAACAGCACCATCGTGCCCACCGGATGGTTTTCCAGGGCCCGTCTGATCAGCTCTGCCACGGCAGTAGAGTAATTGGAATCCTTGGGAGGAGGAAGGAAGGTCGGAGCCAGAATCAGCGTCTGGGTGTCAAAATCGAATGGTGAACCAAAGGTCTCGCAGGTGACTCTATCCGGATCAATCCTGTCCAAACCCATCCTCGCCAGAAAATATTCGAATGAACCGGCTATAGAGAGAGTAGCTGAAGTGAAGAGACATCGTTCCAGCCCGGGATAAAGAATCTCCCTCAATTTCTCGGCAATACTCAACGGCACGGAATTGAGCACCGCGTAGTTCTCAGTTTGGGAGCGGATTACTTCTCCCCAGACAATGAAATCCCGGAATTCTCCCTGGTTGAAATGAGCCAGACTCTCTCGTAAAAAAGCCAGGTTTTCCAGTGTCGCTTCCACCTCTCGGCAGACAGCCTCAGCGTGTTCGCCGCGAGAATCAGTGACGCTGATCATCGAAAGCAACGCGGTTATATCCGAAGCCAGATCCGAGAGCAGCCTGTGTGATTCATGTAATTCATCCTGCACATCTGCGAACATCTCCTCGGATCTTAAAAAACGCTTTTTGACGGAAAATCCTCTTGTGGTAAGGGGGTCTCCGATCAGAATTTTCATGACCGCAAAAATAGCCTCGGATACCCTGGGAAGCCTGAGTGCCAGCCGCTGGGCGCGCTCGATTATGCGCAGCGCTTCATTCCGGTCACGCAGGGCCGAACACACCGGCAACAGATCCGGCAACAGTCCCGTCTCAACGGGATTCTCACGATAGAGAGCACCTGCCATTTCCTGGAAACTCCGCTGGCTCAGGCGGAGATTCAAGGTATCGGAAGCGACTCTTTCAACGGCATGCGCCTCGTCAATGATAAGTGTGGTGTAGTCGCCTAAAACCGAATGCCCCATGGCCGCATCACTGAAGAGCAGTGAATGATTGATAAGCACCAATCCCGCTCGACGGGAGGCTCCGCGTACACGCTGATAAAAACATTCCTGGTACCGGGGACACTCGTTTCCGGAGCAATGAACCGCGTCGGATTGGACCTGATACCAGACATCCCGGTTTTTATCACGCAGGAACCCGGCATTTTCCTCGACATCACCGGTACCGGTTTCTGCAGCCCAGAGTACCAACGGCAACAGGCGGCGCCTCTGGGATACAGTAAAGAGATTCAATCCTTCCTCGAGGAGACGGCGCCAGCGCCGCTGACATAAATAGTTGTTCCTGCCTTTGAGGAGAACGGCGGAAAAAGGGCGGTCCAGTATCTTTAACAGCAGGGGAAGTTCATTGCGAAAAAGCTGTTCCTGTAAGGCTTTGGTGTGAGTAGAAAGGATGGCCCTTTCGGAATTCGACAGGGCTCCGCGCAAGGCCGGATAAAGGTAGGCCATCGATTTACCGACCCCGGTGCCTGCCTCAGCCACCAGAAAGCCATCCTGCCGGAAGGAACGCAGCACGGACAGAGCCATCTGCAGCTGCGGTTTGCGAAACTCATAGCGCGGCAGCCGTCCCGCCAGAACTCCTCCCGGCTGGAAGAAATTTTCGACATCTGACTGATCAGGAGGAGTAACCATTCCCCTCTCCTGCAACCCACTCTCCCACTCCAGAATATTGCTTTTCGGTCTTCTCCTTCTGCGGGTATGAAGCGACAGGGACCGGAGATATTTCTGAATTGAACTGAAGAGATTTTCATATCCGCCCGGCAGACCGCGTACCACCTGGAGGATATCGATGATACTCTCCTCCGGTAACAGTACCGCTGTTTTCAGAAATTCTAAAAAAACCGCGGCCGTCACTTCCGCATCGCACAAAGCCCGGTGATTCGGAGAGGTATCTATCGAGAAATGCCGGGCCAGGTTCTCCAGGCGGTGACTGGACAGGGAAGGCAGCAGCAGACGGCTCAGATCCAGAGTATCCAGCAGCAGGTCGGGATTGAAATCCCAGACCACACCCGCCCGTTCACAGCCACGGCGCATGAAGGCGATATCGAAGTCAGCATTATGAGCAATTATCCATCTATCCTGAAAAAACGGCATGATCTCAGGGAGGGTGTCGGCAAGCAACGGCTTATTGAGACAATCCTCCGGCTTAATACCGGTGATCTGGGTT
>CAZUMH010000089.1:0-14577 GCA_964621645.1 uncultured bacterium
TCGCCATGGAAGAGGGACTGCGGTTCGCCATTCGTGAGGGCGGACGTACCGTGGGCGCCGGAGTCGTGGGTAAAATCATAGAATAAGACCGGTTTGGTTTTTGTATTAAGAGGCGACCAAGTAAATGCGTGATAAGATAATCCTAGAATGTACCGAGTGCAAGCATCGCAATTATTCTACGACCAAGAATAAAAAGCTGCACTCCGGCAGGGTCGAATATAAGAAATATTGTCGTTTCTGCAAGACGCACACGCCTCATAAAGAAACGAAATGAGAGGTGTTTTTGTTGGTAAAGGGATGTGCCTATTGGTTAGGCCTGTAGCACAATTGGCTAGTGCACCGGACTCCAAATCCGGGGGTTGGGGGTTCGAGTCCCTCCAGGCCTGCAAGCAAATGTAAGGGAAAAAGATGTTTAAGAAAATAAGCAAATTTTTTCAGGAAATAGGCAATGAGCTCTCCAAGGTCAGCTGGCCCAGCCGGGAAGAACTGTATGGATCTATGGCGGTGGTTTTGGTTATCTGCTCCATCCTCGCGGTATTCATGTTCGGCATCGATTTTCTGCTGGGCCGGATTATCAGTGTTATTTTTTAATTAAGTGGAGAGTAACGGGTCGTGCTGCAATGGTATGCCATTCATGTGTTCTCCGGCCATGAGAAAAAGATAAAGAAGTATATCGAGAACGAAGTGGAAATGGCCGGACTCTCGGAAAAGGTCCCCCGGATTCTCATCCCGGCTGAGGATGTGGTCGAGATGCGGGGCGGCAAGAAGAGGGTGAAGAATCGGATTTTCTTTCCTGGATACATGCTGGTTGAGATGGAATTGGATAAAATAACACAGCATTTGATTTTGAATACGCCTGGCGTCACCAATTTTGTCGGACCGAACAACAAGCCGGTACCTTTGAAGGAGGATGAGATCCGGCGTATTCTGGGAAGGGTGGAAGACCGGCGTGATGAAGAGATTATCGACATCCCCTACAAAATCGGTGATCCGGTCAAGGTGATCGACGGTCCGTTCACCGATTTTGCCGGAGTGGTGGAAGATATCAATCAAGAGAAGAAGAAACTGAAGGTAATGGTCAGCATATTCGGGCGCTCAACACCGGTAGAACTTGACTTGCTGCAGGTTGAACCCGAAAGCTAGCATGGATTTCTGAGGTAGGAATATGGCAAAAAAAGTAGTAGGAATGATAAAACTGCAAATCCCGGCGGGACAGGCGAATCCCTCGCCGCCTGTGGGACCGGCTCTGGGTCAGCACGGTGTAAACATCATGGAATTTTGCAAGGCATTTAACGCCAAGACCCAGGACAAGCAGGGCTTGATCATCCCGGCGGTGATCACGGTATACAAGGATCGCTCATTTTCCTTTATCACTAAGACTCCGCCGGCGGCTGTGCTGCTGAAAAAAGCGGCCAAAGTCGAGAAAGGTTCCGGCGAACCGAATCGTGAGAAAGTGGGAATAGTGACGCGCTCCCAAGTACAGGAGATCGCCGAAACCAAAATGGAAGACTTAAATGCCAATGATATAGAAATGGCTATGCGGATTATCGAAGGAACGGCCAGAAGCATGGGTATTCGTGTCGAAGGGTAAGGGAATAATTTATGAAAAGAAGTAAGCGTTATCTGCAGGCTAAGGAAAAAATCGAGCGTGACAGGATCTACGACTTGAGAGATGGCATCAAGCTGTTAAAGCAGATCTCTACCGGGAAGTTTGACCAGTCTATTGATGTCGCTATTCGCTTAGGTGTCGATCCGCGAAAATCTGATCAGATGATTCGTGGAACTGTTGCTCTGCCGCATGGTACCGGGAAGAGTGTAAAAGTTCTGGTTCTCTGCAAAGCCCCCAAGGATAAGGAAGCCAAGGAGGCGGGCGCTGATATGGTGGGACTAGAGGAATATATAAAGAAGATCGAAGAGGGCTGGAGCGATGTTGACGCCATTGTTGCGACTCCCGATGTCATGAAGGACGTTGGCAAGCTGGGGCGCTATCTGGGACGCAAAGGCCTGATGCCCAATCCCAAGGCAGGCACTGTCACCGATGATGTCGGCGGTGCGGTAAAACAGCTGAAAGCCGGACGGATCGAGTTCAAGGTCGACCGCCTCGGCAATGTGCATGCTACCGTGGGAAAATCTTCATTCGATGAAGCCAAGCTTATCGACAATCTTAGTGCCCTGATGGAACAGATCGTCCGGCTCCGGCCCAGCTCGAGTAAAGGACAGTATATAAAGAATCTCACTATTTCTTCAACCATGGGACCGGGAATCCCGCTGGATCGCAACGAGTTCATTAAGAAATAGATGAGACGGGAAACGGAATAGAATGACAAGAGATCAAATCGAAGGATAGATCATGGCAAGACCAGATAAAGAGGCCGCGGTACAAGAAATAACCGAAATTTTAAAAACAGCCAACGGTATTTTTATCGCTGATTTCCAGGGCCTTAATGTAGAGAAAACCCAGGACTTGCGGAGAAAATGCAGGGAGTCGGCGGTGAGTTTTAAAGTGGTAAAGAATACACTGGCTATCCGTGCGGCCCGGGAGGCTGGTTACGAGGATATGGTTTCGTATCTGGAGGGACCCTCGGCACTGGCGTACAGTTATGATGATCCCTCAGCTCCGGCGAGAATAATCACGGAATTCGCCAAGACGAACGAGAGGCCGGTAATCAAGATGTCCGTATTTGAGGGGATCTTTTACGGACCTGACAAGATTAAAACCATTGCCGCCCTTCCGTCGAGAAAGGAGCTGCTGGGGAAACTGGTATCCGGATTCAACGCCCCTCTGCAGGGATTTGCCGGAAGCCTGAAGGGCCTGCTGCAGAAAATGGTGTATACGCTTGATGCAGTACGTGAAAAAAGAGAAAAGGAAGAAAGTAAATAGTATTATTGATTAATTTCAAGTTAAGGTTGGAGGAATACGATGTCCGAAGAGAAAAATGCGACAGCAGAAGTAAAAGAGACTAAAGCTGCCAAAGAGGAAACCGCATCCGTGAGCAAGAATGTGGAGAAGATCCTGGATGCAGTGAAGAAGCTGTCGGTTATTGAACTTTCTGAATTGGTCAAGGCGTTTGAAGACGAATTCGACGTAAAAGCCGCCGCCCCTGTCGTTGCCGCCGCTCCCAGTGCCGCTCCCGCGGCCGCCGCTGGCGGAGCTGCCGAAGAGAAAGATGAATTCGATGTGGTGCTGGCTTCTTTCGGATCCAACAAGATCCAGGTTATTAAGGAAGTTCGTGCCATCACCGGTCTGGGCCTGAAGGAGGCCAAGGATCTGGTGGAGGGAGCCCCTGCCCCTGTTAAGGAGGGAATAAGCAAGAACGAAGCCGAAGAAATTAAAAAGAAGCTGGAAGAAGCTGGAGCCAGCATCGAATTGAAGTAACAAATCGGCGAGTGCCCTAACCGTAAGGGAGTGGTTTCTTTGAGAGAAAAACTGATACAGAGAAAATCTTTCTCCAAAATATCCTCGGCCGTGGAAATGCCCGACTTGCTGGACGTGCAGATCAAGTCCTTCAAGGGATTTCTGCAGGATGATGTTCATCCCGATAAGCGCAAAAATCAGGGATTGCAGGAAGTCTTTCTTTCTCTCTTCCCCATCACTGATTCCCGGGAGAACTATCTCTTGGAGTTCGTAGAGTACTACACCGACACTCCCAAATACAGTGTGGAAGAGTGCCGGGAACGCGGTATGACCTTCGCGGTGCCTTTGAAGGCCAGACTGCGCCTATCCGTGCGTGATACCTACGGCGACAAGACCGATTTTGTGGATACCATGGAGCAGGTTGTTTATCTGGGTAACTTCCCTTATATGACGGACCGGGGAACCTTTATCATCAACGGAGCCGAAAGAATCATCGTGAACCAGCTCCACCGCTCCCCTGGTGTATTTTTTGACGAGAAGACACATCCCAACGGGTCCCGTACCTATTCGGCACGGGTCATTCCTTTTCGGGGATCCTGGCTGGAATTCACCACCGACTCCAATGATGTTCTCTACGTCTATATTGATCAGGGCAGGAAATTTCCGGTCACCACACTTCTTCGGGCGCTGGGTTGTTCTTCGGATGAGGAGGTTCTCAGACTCTTCGATATGATCGAAGAGGTGTCCCTCGACGCTGAAAATATTAAAGAGTATTTCGGACAGCGTCTCTTTTTCAATCAGGAAGACCCGGGTCTTATCGATAAAGAGACCGGCGAGGTAATCGCGGACAGCGAGACAATTTTTGATAAGGAAGTTCTCGCGGCACTGAAAGCGTTAGGCTTGAAAAAGGTGAAGTTCATCACTTCCCACGAGAAAGAAGGGGCCGCTGAAGTCATCAGCAACACGCTGCGAAAAGATACGGTGCACTCCGAACAGGATGCTGTGGAGACAATCTACAGACAGCTCCGTTCCGGCGATCCGCCCGATTTGGAAACAGCCAGAGCACTCATCGATCGTCTATTTTTCAATCCCAAACGCTATGATCTGGGATTGGTGGGCCGCTACCGGATGAATTTGAAACTCGGGCTCGATATTCCCGAAGACACCACAGTGCTGACGCGGGATGATTTTGTGGCAATTATCCACTATCTGCTGACGCTTCATTCCGGTACCAAGAACACCGATGATATCGATCACCTGGGCAACAGGCGGGTCCGTACCATCGGAGAACAGCTGTCAGCCCAGATGAGCGTGGGACTTTCCCGGCTGACCCGGACCATCAAAGAACGGCTTAATATCGGCGACAGCGAACGGATTACGCCCCAGGAGCTGGTGAACGCCCGTACCATTATGTCGGTGATCAATACATTTTTCGGGACCAGCCAGCTCTCTCAGTTTATGGACCAGACCAATCCTCTGGCCGAACTGACTCATAAACGGCGCATGTCCGCCCTGGGACCCGGCGGATTGACCCGGGAACGAGCCGGATTCGAAGTACGTGACGTGCACTATACCCATTACGGCAGGCTCTGTCCCATCGAGACTCCGGAAGGCCCCAATATCGGACTCATCTCTTCCCTGGCCACGTACGCAAGAATCAACGATTTCGGGTTCGTCGAGACACCGTATCGTAAGGTGAAGAAGGGCGTGGCTAAGGGTGAAATCGAGTTTTTGAACGCTGATGATGAAGAGCGCTTCATCATTGCTCAGGCCAACGCCCCTCTGGATAATAAAGGCCGTTTTGTCAACGATCGTGTTCGGGCCCGCTACCGGGGCGAATTCCCGGTGGTCAGACCGGAAGAAGTCGATTATATGGACGTCTCCCCCAAACAGATTGTGAGCGCGGCGGCAGCCATGATCCCGTTTTTAGAACACGATGATGCTAACCGTGCTCTTATGGGATCAAACATGCAGCGGCAGTCCGTACCGCTGCTCAAACCCGAGGCTCCTTTTGTCGGAACGGGAATGGAGCGACGGGTGGCCGCCGATTCACGGGCGCTTCTGGTCTCGGATGTCAAGGGTACGGTAACGCGGGCGACCGCCAAAGAAATAGAGATCGAACTTGACAATAAAGCCAAGGTTGATATTACAAGTTTCAGTGATCAGAATACCTATGTGTATAAATTGACCAAGTTCCTGCGCACCAACCAGGATACCATGATTAATCAGAAGCCCATCGTTTTCGTGGGTGACAAAATAAAGCCGGGCGACATCCTGGCCGATGGCTGTGCCACGGAGCGGGGAGAACTGGCTCTGGGCCGGAATGTGCTGGTGGCCTTCATGCCCTGGCGAGGCTATAATTTTGAAGATGCCATCGTCATCAGTGAAAGAGTGGTACGGGAAGACATTTACACTTCGGTGCATATCGAAGAGTTTGAACTGCAGGTGCGGGATACGAAACGGGGCGAGGAAGAACTGACCCGGGAAATTCCCAATGTTTCTGAAGAGGCCACGAAGAACCTGGACGATATAGGGGTAATCCGAGTTGGCGCAGAGGTAAAGGCGGATGACATTCTGGTGGGAAAGGTTACTCCCAAAGGGGAGACAGAACCCACTCCTGAGGAGAAGCTGCTGAAGGCGATCTTCGGTGAGAAGGCCGGCGATGTGAAAGATGCCTCTCTGAAGGCGCCTCCGGGCATGGACGGCATCGTCATCGACACCAAGGTCTTCTCCTTGAAAAGAAGAGATTCGAAGACAAAAAAAGAGGACAAGCAGAAGCTCGATCAGATCGCTCAGGAAGGTGAGCGGCAGAAGAAACATATCCTGACCCTGCGGAACCAGAAACTGAAGGAATTGCTCAAAGGCAAAAAGTCGGCAGGCATTCGGGATGAACAGTACCAGAAAATCCTGGTGCGCAAGGGAACCCAGCTTTCCGATTCTGTCCTCGATAAGCTTGATTTCGACACCCTGGATCGCAATGATCCCTGGATTATGGATGATAACAAGACCAACACCCTGGTCACCCGGATATTCAAGAATTACGAAGCTGAAATAAACCGTATAGAGGAAGACACACGGATCAAGCAGGACAAGATTTCGGTTGGCGATGAACTTCCTCCCGGTATTATAAAACTGGTACGGGTCTACATCGCCCGCAAGCGCAAATTGCAGGTCGGTGACAAGATGGCCGGCCGACATGGAAACAAGGGCGTTGTGGCCCGGGTCGTCCCCATCGAGGATATGCCCTACATGCCTGACGGCACTCCTGTCGACATCGTACTAAATCCGCTGGGAGTCCCCTCTCGTATGAATCTGGGTCAGATTCTTGAGACCAGCCTGGGCTGGGCTGCCAAACTCCTGGGCCTGCATTATGCCACTCCTGTATTCGACGGGGCCTCGGAAGAGGAGGTCAAGGAAGAGATGAAGACGGCCGGTTTGCCCCTTGACGGCAAATCCGACCTTTTTGACGGTCGCACCGGCGAGAAATTTGATTTCCGGGTAACGGTGGGATACATCTATATGATGAAACTTTCCCACCTGGTTGAAGATAAAATACACGCCAGGTCCATAGGCCCCTATTCGCTCATTACACAGCAGCCCCTGGGAGGCAAGGCCCAGTTCGGTGGACAGCGTTTCGGCGAAATGGAAGTATGGGCCCTGGAAGCCTATGGCGCGGCTCATACCCTGCAGGAGATTCTCACGGTAAAGTCCGATGATGTGAAGGGGCGGGCCAAAGCCTACGAGGCGATAGTCAAAGGTGAAAACATGCCCAATCCGGGCCTGCCCGAATCATTCCATGTGCTGCTGCGCGAGCTTATGGGGCTGGGTTTGGATGTGGAGATTAATTAGCAATAAACCTCTTTAGAGGAGGTATTTGATTTTGTCGTATACGATCGATAAAAGTGATCTTTCTACAATTGCCGTGAATCTGGCTTCTCCGGATACGATTCTGAGCTGGAGCCACGGCGAGGTGCTCAAACCGGAAACGGTCAATTACCGTTCCTACAAGCCGGAGAAGGATGGGCTTTTCTGTGAAAAGATCTTCGGTCCCGTAAAGGATTATGAGTGCCACTGCGGCAAGTATAAAAGAATTCGTTATAAAGGGATAATCTGTGACCGTTGCGGCGTGGAAGTAACCACCAAGTCCGTACGGCGGGAAAGGATGGGGCACATTACTCTCGCCGTTCCGGTGGCCCATATCTGGTATTTCAGATCCATTCCCTCCAAGATCGGCTATATCCTGGGGATATCCACCAGCAATCTGGAGCGGGTGATCTACTATGAGAATTATCTGGTGATCGAGCCGGGAGAATCCGGTTTGGAAAAGATGCAGCTCCTCAATGAGGAAGAGTATCTCTCCGTCGTGACGGAACTGCGCGCCAAAGGTGCTCCGATAGGTGAGAGCCTTATGGGTGATGAGGAATCACAACGTCCCTTTGTCGCCAAGATGGGCGCGGAAGCCTGTTACGATGTTCTTAAAGATATCAATATAGAGACTCTTTCCCGCGAGCTGCGGGCCCAGGTCGCCACGGATACATCAATCCAGAACCGCCGTGAGGCGCTCAAGCGTCTGGCCGTGGTCGAATCCTTCCGCAAGACGGAAAGCGGCAAACCCAACCGGCCTGAATGGATGATCATGTCGGTGATCCCCGTCATTCCACCCGAACTCAGACCGCTGGTACCGCTGGAAGGCGGCCGTTTCGCCACCTCGGACCTGAATGATCTTTACCGCAGAGTCATCATCAGGAACAACCGCTTGAAGAAGCTTCTGGAAATCCGGGCTCCTGAGGTAATCCTGCGCAATGAGAAGCGCATGCTTCAGGAAGCGGTGGATTCTCTCTTCCATAATGGCAAGCGGAGAGCGGCGGTCCGGGGTGAACATAACCGTCCCCTCAAATCTCTTTCCGACATGCTCAAAGGGAAACAGGGACGCTTCCGCCAGAACCTCCTGGGAAAGAGAATCGATTACTCCGGCCGCTCCGTGATCGTGGTCGGCCCGGAACTGAATATGGATCAGTGCGGTCTGCCCAAGGAAATGGCACTGGAGCTGTTCAAACCCTTTATCGTGCGTCAGCTGGTGCAGCGCGGTATTGTCAAGACGGTGAAGTCGGCCAAGAAAGTGGTGGAGAGAAGGGGCGCCGAAGTGTGGGGCATCCTCGAGGAGATCATTGAGGATCATCCGGTAATGCTCAACCGGGCCCCGACCCTGCACCGTCTGGGTATTCAGGCCTTTCAGCCATTGCTGGTGGAGGGCAAGGCCATTTCGATCCACCCGCTGGTCTGTGCCGCCTTTAACGCGGATTTTGACGGCGATCAGATGGCGGTGCATGTGCCGCTGTCCGTTGAGGCTCAGTTGGAAGCCAGAGTTCTCATGCTCTCCAGCCATAACATTCTCTCTCCTGCAAACGGAAAGCCTTTGGCAATTCCCAGCCAGGATATCGTGCTGGGCTGCTATTACCTGACCAAAGCCCGCAAAGGCGAGAAGGGAGAGGGCATGACCTTTGCTGATCAGGATGAGTGTCTCATCGCGTTCAATGACGAAAAGATTGCGTTGCATGCCAAAGTCAAGGTACGTATCGATAGAGAGATTCTCGATACCACCGTGGGCAGGGTCATATTTAATCAAATCGTCCCGGAAGAACTGGGATATCTTAACGAGCTTCTCACTCGCAGGAGAATGGAGACGGTCGTTTACCAGTCCTACAAGGCGGCCGGTAACCGTCGCACCGTACAGTTCCTCGACGACCTGAAGAAGCTCGGGTTCGAATACGCCATGAAGGGCGGTATTACCATCGGCCTGGATGATGCCATTATTCCTGATGAGAAGGAAGAGCTGTTGGAAAACTCCACCAAGGAGGTAGAGAAAATCCGCAGCCTCTATGAACGTGGCGTTATTACCGACGGCGAGCGCTATAACAAGGTGATTGATGTCTGGACCAAGGCTACCAATCAGATCGCCGAGTATCTGTTCGACCACCTGCAGGCAGAGGAAGACGGCTTCAATCCCATCTTCATGATGGCCGATTCGGGAGCGCGCGGCAGCCGGGAACAGATACGGCAGCTGGCCGGAATGCGCGGTCTCATGGCCAAGCCCCAGAAAAAACTTACCGGCGGCACGGGTGAGATCATTGAATCGCCCATTACCTCCAACTTCAGGGAAGGGCTTAGCGTCCTGGAATACTTCATTTCCACTCACGGAGCCCGCAAGGGTCTGGCTGACACCGCCCTCAAGACAGCTGATGCCGGGTATCTCACCAGACGGCTGGTGGATGTGGCCCAGGATGTTGTCATTACCATGGTAGATTGCGGCACCATCATGGGTCTGCATGTTTCCGATCTGAAGGAAGGTGAGGAGATCATCGAGCCCCTGCGCGACCGAATTTTAGGACGGGTCACCTCTGAGGACGTCTATGATCCGGAAACAGGCGAAGTGCTCATAGAAGCAAGTCAGCACATAGACGAAGAGGTCGCCGATCTGATCATCTCCAAGGGGATCGATACAGTGGGCATCCGTTCGGTGCTGACCTGTGAGGCGGAAAGAGGCGTATGTACCAACTGTTACGGAAGGAATCTGGCCACCGGCGAACCGGTGAATATCGGGGAAGCGGTAGGAGTCATGGCGGCCCAGTCCATTGGTGAACCAGGCACACAGCTGACCCTGCGGACCTTCCATATCGGAGGAACGGCCAGCCGTATCGCGGCGGAGTCCGAACTCGCCTCCAAGGCGGCCGGTACGGTTAAATTCGAAAACGTTCAGTCAGCGCAGAGAGAGGACGGATCTCTCATCGCTCTCAGAAGAAATGGCCAGCTGCATATCGTCGATGAAGACAACCGGATCGTTTCCACCGTCACTATTCCTTACGGCGCCCATCTGATCTTCAAAGAAGGAGACACGGTAAACAAGGGTGACGTTCTCTTCCGCTGGGACCCCTACTCTGATACTATTCTTTCAAACACGGACGGTGTTGTCAAGTTCACAGATATCATCGAAAATATCACCTTCCGGGAAGAAGTAGATGAGGCTACCGGTCAGAAACAGATGGTAGTCATTGAGTCCAAAAACAAGGAGCTCAGCCCCCATATCCAGATAGTAGATGAAAAGGGGAAGAAGCTCGGTTCCTATATTATTCCCACCCATGCTCACCTGATGGTGAAAGATGGAGAGAGCGTAACCGCCGGCGATGTGCTGGTGAAAATTCCCCGGGAAATCAGCAAGACCCGGGATATCACCGGTGGTCTGCCCCGGGTGGCCGAGCTTTTTGAAGCCCGCCGGCCCAAGGAACCTTCGGTGGTCAGCGAAATCGACGGAACAGTGGAGTTCGGTCCGGTCAAAAAGGGAGTGCGCAAGGTATTTGTGGTTTCCGATGACGGGAAGGACAGGCGGGGTTACGTTATCCCCTACGGAAAACATCTTCTGGTGCATGAAGGAGATCGGGTGTTTGCCGGAGAAAAACTGTCGGAAGGATCGGTGGTTCCCCACGATATTCTTGCCATCCTGGGCGCCAACCGGGTACAGGAATATCTGGTAAACGAGATCCAGGAAGTATACCGTCTTCAGGGTGTGCGCATCAATGACAAGCATATCGAGGTTATTGTGCGTCAGATGCTGCGCAAGGTCCAGGTTGATGATCCGGGCGACACCGAATTTCTGGAAGGAGATCAGGTCGACAGAATCCAGTTCCTTAAAACCAACGAAGAGATCCTCTCCAAAGTCGTGGTGGAAGAGCCGGGAGATTCCGAGTTTTTCGAGGGTGACATTGTCGATAAAAACAGGGGCAAACAGGCCAATGAAGAGCTGAAAGAGACCAAATTGAGACAGGCAACTTTCCGGGCGGCCAAACCTGCCACGTTCCATCCACTGCTTCTCGGTATCACCAAGGCCTCTCTCGGCACCAATTCTTTCATGTCAGCCGCAGCCTTCCAGGAAACGACCCGGGTGCTGACTAATGCAGCCATTAAGGGTCGGGTTGATAACCTGGAAGGATTGAAAGAGAATATCATCATGGGTAACCTGATACCAGCTGGAACAGGAATGCGACGTCTGAAGAAACTGGATGTCATCACTCCGGATATAGAAGACGAAGTTGATACGGAACAAGATGTTGCAAAGAAATCCCCGGAAGCGGTTCCGGAGAGTGAAACGAGTCACACAGAATAGAGTTGAGGAGGAATTACTTGCCTACACTGAATCAACTGTTGCGCAAAGGCCGCAAAGAGATTATCAAGAAGACCAAAGCTCCGGCGCTGACAAACTGTCCCCAGAGGCGGGGTGTCTGCACGCGTGTGTACACCACTACGCCCAAGAAACCGAATTCGGCCCTGCGCAAGGTGGCCAGGGTTCGCCTCACCAATGGATTCGAAGTGACGGCCTATATCCCCGGTGAGGGCCATAATTTGCAGGAGCACTCCATCGTTCTCATTAGGGGGGGACGTGTAAAAGACCTGCCTGGTGTGCGGTATCACATTGTTCGGGGAACATATGATACCAGCGGTGTAGACGACAGGAAACAGGGCAGATCCAAGTACGGGGTGAAACGCAAGAAGTAGGTGAGGATATAATCGATGTCGAGACGAAGAAAAGCAGCCAAGCGGGAAGTGTTACCGGATCCTGTATATCACAACGAGAAGGTAACAAAATTCATCAACGGTTTGATGCGCCGGGGAAAGCGCAGCCTGGCGGAGGATATTTTCTATTCCGCCATGGAGATCATCGAGAAAAAGACAGGGAATAAGGGGATAGACGTGTTCAAGAAGGCTCTTGACAACGTCGCTCCTATCCTGGAAGTGCGATCCCGACGGGTTGGCGGTGCCACCTATCAGGTTCCGGTAGAAATCAGGCCGGACAGAAAACAGGCGTTATCGTATCGCTGGATTATCGATTTTGCCAAGAAACGTTCCGAGAAGACGATGGCCGAGCGGCTGGCGGCTGAATTGACGGCCGCTTCCAATAACGAGGGATCTTCTGTCAAGAAGAAGGAGGATACCCACAAAATGGCGGAAGCGAACAAGGCGTTCGCTCATTTCCGCTGGTAAGAAAGAGCACGGTAAAGCTGACTTACAGAGAATATATGCAATGAAGAAGAGCCCCTTATCACATATTCGCAACATCGGCATCATGGCCCATATTGACGCGGGGAAGACTACTACGACGGAAAGGATTCTCTACTACACGGGCAAGGTGCATCGCATGGGCGAAGTACATGAAGGGGCGGCCACCATGGACTGGATGGAACAGGAGAAGGAGCGGGGGATCACGATCACCTCGGCGGCAACGACCTGTTTCTGGAAAGATTATCAGATCAATATCATCGATACTCCGGGACATGTGGATTTTACCATTGAAGTGGAACGCTCTCTGCGGGTACTCGATGGTGCCGTGGGCATCTTCTGTGCCGTCAGCGGCGTTGAACCTCAGTCTGAAACCGTTTGGAAACAGGCCGATCAATACCATATTCCGCGGCTTGCTTTCGTTAATAAAATGGACCGGGTAGGAGCCGATTTCGCTAATGTATTGGAGATGATAAAGACGAGGTTGGGCGCCAAACCGGTGGTCATCCAACTGCCCATTGGCGCGGGGGAGACCTTCAGCGGAGTTATTGACCTTATCAGCCAGAAAGCCTATATCTATAACGCCATGGAACTCGGGGCAAAGTGGGACGAAGTGGAAATCCCGGCTGACTATAAAGAAGAGGCTGAGGAGTATCGGCACCACCTTCTGGAAGTGATATCGGAATATGATGATGAGGTGTTAGAGGCCTTTCTGGAAGAGAAGGAACTCACTACCGCCCAAATCCAGCGGGCGCTGCGTACCGGAACCCTGAGCACCGGTATCGTTCCCGTGCTTTGCGGCGCGGCTCTGAGAAATGTGGGAGTACAGCCCCTGCTGGATGCGGTCATATCCTATCTGCCTTCGCCGCTTGATATTCCCCCGGTGGAAGGAATCGAGACCAAACGAAACAAACCGGTGTTGCGACATCCTGATGAAGAAGAGCCCTTTACGGCCCTGGCCTTTAAAATAATCAGTGATTCCTACGTGGGAAAACTGACCTATTTCAGGGTGTACTCAGGAACGGCGACCTGCGGCTCCTACGTACTGAACTCGAGAGAAGACCGGAAAGAACGCCTTAGCCGGCTGCTTTTAATGCATGCCAATAAACGGGAGGATATCCAGACGGTATATCCCGGTGATATTGTGGCAGCGGTTGGATTGCGATATACCAAAACGGGTGATACGCTCTGCGATACCAAGCATCCGATCGCTCTGGAATCAATGCACTTCCCGGAACCGGTTATTTTTGTAGCGATAGAACCGAGGACCAAGAGCGATGAGGACAAGCTCTTCGAATCTCTGGAAAAGCTCAGTGATGAGGACCCCACCTTCAAGGTGCAGATTAACGAGGAAACGGGGCAGACGCTAATTGCCGGCATGGGGGAACTGCACCTGGAGATCATCACGGATCGGCTTTTACGGGAATTCAAGGTGAAGGCACATATCGGGAAACCCCAGGTGGCGTATAAGGAGACTATTACCAAGCCTGTTAAGACTGAGGGCAGGTTTATCCGGCAGACGGGAGGAAAGGGACATTACGGTCATGTGGTCATCCAGATGGACCCCCTCCCCCGGGGATCGGGATACATTTTTGAAAACCAGCTGGTCGGCGGCACTCTGCCTCGCGAGTATATCAAGCCGGTTGATGACGGCATACGGCTGACTATGAATAACGGAGTCGTCTGCGGTTATCCGGTGATCGATGTGCAGGTAACTTTGCTGGACGGTTCTTACCACCCGGTGGATTCAGATGAGATGTCTTTCAAGACGGCTGCATCCATGGCCTTTCAGGATGGGTTGCGCAAAGGAAGTTCGGTACTGTTGGAACCGCAGATGAAGATAGAGGTCGTTGTTCCGGAGGAGTATCTGGGAGACGTTCTGGGAGATATTAACGCGCGCCGCGGACAGGTTTCCGGCCTTTCTACCCGCACGGGGCAGCATGTAATCCATGCTACTGTTCCCTTGGCGGAGATGTTCGGTTACGCCACGGATCTCCGTTCCAACACCCAGGGGAGAGCGTTGTATACCATGCAGTTCGACAGCTATCAGCAGGTGCCGGATCACGAATATAATAAAATTTTGAAAAAAGTTAGAGGATTTGTTTAAAAAGAAAGATAAGGAGGGTTCTACCCATGGCGAAGGAGAAATTTGAACGTAATAAGCCGCATGTGAA